>NZ_LJFZ01000003.1:20198-369390 GCF_001420875.1 Frankia sp. AvcI1 | reverse complement strand
CAGAGGTCCCCGTGAGTCGCCGAAGGCCCCGCCGACCAACCCAGGAAGATCGCCAAAGGCGATCTGACGGAAACCGGCTACCACCCCGAGGCCAGGGGTCCCCGTGAGTCGCCGAAGGCGACTCACGGGGGATGGCCTACTCCACCGTGACGGACTTCGCGAGGTTGCGCGGCTGGTCGACGTCGAGGCCGCGGGCGAGGGCGAGCTCGCAGGCGAACACCTGCAGCGGCAGGGTCGTCACCAGGGGCGCGAACAGGGACGACGTCGCCGGTACCCGGATGAGATGGTCGGCGTAGGGCTCCACCGCGACGTCGCCNTCCTCGGCGATCACGATGGTCCGCGCGCCCCGCGCCCGGACCTCCTGAATGTTGGAAACGATCTTTCCGTGCAGGTGCGCGCGCCCGCGCGGTGACGGTACGACGACGATCACGGGCAGGCCCGGTTCGATGAGCGCAATCGGCCCGTGCTTGAGCTCGCCCGCCGGGAACCCCTCGGCGTGNATGTAGGCGAGTTCCTTGAGCTTGAGGGCCCCCTCCAGCGCCACCGGGTAGCCCACGTGGCGGCCGAGGAAGAGCANGGCCTTGGCGTCGGCCAGGCTGNGGGCGAGCTCGCGGATCGGTTCGAGCCGGCCCAGCGTCCGCTCCACCAGGTCGGGCATCCGCTGCAGCCGCTCGACGTAGGCGGCGACCTCGTCGCCGTAGANCACGCCCCGCACCTGCGCCAGGTACAGACCGACGAGCAGGCAGGCCGCGACCTGGCCGAGAAAGGTCTTGGTCGAGGCGACGCCGACCTCGGGCCCGCAGCGCGTGTACAGCACCGCGTCGGACTCCCGGGGGATCGTCGACCCGTTCGTGTTGCAGATCGCCAGCACCCGGGCCTTCTGCTCCCGTGCGTGCTTGACGGCCATCAGCGTGTCCAGCGTCTCGCCGCTCTGGCTGATCGCGATGACGAGGGTNGAGCGGTCCAGCACGGGATCCCGGTAGCGGAACTCCGAGGCCATCTCGACCTCGCAGGGCAGGCGCGTNCAGTGCTCGACGGCGTACTTCGCGATCAGTCCGGCATGGTAGGCCGTCCCGCAGGCCACGATGAAGACCTTGTCGACGTCCCGGAAGTCCTGGGCGGACAGCCGCTCCTCGTCGAGGACGATCGCGCCGTCGGCGGACANCCGACCCCGCAGGGTGTCGGCGAGCGCGGTCGGCTGCTCGTTGATCTCCTTGAGCATGAAGTACGGGTAGCCGCCCTTCTCCGCGGCGCCCGCGTCCCAGTCGANGTGGTAGTGGCGCCCCTCGACGACCTCCCCGGCGAAGTCGGTCACGGTGACGCCGTCCCGGCGGGCCTCGACCACCTGGTCCTGGCCGATCTCCAGCGCCTCGCGGGTGTGGGCGATGAACGCCGAGACGTCGCTGGCGAGGAAGGTCTCCCCCGTGCCCAGCCCGACGACCAGGGGGCTGTTGCGCCGGGCGCCGACGACCACCTCGGGAAAGTCGCGGTGCAGCACGACGAGGGTGAAGGCACCCTCCAGCCGGCGGCAGACGCGCTGCAACGCCACGGTCAACGGGTGCGTCCCCGGTTCCGCGACGCGGCCGACCGGCTCGCCCGAGCCGGGCACGGACGCGGACGCGGGAGCCGTGCCGGGGCGGGTCGGCCGGGGGGTGACGTCCTCCGGGATCGCCGCCGCCGGCGCGGCGGCGGCGTTGCCCAGCTCGACTTCCAGCAGGTGGGCGACGACCTCGGTGTCCGTCTCGCTGGCGAGCTCGTGCCCGATCGCCTCCAACTCGGCGCGCAGCGCGGCGAAGTTCTCGATGATGCCGTTGTGGANGACGGCGATCGCGCCGGTGCAGTCGGTGTGGGGATGGGCGTTGGCGTCGGTCGGGCCGCCGTGGGTGGCCCACCGGGTGTGCCCCATCCCGGTCGTCCCGGGCATCGGATCCGCCGCCGCGCTCTCGGCCAGCAGCTTCTCCAGGTTGGCGAGCTTGCCGGCCCGCCGCGCCGTCCGCAGGGCCCCGGCGCCGACGACCGCGACGCCGGAGGAGTCATAGCCGCGGTACTCCAGGCGCCGCAGGCCGTTCAACGCGACGTCCAGGGCCGACTGGTCACCGACGTACCCGATGATCCCGCACATGCGACTCAGCGTACGCAGGTTCCCCGGGCGGGCGGACCTGGCCGGCCGAACACCGGGTGAGTTGTCCTGGCGTGGCCTCGCCGGNGGGTTGGCGAGGGCGGACTCAGCGGGGCGCCGNCAGCGCGGCGCGGACGACGGCCGCGAGGCGCTGGGCGGTGTCCCGCGCGACGGCGTCGGTCTCCGCCTCCACCATGACGCGGACCAGCGGCTCGGTTCCCGAGGGCCGAAGCAGCACCCGGCCGCCGTCGCCGAGCTCGGCCTCCGCCGCGGCGACGGCCGCCCGCAGCTGCGGTGAGGTGTCCACCCGGGTGCGATCGACGCCGCGCACGTTGACGAGCACCTGCGGCAATCGGGTCATGGCCTTGGCGAGCTCGCCGAGGGGCTGGCCGGTCTCGGCGACGCGGCCGAGCAGCCGCAGCGCCGTCNGCAGCCCGTCGCCGGTGGTGGCGTGGTCGAGGAAGACGACGTGCCCGCTCTGCTCGCCGCCGAGCACGTAGCCGCCGGCGCGCATCGCCTCCACCACGTACCGGTCGCCGACGGGCGTGGTCACGACGGTGATCCCCGCCTCGCGCATCGCGTGGTGGAAGCCCAGGTTCGACATCACGGTGACGACGACCGTGTCGTCGGCCAGTTCGCCGCGCTCGGCCAGGGCGAGCGCGCAGATGGCGAGGATCTGGTCGCCGTCGACGATCTCGCCGGCGGCGTCCACCGCGAGGCAGCGGTCCGCGTCGCCGTCGTGGGCGATGCCGACATCGGCGGCCTGGTCGACAACCGCCGCCCGCAGGCTGTCCAGATGGGTGACGCCGCTGCCGTCGTTGATCGCCGCGCCGTCGCCGTCGGCGTGCAGCGCGATGACGTCCGCGCCGGCGGCGCGCAGTACCCGCGGCGCGAGCGCCGAGGCCGCGCCCTGGGCGCAGTCGACGACGACCCGCAGGTTGTCGAGCCGCACCGGAAGGGCGGCGAGCAGGTGGTCCGCGTAGCGGTCGAGAAGCCCTGGTTCGTCCCGGATCCGCCCGACGTCGGCACCGACGGGTCGGGGGCCGGGTGGTTGCGCCATCCGCCGCTCGATGGCGTCCTCGACCTCGTCGGGGAGTTTGAGACCGCCGGCGGCGAACACCTTGATGCCGTTGTCCGGCATCGGGTTGTGGCTGGCGGAGAGCATCACGCCGAAGGTCGCGTCGCTGGCGGCGACCGCGTGCGCCACGGCCGGGGTCGGAGCGACGCCGATGCGGGCGACGTCGGCACCTGAGGCGGCCAGGCCGGCGACGACCGCGGCCTCGAGGAACTCACCGGACGGACGGGTGTCCCGGCCGACGACCACGAGCGGGCGAGGCCGCTGCGCCGGCCCGGCAGAGCGNCCCGGCGCGCCCAGCAGCTCCACGGCCGCGGAGGCCAGGGACAGCGCCTGCTCCGCGGTGAGGTTGACGTTCGCCACGCCCCGGACGCCGTCGGTGCCGAAGAGCCTCGTCACTGAGGTCTCCCATGAAGTCGAAGGTTCAGGCGGAGACCGAGGCACGCACCGGCGGCACCCGTCCCCTCCGCAGGCGCGCCCATCGCGGGGGCGCGCCGACGAGGGGGACGCAAGGTCAGCGCTTGNTGTACTGCGGAGCCTTACGGGCCTTCTTCAGCCCGTACTTCTTGCGCTCCTTGACCCGGGCGTCTCGGGTCAGGAAGCCGGCCTTCTTGAGAGTAGGCCGTGACTCCTCCTCCGCCAGCGTCAGCGCGCGGGCGATGGCGAGGCGAAGGGCGCCGGCCTGGCCCGACACCCCGCCGCCGTGCAGCCGGGCGACGATGTCGTACGACTCGGCCTTGTCCAGNGCCTTCAGCGGCTCGTTGACGAGCTGCTGGTGCACCTTGTTGGGGAAGTACTCCTCCAGCGTCCGCCCGTTGAGCGTCCACTTCCCGTTGCCGGGGAGCAGGCGCACGCGGACGACCGCCTCCTTGCGCCGCCCAGTGGCGCGGGGGTTGCCCTGTACGTCGGTCANGACAGCCACGTCGCGTTCCTTCCTCGGTTGATGCGTGGTTCCCGTAGCCGGCGCCCGGAGCGGATCAACACCGCCCGCCGACCGGCTGGAGGAGGTCAGCGGTTACTGCGCGACCTGGATGATCTCGAANGGGGTGGGCTGCTGAGCGTCGTGCGGGTGCGTCGGCCCCGCGTAGACCTTCAGCTTGGTGCCCTGGGCGCGGCCGAGCTTGTTCTTCGGCAGCATGCCCTTGATGGCCTTCTCAATGATGATCTGCGGCCGCGTGTCGAGCAGTTCACCGTACGAGGTGCTGCGCAGACCGCCCGGGAAGCCCGAGTGCCGGTGGTACTGGGCCTGCTGACGCTTGTTCCCGCTCAGCGCGACCTTGCCGGCGTTGACGACGATGACGAAGTCGCCGGTGTCGATGTGCGGGGCGAAGTACGGCTTGTGCTTGCCACGCAGCAGCGTGGCGGCCTGGGTCGCCAGCCGACCGAGCACCACGTCGGTGGCATCGATGACGTGCCACACACGCTGGACATCCGCGGGCTTGGGCTGGTACGTGCGCACAGGTCTGCCTTCTCGTTCGGACGACTCCGCCTGGAACTCCGAGGGGCCTCGGGCGGATCTCGTCAAGAATGGTGAGCGCGCAGACGGGACGTGTCACGCGCAGCAGTCTTTGAGGTTACCAGGCGATCTGAGCGGACCGCCGAGCGGCCCGACCAGCCATCGCCGTCAGGACGCCAACCGCACCACACGCGCCCGACCCACCCGGCCCGTCGAAACCTCGCTGGCTGCCCAGTGTATCGGGCGGGCGTCGGACGGGGCGCCCGCGCGGGGATGCCCGCAGATGGGCTGGCACCCTCCAGCGAGCTAGCTATTCTGACCGAGATGACTGAATTGGGTGGCGAGGGACACGAGACGCGCGCGGGGTCGGGCACTCCGCCGCGCGACCGACCGGACCGCGCCGCCCGGCCGGACGACCCGATCGATTCCGCCGGCAGGCCGTCCGGACCCCCGGGAGCCGCCGCGGCGGCTCTCACCGGCGCGGCCGGTGTGCCCGGTCCCGATCTGCCGAGTCCGGCGTCATCCGGAGGCCAGGACCTGCGCGGCCGCTACGTCAGCTACGACGGTTGGACGCCCCCGAGCGACGATCCCCTCTTCGGCGGCCCCCGCAGCTACGCCTTCTCGTTCGACCACCTCGCCACCAGCGCGAGTTCGGCTCCGGGGCCGGCCGGGTCGACCTCGTCCGAGGCCGCGCCGCCCGAGCCGTCCGCGTCCGAGTGGCCGTCCTTCGACCAGACCTCGACCGACCAGTCCCCGACCGACCAGCCATCCACCGATCAGGCGTCCACCGGCACGGCATCCACCGGCACGGCAGGGACGCACCCGGGTGCTGCCACGGCGGCCTGGCCGGGCCGCCACGAACGTCCGGCGTCCCGACCGGCTACCGGGGCCGTGGGCCTCGGCGTACCGCGATCGGAACGACCCGCGGCCGGCGACGCCGCGCCGACGAGTGCTGCCCCAGGGATCGGCGCGGAAGCCGGCACCGGCTTCCCACCGCGGTCGGGCGCGCAGCCCGCGCCGTCCGAACCGGCGAGCGGCTGGTCGATCCGGGGCTGGTCGGGCGCGCCCGGCCGGCTGACCGGCGTCACCCCCCTCGCCCACCCAGGTCCCCGAACCAACCCGCATCCCCAGACCGAGCCACATCCCCAGACCGAGCCGCATCCCCTGTCCGGCACCAGCTCCCCGACCGACACGCCCGCCCCTCCCGCCTGGACCGACCTCGGCGACCTGGACAACCAGGCAGCCGGCGGCGGCTACCCGGACAACGGGTATCCGAACAACGGGTATCCGAACAGCGACGAGTACCCGAACAGCGACGAGTACCCCGACGGGGACAGGTACGCCGACGGGGACGAAGACCCCGACGGGGACGGCTACCCCGACGAGCCCGACGGCGCCGGCGGCCGCACCGGCGCCGGTCCTCCTCCTCCCGCGGCCGGGCGAGGAGGACGATCCGGCCTGGCGGGCCGGGTCAGCGGTTCCCGGCGGCTGCTGGCCGTCGTCGCCGGAGCCGTCCTGGTACTCATCGCGGCTGTGGCGGTCGTCGCGTTGCGCGGCGGGGACGACAAGGGCGCCGCCGCGCCGGCCGCGACGGCCTCGTTGCCGCCGATACCGGCGAACTTCCTCGACAGCGCCGCGGTCGACGCGGATCCGATCACCCCCGAGGAGTTCTTCCCCGAGTCGTCCGTCGCGGTCGACGGGCGTGGCTACCAGCGACTCGCCCGCAAGCTCGACTCCGGCTGCCCGAACCTCACCGGCGATCTGATCGCCCAGGTGAAGGCCCCGCACTGCCGGCAGGTGGTGCGCTCGCTGTTCCTCAGCCATCCCCAGCCGGGCGCACGGCAGGTACTCGCGGGAGTGACCGTGTTCTCCCTGGACACCAGCGCGACGGCCACCCAGGCCGCGCAGGTGCTCAACCAGGGCCGCGGCGGCATCGTGCCGCTGCCGATCCCGGCCGGCACGATCCAGAACACGCAGATCACCGGGCCGGGCGGGAACAACTCCTGGCGCAGTGCGCTGAGCCGCGGGCACTATCTCGTCTACACCCAGATCGCGTACGTCGACGGCACCNCGGGCGCGGCCACCGACCCGGCGCTGCGCAACGCCCAGACCGACCTTGCCACGCTCGCCACCGAGCCGATGGGCGACCGGGCGGTGCTCGGGCACGGTCCGCGCCGCTGACGTCACGGGCCTCGGCAGACCTCAGCCGGACGGGGTGGTCGGCACGCGCACGGCCCGGGTGACCTCGGCCCGCGCCGCCAGCTCAGTGTCCGGGGGGTAACGCACCTCGACCAGCGTCAGCCCGTGCGCGGGGGCGACGGTGACGGCCGGATCGCGCAGTCCGCGGCGCAGGACCGCGGCCGGCCACTGCGGCGGCCGACGCCCCTCTCCCACCGCCAGCAACGCCCCGACGAGCGCCCGGACCATCGAGTGGCAGAAGGCGTCCGCCTCGACGTCGGCGACGACCACCCCGTCGGGGCGGCGCAGCACATCGAGGCGCAGCAGGGTGCGCACGGTCGTCGCGCCCTCCCGCCGACGACAGAAGGCCGCGAAGTCGTGCTCGCCGACCAGCAGCAGCGCCGCCGAGGCCATCGCCGGTACGTCCAGCGGCCGCGGCCAGGCGAGCGTGTCGAACCGCCGCAGCGGCTCGGCGCCGAACGGCGCGTCGGTGATGCGGTAGACGTAACGCCGGGACAGCGCCGAGAAGCGGGCGTCGAACCCGGCCGGCGCGGGGGCGAGGCCGGTGACCCGGACCGACCGGTCGAGGACGCCGTTGAGCCGCCGCGCGAGCCCGCCGAGCGGGACGTCCGTGGGGAGGTCGACGTGGGCGACCTGCCCGGCGGCGTGCACCCCGGAGTCGGTGCGCCCGGCCACCGTCAGGCGCACGGCCGCCAGCCGGGCGACCCGGATGAGCGCATCCTCCACGTCGCCCTGCACGGTCCGCTGGCCAGGCTGACGGGCCCAGCCGGCGAACGGCGTGCCGTCGTAGGCGATGTCCAGGCGCAGCCGGACCAGGCCCGCCGCCCGCGCCGCCACGTCCGTCACGGCGCCGGGCACCGCGTGGGGCACCCGCGGATCGGATCCCACGACATCGGACATCTGTCTCTCCCCGTACGGCGGCGTGCAGGTGGGGCACGACGCGGCGGTCCCGGCGGCACCCCGACAGGCACCCCGAGCGTGGAACGAACGCGGCGACCTGAACGGCGAAGGCCCGCCGCCCATGATGGGCGGCGGGCCTTGCGGGAGCTACCGGCGGGACGCGGGCGGCGGCGGCAGACCGCGTCCTCGACGAGGGATCTCCCTGGTCAGGACTTCGACTCGGCCGGACCGTCGTCGTCCGTCTCCTCGACGGTGGCCGCCGACGTCTCGGCCGCCTGGGCGGTGAGCGTCTCCTCGACGGGGGCCTGCTCCTCGGCGGACTGCGCTGCCACGGCGGCGGCGGTCGGCGACTCGCTCGCCAGGTCCTCGGCGGCCTCGGCGGTGGCACCGGTCGGCTTGCGCCGCTCGGAGAAGCGGGTTCCGCGGGCGCGCTCGGCCTCGCCGACGGCCTGCTGGCCGACGGTCAGCGCCTCCACCAGCTCGATGCGGGCCAGCGGGGCGTTGTCGCCCTTGCGGTTGCCGAGCTTGATGATCCGGGTGTAGCCACCGTCCCGGTTGGCGTACCGCGGGCCGATCTCGGTGAACAGGGTGTGCACCACCGAGTTGTCCCGCACGTGGCGCATGACGCGGCGCCGGGCGTGCAGGTCGCCGCGCTTGGCGAAGGTCACCAGCCGCTCGGCGTACGGGCGCAGCCGCTTGGCCTTGGCCTCGGTGGTGGTGATGCCGCCGTGCTCGAACAGCGCGGTGGCGAGGTTGGCCAGCAGCAGCCGCTCATGTGCGGGGCTGCCGCCGAGCCGGGCGCCCTTCGTTGGCGTGGGCATGATGAGTGCTCCTCGTTCCTTTCACTGTCCCGCCAGGCTGCCCGCCCGTAGGACGGCGGCATGCGCCACCGGAGGTCGTCGAGGGCCCCCGCCGGTGGGCGGGGGCCCTCGTGAAGGTCAGTACTGTTCGGTCTCGACGAACTCCGCGCCGTCGTCGGACGGGTCGGAGAACGCCGGGTTGTAGCTGTCGGTGCCGTAGGTGTCCACGGCCTGACGCGGGTCGAATCCGGGCGGGGAGTCCTTGAGCTGCAGGCCCATCGCGCCGAGCTTCGTCTTGACCTCGTCGATCGACTTCTGCCCGAAGTTGCGGATGTCGAGCAGGTCGGCCTCGCTGCGGGAGACCAGCTCGCCGATCGTGTGGATGCCCTCGCGCTTGAGGCAGTTGTAGGAGCGGACGGTCAGGTCCATCTCCTCGATCGGCAGCGCGAGGTCGGCCGCCAGCGCCGCGTCCGCGGCGGACGGGCCGATGTCCACGCCCTCCGCCTCGGCGTTGAGCTCCTGGGCCAGCCCGAACAGGCCGACCAGGGTCTTGCCGGCGCTCGCCATCGCGTCGCGCGGGGAGATCGACGGCTTCGTCTCGACGTCGACGATGAGCCGGTCGAAGTCGGTGCGCTGCTCGACGCGGGTCGCCTCGACCTTGTAGGTCACCTTCAGCACCGGCGAGTAGATCGAGTCGATCGGGATCCGCCCGATCTCCTGGCCGNCCTGCTTGTTCTGGGCCGCGCTGACGTACCCGCGACCCCGCTCGACGGTCAGCTCGATCTCGAGCTTGCCCTTGTCGTTGAGGGTGGCCAGGCGCAGCTCGGGGCTGTGCACCTCGACGCCGGCCGGCGGGGCGATGTCCGCCGCCGTGACCTCGCCGGGGCCCTGCTTGCGCAGGTACATCACCGTCGGCTCGTCGTTGTCGGAGCTGACGACCAGTTCCTTGAGGTTCAGGATCAGGTCGGTCACGTCCTCCTTGACGCCGGGCACGGTGGAGAACTCGTGCAGCACCCCGTCGATGCGGATGCTGGTCACCGAGGCGCCGGGGATGGAGGACAGCAGGGTCCGGCGCAGCGAGTTGCCGAGGGTGTAGCCGAAGCCCGGCTCCAGCGGCTCGATCACGAAACGCGACCGGAACTCGGAGATCGGGTCCTCGACGAGGGTGGGACGCTGAGCGATCAGCATGTTGCGATCCTTCCGACCACGGCGACCGCCATATGACGCCGTGTGCTGCGGGCNCCCGGTTCGGGAGCCGGCGGGTGGGACATCGGTCCGTCCCACCCGCGGGCCCGGTGTCCGCCCGCCGCCCGGTCAACCACCCGGGCGGCGCGCACGGCACCGGTTGTCGCTCCTCCAGTGTGCCCCGCTGCCACGCGACGGGGGCGACCGGAACTACGGGCGACCGGAACTACTTGGAGTACAGCTCGACGATCAGCTGCTCCTGGACCTGGGTGTCGATGACCTGCCGGGCCGGCAGGGAGTGCACCAGGATCCGCATCTGGCTCGGGATGGACTCCAGCCACGCCGGGACGGCCCGGCCCTGGCCCGCGGTCTCCCGGGCGACGATGAACGGGGTGAGCTCCCGGGCCTTCGGCGCGATCTCGACGATGTCGTTCTCGCTGATCCGGTAGCTCGGGATGTCGACCTTGNGCCCGTTGACCTGGACGTGGCCGTGCCGGACGGCCTGGCGGGCGGCGTCGCGGGACGGCGCGAAGCCCCCCCGGTAGACGACGTTGTCGAGCCGCGACTCGAGGATCTTCAGCAGCTCGTCACCGGTCTTGCCGGCCCGACGGTTCGCCTCGTCGTAGTAGCCCCGGAACTGCTTCTCCAGGATGCCGTAGATCCGCGCGCACTTCTGCTTCTCGCGCTTCTGCAGCAGGTACTCGGAGTCCTTGGTACGGCCCCGACCGTGCTCGCCCGGCGGGTAGGGCCGGATCTCGATCGGGCACTTCGGGGTGTCGCACTTGCTGCCCTTGAGGAACAGCTTCGTCTTCTCGCGGCGGCAACGCTTGCAGTCCGCGCCGGTGTAACGGGCCATCTAGTCCTTCTCTCTCGTCTCCTGGCGCGAACTCGAACGCGACGCCACGACTCCGGCCGGGACGCCATCCCGGCCGCGGTCGTCACGCCGCACGGTCACACCCTGCGCCGCTTGGGCGGGCGGCAACCGTTGTGGGGGGTCGGGGTGACGTCCTGGATCGCCCCGACCTCCAGGCCAGCGGCCTGCAGCGAGCGGATCGCGGTCTCCCGGCCGGAGCCGGGGCCCTTCACGAACACGTCGACCTTGCGCATCCCGTGCTCCTGCGCCTTGCGGGCCGCGTTCTCGGCGGCCATCTGCGCGGCGAAGGGGGTGGACTTCCGGGAGCCCTTGAAGCCGACGTGGCCGGCGGAGGCCCAGGAGATCACGTTCCCGGTGGGATCGGTGATCGAAACGATCGTGTTGTTGAACGTGCTCTTGATGTGAGCGTGCCCGTGGGCGACGTTCTTCTTTTCTTTGCGCCGGACCTTCTTGGCGCCGGCGGCGCGAGTCTTGGGAGGCATCTTCGCGTGTGGTCTCCGTCTGCGAGGTCGTCGATCAGTGGTCGTCCGAGGCCGGGCCGAGCGGCCCGCCGGGCGCCCTGACTACTTCTTGCCGGCCTTCTTCTTACCGGCGATGGCACGGCGCGGGCCCTTGCGGGTGCGGGCGTTGGTGTGCGTGCGCTGACCGTGGACCGGCAGGTTCCGGCGGTGCCGGAGACCCTGGTAGCAGCCGATCTCCATCTTGCGGCGGATGTCCTGCTTGATCTCCCGGTTGAGGTCGCCCTCCACCCGGTAGTTCGCGTCGATCCACTCGCGCAGCCGGACGATCTCGTCCTCGCTCAGGTCGCGGACACGGGTGTCCGGATTGACCCCGGTGGCGGCGAGGGTCTCCCGAGAGCGGGTACGGCCGATCCCGAAGATGTAGGTCAGGGCGATCTCGACCCGCTTCTCGCGGGGGAGGTCGACGCCGGAGAGGCGTGCCATGTACGGATGTTTCCTTCCTGCAACCGGAGGTCTCGGGCGATGCCGCCCCGGCCGGCACAGTGCCGGCCGGGCCCCGGCCTCCGACCGGGGGTGAGACGTCCCGCGCGGGGACGCCTGGCATCGCTTGGGTGCGGTGTTCCTCAGCCGGGCCGCGCGGCGCGCCTGCGCGCGCCGCCGGCAGGGCGAGGCCCACCCGTCAGTGGCTTCAGCCCTGACGCTGCTTGTGACGAAGGTTGTCGCAGATGACCATGACGCGCCCGTGGCGGCGGATCACCTTGCACTTGTCACAGATCTTCTTGACGCTGGGCTTGACCTTCACGGCTGTTGCGGACCTCCTGCGCAGCCGCGGGCCGCGCGTGGCGATGGGATGGTGGTACGAGCGAGGTGGAGGAGATCGACTACTTGTAGCGGTAGACGATGCGGCCGCGAGACAGGTCGTAGGGCGAGAGCTCGACCACGACGCGGTNCTCCGGCAGGATCCGGATGTAGTGCTGACGCATCTTGCCGCTGATGTGGGCGAGAACGCGATGACCGTTCTGGAGCTCGACCCNGAACATTGCGTTCGGGAGCGGCTCCACCACACGGCCCTCGATCTCGATGGCCCCGTCCTTCTTCGGCATGTCCTCCGCTGTCCTGACGTCGACGACTGAATCGGCGGTTCGGCCGCGCCCGGTCGAGCTGACCGGACATTAGTCCGGAAAGACCCAGGTCAGGGCCCGCCGACCCCGAAGGGGACCACGGACCGCCAACCACACTGCCACCGACCGCAACTGCCACGTTTCAGGACTGCTATCGACGCGGTGGAGCACACCGGCGTGAGGAGACCGCCAACTGAAGAGTGTACGTGGCCCATCCGTCAAGGGCCAACACAGGCTCAGCCGATGCCGGACGGGGCGTCGGCGGGCTGCCCGCAGGCGACGCCGAGCGCGGCGAGCCGCGCAACCCCACCGTCGGGCTCGGTCAGCACCCAGGGGCCCCGCGGGGTGATCNCCACCGAGTGCTCGGTGTGCGCGGCGAGGCTGCCGTCCTGGGTCACGACGGTCCAGTCGTCGGACAGCACGGTCGTGTCCGGCGAGCCCGTGGTGATCATCGGCTCGATCGCCAGCGCCAGTCCCTCGACCAGCCGGATGCCGCGACCGGGCCGGCCGTAGTTGAGCACGTGGGGGGGCTGGTGCATCTCGGTGCCGATGCCGTGGCCACCGTAGTGGTCGACGATGCCGTAGCCGTGCGGGCGGATGTGGCGCTCCACGGCGGCACTGATGTCGGTGAGCTTGCCGCCGAGCTGGGCGGCGGCCAGGCCGGCCCACAGCGAGCCCTCACAGGTCTCGATCAGGTCGAGGGCCTCGCGGGACACCTCGCCGACCGGGACGGTGATCGCAGCGTCCCCGTGCCAGCCGTCCACGATCGCGCCGCAGTCGATCGAGATGATGTCGCCCTCGCGCAGCACCCGTCGGCGGGTCGGGATCGCGTGGACGACCTCGTTGTTGACCGAACTGCAGATCGACGCCGGGTACGGCGGCTGGGCATAGCCCTTGAACGAGGGGATTCCGCCGTCGTCGCGGATCGTCTTCTCCGCGAGGGCGTCGAGGTCGGCGGTCGTCACGCCGGGGGCGACCGCCTCACGCAGCCGGGCGAGCGTCTTGGCGACGAGCAGGCCGGCCACCCGCATCTTGGCGATCTCCGCCGCGGTCTTGATCTGGACGTGCTCTCGTCGCGCCACGCTCTCGCCTCGGTCTGTGTCCGTGTCCTGGTCCGATACCCGATGCTAACCGTCGACCCGGTGCCGGCAGTACGGACGATCATCCGAGCCACCGGCGCCCACCCCGAGGACCGCCGTCGGCCGCCACCCACCGCGAGGGCGGGACCCGCTGGGCGGCGGACGTCTCAGTCCCCGTAGTGCCGCAGCGCGTCGAGCGCCCGATCGGTGACGTTGTCCACCGGGCCGGTGGCGTCGATGCCNATCAGGATGCCCTTCTCGGCGTAGTACGCCACCAGCGGCGACGTCTGGTCCGCNTACACCTCGAGCCGGTGGCGTACGGTCGCGGCCTGGTCGTCGTCGCGCTGGAACAGGTCGCCACCACACCGGTCGCACAGGCCCTCGACGGACGGCGGGTCGAAGTCGAGATGCCAGATGTGGCCGCAGGCGCGGCACGTCCGCCGGCCGGAGAGCCGCCGCACCACCTCGTCGTCGTCGACGACGAGCTCCAGGACCACGTCCAGGCGGGTTCCCATCCCGTCGAGCATCTGCCCGAGCACCTCGGCCTGGGGAACGTTGCGGGGGAACCCGTCGAGCAGGAAGCCCTTGACCGCGTCGTCCTCGGCGAGCCGGTTGCGAACCATCCCGATGGTGATCTCGTCGGGCACGAGGTCACCGGCATCCATGAAGGTCTTGGCCTTGACGCCCAGTTCGGTTCCCTGTCNCACGTTCGCTCGGAAGATGTCCCCAGTCGAGATCTTGGGGATGGACCGCGCCTGGGCAATGAACGCGGCCTGCGTACCCTTTCCGGCACCGGNCGGTCCCACCAGTACGAGGCGCACTACCGGAGGAAACCTTCGTAATTGCGGAGCATGAGCTGNCTTTCGATCTGCTTCACGGTTTCCAGCCCCACCCCCACCATGATCAGGACCGAGGTGCCCGCGAAGGGGAACGGCTGGTCCTTGGTCAGGTTCAACAGTGNCAACGGAAGGACCGTGATCACCCCGAGGAACAGCGAGCCGGGGAGAGTGATCCGGTCTAGGACGTGTTTGAGGTACTCCGCCGTCGGGTTACCCGGTCTGATCCCGGGGATGAACCCACCATACTTCTTCATGTTGTCCGCGACCTCCGTTGGGTTGAAGGTGATCGCAACATAGAAGTAGGTGAAGGCGATGATGAGTGCGAAGTACGTCACGAGATAGAGCGGATGGTCCCCGCGAGAGAGATACCTCTGCTCGAAGTCCTGAAAGCCCTGGTTGCTCCAGACCTGCCCGGCGAGCTGCGGGAGCTGGAGCAGGGAGGAGGCGAAGATGACGGGGATGATCCCGGCCTGGTTGACCTTGATGGGCAGGTAGGTGGAGGTGCCCCCGTACATCCGCCGACCGATCAGCCGCTTCGCGTACTGGACCGGGATCCGTCGCTGGGACTGCTCCACGAACACCACGAAAACCATGATCGCGAGCCCCAGCAGAATCACCAGGCTGAACACCACGCCGCCGGCGACCTGGAGGATCCGGCTGCCCTCGGAGGGAAGCCGCGCCGCGATCGAGGTGAAGATCAGCAGCGACATGCCGTTGCCGACGCCGCGCGCGGTGATCAGCTCACCCATCCACATGATGACCGAGGTGCCGGCGGTCATCGTGATGACGATCGTCGCGACGCGGAACAGGCTCGTGTCCGGGATGATGGCGGCCGAGCAGCTCGGGAAGAGCCGTCCGCTGCGGGCCAGCGCCACGATGCCGGTCGCCTGCAGGACGCCGAGCGCGATCGTCAGGTAGCGCGTGTACTGGGTGAGCTTCTGCTCGCCCGAGCTGCCTTCCTTCTTGAGCTGCTCGAGGCGGGGGATCACGACGACGAGCAACTGGATGATGATGCTCGAGGNGATGTAGGGCATGATGCCCAGCGCGAAGATGGAGAGCTGCAGCAGTGCGCCGCCGCTGAACAGGTTGATCAGCGAGTAGACGTTGCTGCTGTCGGCGCTCGCGCTGTTGAGGCAGGTGTTGACCGCGCGGGTTGAGACGCCGGGCGACGGCATGACGCTGCCGAACCGGAACAGCACCACGATCCCGACGGTGAACAGCAGCTTCTTGCGCAGGTCAGGAGTGCGGAATGCCCGCGTGAAGGCGGTGAGCACGGCTCCTCCTGCTGGGATTGCGGACCGACGGGGAGTGGACGTCCTGCCCTGTGCGGAGCGCCTACGTCGGCCGGCGGTCGACGTTGGTTAGGCGACTGTAACAGGACACCCGGTCCACTCGTCCGGACATCACGCCCAGTAAGCAGCGGTGGCCGGGAAGAACCTGTCTGATGCCGGTGCGCGCCGGGGTGTTGCGGGGGCTGCCCGGACAAGCAGGGCGAGGGGCGGCCGTGGGGCCGCCCCTCGCCCGGGGTCTCAACTCTGGGTGACGCTCCCGCCGGCAGCCGCGATCTTCTCTCGCGCGGAGGCCGAGAACGCGTCGGCGCTGACGTGCAGCGCGACGTCGATGTCACCGTTGCCCAGCACCTTCACCGGCAGCTTGGCGCGCACTGCCCCCTTGGCCACGAGGTCGGCCTTGGCCACCTCGCCGCCCTCGGGGAACAGCTCGGCCAGCGTGGACAGGTTCACCACCTGGTACTCCACCCGGGCCGGGTTGCTGAAGCCCTTGAGCTTGGGCAGCCGCATGTGCAGGGGCATCTGGNCACCCTCGAACCGGGCGGGCACCTGCTTGCGGGCCTTGGAGCCCTTGGTGCCACGACCGGCCGTCTTGCCCTTGGAGCCCTCACCGCGACCGACGCGGATCCGGCTGCGGTGGGCGCCGGGCGCCGGACGCAGGTGATNCACCTTCAGGCCACGGCCACGCTCGGTCTGCGCCGAGCCGGCGTCGCCCTGGGCGGACGCACCGCTGGCGGTCTCGCCCTTGTCGGTCTTGGTCAGTTCGGCCATGGCTAGGAGTCCACCTCCTCGACCCGGACAAGATGGGTCACAGTCCTGATCATCCCGCGAACCTCGGGACGGTCGTCACGGACGGTCGTGGCGTTGATCTTCCGCAGGCCGAGGGTCCGCAGCGTGGCCCGCTGGTTGTGGGTACCGCCGATCCCCGAACGGATCTGCGTGATGCGCAGCTTGGCCATCACACACCGGCCCCGGCCGCGCGGGCGCGCAGCATGGCCGGCGGGGCGACGTCCTCGAGCGGCAGGCCGCGCCGAGCCGCGATCTCTTCGGGCCGCATGAGGCCGCGCAGGGCGGCCACCGTCGCGTGCACGATGTTGATCGGGTTCGACGAGCCGAGCGACTTCGACAGTACGTCGTGCACACCGGCGCACTCCAGCACGGCGCGCACCGGACCGCCGGCGATCACGCCGGTACCGGGCGAGGCCGGCTTGAGCAGCACGACGCCCGCGGCCTCCTCACCCTGCACCGGGTGCGGGATCGTCGAGCCGATCCGGGGCACCTTGAAGAAGTGCTTCTTGGCCTCCTCGACGCCCTTGGCGATGGCGGCGGGGACCTCCTTGGCCTTGNCGTAGCCGACGCCGACGGTCCCGTCCGCGTCACCGACCACGACGAGGGCCGTGAAGCTGAAGCGACGACCGCCCTTGACGACCTTGGCGACGCGGTTGATCGCGACGACCCGCTCGACGTAGGCGTTCTTCTCCTGGGCCGGGCCGCCGCCCGACCGGTCCCGGCGTTCCCGACGGTCCGAGCCGCCGGACCCGCCGCCGCGGCGCTGCTGGCCTGGCATCTACAACATCTCCCTGTGCTGGCTGAACTGGGTGGCTTGGGGCTGGGTGGTCATCAGAAGTCCAGCCCGCTTTCCCGCGCCGCATCCGCGAGCGCGGCGATCCGACCGGCGTAGGTCCGGCCGCCGCGGTCGAACACGACCGCATCGATCCCGGCCGCCTTCGCCCGCTGGGCGACCAGTTCGCCGACCTTGCGGGCCTGGGACGACTTGTCGCCCTCGCCACCGCGCAGGGTGACGTCCAGGGTGGACGCCGAGGCCAGCGTGTGGCCGGCGACGTCGTCGATGACCTGGGCGTAGATGTGCCGCGAGGACCGGGTGACGACGAGCCGGGGACGGGACTGGGTGCCCGCCACCTTCTTGCGCACGCGGACATGCCGACGGAGCTTCGCGGTCCGCCGACGCGCGCTGGCGCCGAGGCTCACTGCCATGATCTATCTCCTACTTCCCGGTCTTCCCGACCTTGCGGCGGACGACCTCGCCCTGGTAGCGCACGCCCTTGCCCTTGTACGGGTCGGGCTTGCGCAGTCCGCGGATCTTCGCGGAGACCTCACCGACCAGCTGCTTGTCGATCCCATGGACGACGAAGCGGGTCGGGGTCTGCACCTCGAAGCGGATGCCCTCGGGGGCCTTGACCGGGACGGGGTGGCTGTAGCCGAGCGCGAACTCCAGGTCGGAGCCCTTCGCCTGGACGCGGTATCCGACGCCGACGATCTCCAGGGTCTTGGAGTACCCGGCGGTGACACCGGTGACCATGTTGGAGACCAGGGTGCGGGTCAGGCCGTGCAGCGAGCGGGACCGACGTTCGTCGTCCGGGCGGGTCACGACGAGCTGACCCTCCTCCCGGTTGACCGCGATCGGCTCGACCACAACGTGGCTCAGGGTGCCCTTGGGCCCCTTGACGGTAACGGTCGCCCCCTCGACGGTGATGTCGACACCGCTGGGGACGGGAATGGGCAGGCNCCCGATCCGAGACATCGCTCGCCTTCCTTACCAGACGTAGGCGAGGACTTCCCCGCCCACGCCCCGCTTGCCCGCCTGCTTGTCGGTCAGCAGCCCCGACGAGGTGGAGATGATGGCAACGCCCAGTCCCCCGAGCACCTTGGGAAGGTTCGTCGCCTTGGCGTAGACCCGCAGGCCCGGCTTGCTGACGCGCTTGATCCCGGCGATCGAACGCTCGCGGTTCGGGCCGTACTTCAGATCGATGACCAGGGTGTGGCCGACGCCGCCAGCCAGGGTCGCGTCGTCGACGTGCCAGCTGGAGATGTAGCCCTCCTGCTGGAGGATCTCGGCAATGTGGGTCTTGATCTTGCTGTGAGGCATCACCACACTGTCGTGGTACGCCCGGCTGGCGTTGCGGACACGCGTGAGCATGTCCGCAATCGGGTCGGTCATCGTCATGGCTTGACGCCTTTCTCACGGCGGTTCCCGCCGGCGCCGGGGGTCGTCCCCGGCAGCCGTCGTGTGGGCCTGCCGCGATCGGGGGGAGGTGCGGAGGTGGAGCGGTCTACCGGGCTGCTCCGGTGTTGACCGGGCTGCTCCCGTGTTCTACCAGGAGCTCTTGGTGATGCCGGGCAGCTCGCCGCGGTGCGCCATCTGCCGCAGGCAGACCCGGCAGAGTCCGAAGACCCGGTACACGGAGCGGGAGCGGCCGCAGCGCTGGCAGCGCGTGTAGCCGCGCACCGCGTACTTCGGCTTGCGGTTCGACTTCTCGATCAGTGCCTTCTTGGCCATCTGTCTAGTTCTCCCGGAAGGGGAAGCCCAGCGCCCGCAGGAGCGCCCGGCCCTCGTCGTCGGTGGTCGCGGTGGTGACGACCGTGATGTCCATGCCCCGAACCCGGTCGATCCGGTCGATGTCGATCTCGTGGAAGATCGACTGCTCGGTGACGCCGAACGTGTAGTTGCCCGCGCCGTCGAACTGCTTCGGCGACAGCCCGCGGAAGTCACGGATGCGCGGCAGCGCGATGGAGACCAGGCGGTCGAGGAACTCCCACATCCGGTCGCCGCGCAGGGTCACCTTGGCCCCGATCGGCATGCCCTCACGCAGCTTGAACTGGGCGATGGACTTCTTCGCCCGGCGCACGGCCGGCTTCTGGCCGGTGATCGCGGCGAGGTCGCGCACGGCGCCGTCGATGAGCTTCGCGTCCCGGGCGGNGTCGCCGACGCCCATGTTGACGACGACCTTCACGACGCCGGGGATCTGCATGACGTTGCGGTAGGAGAACTCCTCCCGCAGCGTTGCGGCGATCTCCTCGCGGTACCGCTGCTTGAGCCGTGGGACCGGGCGAGCACCGGTGGTCCGGTCTTCGGTGGTCACAGTCATTTGATCTCGATTCCCAACTGCTCGACTGCTCGCTCGGCCTACAGCTCGGCGCCGGTGCGCCGGGAGATGCGGACCTTGGTGCCGTCCTCGTTGATGCGGTACCCGATCCTGGTGGGCCGTCCGTCCGACGGGTCGACGATCATCACGTTGCTCACGTGGATCGGCNCCTCCTGGGTGACGATCCCCCCGGACTGCGAGCCCCGAGCGCTCTGCTGGACCCGGGTGTGCCGGGTGATCCGGTTCGCGCCCTCGACGAGGACCTTGTTCTGCTCGGGGTAGGCCCGGATGACCTTCCCCTTCAGGCCGCGGTCCTTGCCGGTGATGATCTGGACCGTGTCACCCTTCTTGATCTTCAAAGTGGCCACGGTCACAGCACCTCCGGCGCCAGCGAGATGATCTTCATGAACTTCTTGTCACGCAGCTCCCGGCCGACCGGCCCGAAGATGCGGGTGCCCCGGGGGTCACCGCCGTCCCGGATGAGCACCGCCGCGTTCTCGTCGAAACGGATGTAGGAGCCGTCCGGCCGCCGGCGCTCCTTGGTGGTGCGCACCACGACCGCCTTGACCACGTCGCCGCGCTTCACGCCGGCGCCGGGCAGGGCATCCTTGACCGTGCCGACGATGATGTCGCCGATCCCCGCGTAACGACGCCCAGAGCCGCCAAGCACCCGGATGCAGAGAATCTCCCGCGCTCCGGTGTTGTCGGCGACCCGAAGTCGCNACTCCTGCTGAATCACTTTCCGCTCCTGATCACCCGGTACTACTGATCAACCGGTACTGCGTCGGACCCGGTCACCCGGGCGCCGGGCCGGGCGCCTCGGGGGCCGTCTGGCCCCCGAGGTCGCCTCGCCCCGGAACTACTTGGCCTTCTCCAGGACCTGCACGACCCGCCACCGCTTGGTGGCCGACAACGGCCGGGTCTCCATCAGCAGCACGCGGTCGCCGACACCGGTGGTGCCGTTCTCGTCGTGCGCCTTGACCTTCTTCGTCCGGCGGATCGTCTTGCCGTACAGCGGGTGCTGCACGCGGTCCTCGACCGCGACCACGACGGTCTTGGTCATCTTGTCGCTGACCACGAGGCCCTCGCGGACCTTGCGGAAGCCGCGGTCCGCGACCGCCGCCTCGGTGTTCTGCGAAGCCTCCTGGGAGGCCGTCTCGTCTGCCACTGCCCTCACGCCCGTTCCGACTGCGTCGCGTCATCGTCCGCCGCACCGGCGACCAGCGCCNGATCGCCGGTGATACCCAGCTCCCGTTCGCGCATCACCGTGTAGATCTTGGCGATGTCACGCCGGACGGCCCGCAGCCGCCGGTTGTTGGAAAGCTGTCCGGTCGCCGCCTGGAACCGGAGGTTGAACAGCTCCTCCTTGGCTTCCCGGAGCTTGTCGACGAGCTCGTCGCCCGACAGGCTCCGCAGCTCGTCCGCGGTAGCGACAGCCATCACGCACCACCTTCACGGACCACGAAACGGCACTTCATCGGCAGCTTGTGGATCGCGCGCCGCATCGCCTCCCGGGCCACGGGCTCCGCGACCCCGGACAGCTCGAACAGCACCCGGCCGGGCTTGACGTTCGCGACCCACCACTCGGGCGAGCCCTTGCCGGAACCCATCCGGGTCTCGGCGGGCTTCTTGGTCAGCGGGCGGTCCGGGTAGATGTTGATCCAGACCTTGCCACCACGACGGATGTGGCGGGTCATCGCGATACGCGCCGACTCGATCTGCCGGTTCGTCACGTAGGCCGACTCCAGGGCCTGGATCCCGTACTCGCCGAACGTGACGCGGGTTCCGCCCTTGGCCGCACCGGTCCGCCCGGGGTGGTGCTGCTTGCGGTGCGCGACCTTCCGGGGAATCAGCATGATCTATTCCTCCGCCTTCTCCGGAGTGCCCGGCGTCGCGGCGGCGGCCGGCGTGGCGGCCGACTCGCTCGCGGCGGTGGCGGGCGCGGTCGACTCGGCCGCCGGGGCCGGCGACGACGCGGCCTCGGGCGCGGTGGTCTCGGGTGCGGTCGACTCGGGTGCGGTCGACTCAGGTGCGGTCGACTCAGGTGCGGTCGACTCGGGTGCGGTCGACTCGGTCGCGCCTGCCTCGGACGCAGCGGTCTCGGCGGCCGGCGCGTTTCCGCCACGACCCCGGCGCTCGCTGCGCGCCGCGGCGCGACCGGCGTCGGTACCGCCCTGCGTGGTGCCGGACGAGCCGGAACGCGGCCCGCGGCGCGGGCGGTCCCGACGGGTCTGGCGCTGCAGGGCCTCCTGCGCCTCGCGCTCGGCCCGGCTCTGGACGATGTCGCCCTTGTAGATCCAGACCTTCACGCCGATGCGGCCGAAGTTCGTCCGGGCCTCGTAGAAGCCGTAGTCGATGTCCGCCCGCAGGGTGTGCAGCGGCACCCGACCCTCACGGTAGAACTCCGACCGGCTCATCTCCGCGCCGCCGAGGCGACCCGAGCACTGAACCCGGATGCCCTTGGCGCCGCCCTTCATCGCGGTCTGCATCGCCTTGCGCATCGCGCGGCGGAAGCTGACACGGCTGGAGAGCTGCTCGGCCACGCCCTGGGCGACGAGCTGCGCGTCGACCTCGGGGTTCTTGACCTCGAGGATGTTGAGCTGCACCTGCTTGCCGGTGAGCTTCTCCAGGTCGCCGCGGATGCGGTCGGCCTCGGCGCCGCGGCGGCCGATCACGATGCCCGGGCGCGCGGTGTGGATGTCCACCCGCAGCCGACCCTGGGTCCGCTCGATGTCGACCCGGCTGATACCGGCCCGCTCCATGCCCCGCGACATCATCTTGCGGATCTTCACGTCCTCGCCGACGTACGCCTTGTACTGCTTGTCGGCGTACCAGNGGGAGGTGAACTCCGACGTGATGCCAAGCCGGAACCCGTGCGGGTTGACCTTCTGCCCCACTACCGGGCCCTCCTAGTCGTCTTCGCGCCCCGACCGGCCGCGGAGACCGGCTCCCGGCTCTCCACCACGACGGTGATGTGGCTGGTGCGCTTGCGGATCCGGTAGGCCCGGCCCTGGGCGCGGGGCCGGATGCGCTTGAGCGTCGGCCCCTCGTCCACGTAGACCTCGCCCACCCACAGGGTGGCGGGATCGAGGCTGTGGTTGTTCTCGGCATTGGCCGCGGCGCTGGCGACGACCTTGTACACGTCGTCGCTGGCCGCCTGCGGGGCGAACCGGAGGATGTCGAGCGCCTCGCTGACCGACCGGCCGCGCACCAGGTCGACGACCCGGCGAGCCTTCGTCGGCGAGACCCGCACGTAGCGGGCCGACGCCTTGGCGCCCGGCAGGCCGGCGCGGGTCAGGCCCTCGACGAGATCGTCAGCCACGGCGCGACCTCCGGTCCTCCTTGACGTGGCCGCGGAACGTCCGGGTCGGGGCGAACTCGCCGAGCTTGTGCCCGACCATGCCCTCGGTGATGAAGACCGGGACGTGCTTGCGGCCATCGTGCACGGCGATCGTGTGCCCCANCATGTCGGGGATCACGGTGGAGCGCCGGGACCAGGTCTTGATGACGTGCTTGGTGCCCTTCGAGTTCTGCACGTCCACCTTCTTGAGCAGGTGGTCGTCGACGAACGGGCCCTTCTTCAGACTGCGTGGCATGGCTGTGTCTCCTCCTTCCTGCTCAGATCCGGTGGGTACGGGGGGCGGACGGCGGGCTCACGGGCGCCGGGGTCCGGGTGCGTGAGGTCACTACCGCCGCCTGTTCTGCTTGCGACGACGCACGATGAGCGCGTCGGACGACTTGTGGTTGGCGCGGGTCCGTCCCTCCGGACGGCCCTTCGGGTTGACCGGGTGGCGGCCACCGGAGGTCTTGCCCTCACCACCACCGTGCGGGTGGTCGACCGGGTTCATCGCGACACCGCGCACGGTGGGCCGACGGCCCTTCCAGCGCATCCGGCCGGCCTTACCCCAGTTGATGTTGCTCTGCTCGGCGTTGCCGACCTCGCCGACGGTGGCGCGGCAGCGGACGTCCACGTTGCGGATCTCGCCCGAGGGCATCCGCAGCTGGGCGTAGGGGCCGTCCTTCGCGACGAGCTGCACGCTGGCGCCGGCGCTGCGGGCGATCTTCGCGCCGCCGCCGGGACGCAGCTCGATGGCGTGCACCACGGTGCCGGTCGGGATGTTGCGCAGCGGCAGGGCGTTGCCGGGCTTGATGTCGGCGCCCACCCCGGAGCTGACCTGGTCGCCCTGCTTGAGCTTCACCGGGGCGATGATGTAGCGCTTCTCGCCGTCGGCGTAGTGCAGCAGCGCGATGCGGGCGGTGCGGTTCGGGTCGTACTCGATGTGCGCGACCTTCGCCGGCACGCCGTCCTTGTCCCGCCGGAAGTCNATGATCCGGTAGGCCCGCTTGTGCCCGCCGCCCTGGTGCCGGGTGGTGATCCGGCCGTGGACGTTGCGCCCGCCCTTGGAGTGCAGCGGGCGGACCAGCGACTTCTCCGGATGGTCACGGGTGATCTCGACGAAGTCGGCCACGCTCGCGCCACGACGCCCCGGCGTCGTCGGCTTGTACCTACGAATTCCCATGGCTTCCTACCGTCCCTGGCCCGTCGACCGGTGGGCCGCCGCCGCGGCGCGGCGCACGCGCTCAGGCACCGGGGCCTCCGAAGATCTCGATCGTGTCACCGGGAGCCAGGCTCACCAGGGCCCGCTTGGTCGCGGACCGGTGTCCCCAGCCGTGCTTGGTCCGCTTGCGCTTGCCCTGCCGGTTGATGGTGTTCACCCGCAGGACGCGCACGCTGAAGATCTGCTGGACCGCGAGCTTGATCTGGGTCTTGTTCGCGTCCGGGTGCACGATGAAGGTGTAGACGTTCTCGTCGAGCAGGCCGTAGCTCTTCTCGGAGACGACCGGCCGCAGGATCACGTCACGCGGGTCGGGAATCACTTGTTCTCCTCCGCCCCGGCCNCAGCGGGCGACGCCGGACGNCTGTCGCGGGCGAGGAACGCGGCCAGCGCCTCCTCGGTGAAGACGACGTCGTCGCTCACCAGCACGTCGTAGGTGTTGAGCTGCCCCGGGTCGAGCAGGTGCACCGCCGCGACGTTGCGCAGGCTCTTCCAGGTCAGCTCGTCGGTACGGCTCGCGACCACCAGCACGCGGCGGGTGTCCGCGACCGTGCGCAGCGCCGTCACCGCGGCCTTGGTCGACGGCGCCTCACCGGAGACCAGCGAGGACACGACGTGGACCCGGTTGTTGCGCGCCCGGTCGGACAACGCGCCGCGCAGCGCGGCGGCCTTCATCTTCTTCGGGGTGCGCTGGTCGTAGCTGCGCGGGGTCGGGCCGTGCACGACGCCACCGCCGGTGAACTGCGGAGCGCGCAGTGAGCCCTGCCGGGCGCGGCCGGTGCCCTTCTGCCGGTACGGCTTGCGACCACCGCCGCGGACCTCGCCGCGGGTCTTGGTGGCGTGGGTGCCCTGGCGGGCCGCGGCGAGCTGCGCGACCACGACCTGGTGGATCAGCGGGACGTTCAGCGGCACGTCGAACACGCCGCCGGGCAGCTCAGCGCTGCCACCGTCACCGCCGTTCGGCGCGTGCACCGAGACGGTGCGCGTGGTGGTGGCATCCGGATCGGATGCGGTCGCCACCGGGCTCATGCCGAGACCTCCTCACCGGCGCCGACGGTCGCGGCCGGGGCGATCGCCTCGGGCGCCGGGCGCTTGGCCGCGCTGCGCACGAAGACAAGGCCGCCGTCCGGGCCGGGAATCGCGCCCTTCACCAGCAGAAAGCCACGCTCGGTGTCGANGGCGTGGATGGTCAGGCCCGGCGTGGTGGTGCGCGCGTGGCCCATCCGGCCCGCCATGCGCAGGCCCTTGAAGACGCGCCCGGGGGTGGCGCAGCCGCCGACCGAACCCGGCGAGCGGTGCTTGCGCTCGACGCCGTGCCCGGCGCCCAGGCCCTTGAAGCCATGACGCTTCATGACACCGGCGAAGCCCTTGCCCTTGGAGGTGCCGGTGACGTCGACGACGGTCCCCTCGGCGAACACCTCGCCGGTCAGCTCCTGGCCGGGCCGGTAGTTGCCGGCGTCGGCGGTGCGCAGCTCGACGAGGTGGCGCCGCGGCGTCACCCCGCTCGTGGCGAAGTGCCCACGGGCCGGCTTGTTGATCTTACGCGGGTCGATCTCGCCGTAACCGAGCTGGACGGCCGAGTATCCGTCCGAGTCAGGCGTCTTGACCTGCGTGACGACATTGGGTCCGGCCTTGATGACGGTGACCGGCACGACGCGGTTGTTCGCGTCCCATACCTGGGTCATCCCGAGCTTGGTGCCCAGGAGCCCTCTGTAGTTGCGGATGAGCATGACTGCGCCGGCCCCTCTTACAGCTTGATCTCGATGTCGACACCGGCGGGGAGGTCGAGCCGCATCAGCGAGTCGACCGTCTTCGGCGTCGGGTCAAGGATGTCGATCAGCCGCTTGTGCGTCCGCATCTCGAAGTGCTCGCGGCTGTCCTTGTACTTGTGCGGCGACCGGATGACGCAGTAGATGTTCTTCTCCGTCGGCAGCGGCACCGGTCCCGCGACCTGCGCACCCGTCCGGGTCACCGTCTCGACGATCTTCCGCGCCGAGCTGTCGATGACCTCGTGGTCATAGGCCTTGAGCCGAATGCGGATCTTCTGTGCCGCCATGGTGGGCTTCGCCTGTCCTGTCTGTCTCGTCCGGCCGGTACCGCTACCGGGTCACCGCCCGTAGATCCACGCCTCCGCCGGTGGCGTGAGGCCCGTGCCCCGCCGCCGGCGGAGGGAATCTGCCGGTTACCGCTGTCTCGTGCCGGCCCCGCGTCGATCGATCGACGCTCGGGCCGGATTACCTGCCACGTCGGCAGCCGGGTGGCACCGGCAGCCGGGCCGCCCGGGCGGTGAGGGCAATCGCGCCGCCCGGGCAGCAATGTGGGCGGTGGGCCCGGGGGATCCGGACCCACCGCCCACCGCTACTACTTGAGAACCTTCGTGACCTGGCCCGCGCCGACGGTCCGGCCACCCTCGCGGATGGCGAAGCGCAGACCCTCCTCCATGGCGATCGGCTGGATGAGCTCGACCGTCATCTCGGTGTTGTCGCCCGGCATGACCATCTCCGTGCCCTCGGGGAGGGTCACGACGCCGGTCACGTCAGTGGTGCGGAAGTAGAACTGCGGCCGGTAGTTCTTGAAGAACGGCGTGTGGCGACCGCCCTCGTCCTTGTTCAGGATGTAGACGCGCGCCTCGAACACGGTGTGNGGGGTGATCGTCTTCGGCTTGACGATGACCTGGCCGCGCTCGACGTCCTCGCGCTTGATGCCACGAAGGAGCAGGCCCACGTTGTCGCCGGCACGCCCCTCGTCGANCAGCTTGCGGAACATCTCGACGCCGGTGACGGTCGTCGTGGTGGTCTCCGGCTTGATGCCGACGATCTCCACGGTCTCGTTGACCTTGACGATTCCACGCTCGACGCGGCCGGTGACGACCGTGCCACGACCGGTGATCGTGAAGACGTCCTCGATCGGCATGAGGAACGGCCGGTCGATGTCACGCTGCGGCTCGGGGATCGAGTCGTCGACCGCGGCCATGAGCTCGAGGAGCTTGGCGCCCCACTCCTTGTCGCCCTCCAGCGCCTTGAGCGCGGAGACGCGGATGACCGGGACGTCGTCACCCGGGAACTCGTACGAGCTGAGCAGCTCGCGGACCTCGAGCTCGACGAGCTCCAGGATCTCCTCGTCGTCGACCATGTCGGCCTTGTTCAGCGCGACGACGATGTAGGGCACGCCGACCTGACGCGCGAGGAGCACGTGCTCCTTCGTCTGCGGCATCGGGCCGTCGGTCGCGGACACCACCAGGATCGCCCCGTCCATCTGGGCGGCACCGGTGATCATGTTCTTGATGTAGTCCGCGTGCCCGGGGCAGTCGACGTGCGCGTAGTGCCGCTTGTCGGTCTGGTACTCGACGTGCGCGATCGAGATCGTGATGCCGCGGGCCTTCTCCTCCGGCGCCTTGTCGATCTGGTCGAACGGCGTGAAGGGGTTGAGGTCCGGGTGCGCGTCGTGCAGGACCTTGGTGATCGCCGCGGTCAGCGTGGTCTTGCCATGGTCGATGTGACCGATGGTGCCGATATTGACGTGCGGCTTCGTCCGCTCGAACTTCTGCTTCGCCACGGGTGTCCCTCCAAGGACGGGTGGTGTCGTGCTGTGTAGTCAGGTCGGGAGGCGTTCACGCCACGGGGGCGGTCACTCCCCCCTCGCCTTGGCGATGATCTCCTTGGCGACGTTCCCGGGAACCTCGGCGTAGGAGTCGAACTGCATCGAGTAGCTGGCCCGGCCGGACGTCTTGGACCGCAGGTCGCCGACGTAGCCGAACATCTCCGACAGCGGCACCTGCGCCCGCACGATCCGGGAACCGCCGCGCTCCTCCATCGCCTGGATCTGTCCGCGGCGGGAGTTCAGGTCGCNGATGACGTCGCCCATGTGGTCCTCGGGCGTGGTGACCTCGACGGCCATCAGCGGCTCGAGAAGCACGGGATCGGCCTTGCGAGCCGCGTCCTTGAACGCCATCGAGCCGGCGATCTTGAAGGCGAGCTNGGACGAGTCCACGTCGTGGTACTGACCGTCCAGGAGGGTGACCTTGACGTCGACCAGCGGGTAGCCGGCGAGCACGCCGAACTCCATGGCCTCCTGGCAGCCGGCATCGACGGACGGGATGTACTCCCGGGGGATGCGACCGCCGGTGACCTTGTTCTCGAACTCGTAGCCGCCGCCGTCGCCGCCGGAGGGCTCCAGGTTGATGATCACTCGGGCGTACTGGCCGGACCCACCCGTCTGCTTCTTGTGGGTGTAGTCGACCTTCTCCACCTTGCGGCGGATCGTCTCCCGGTAGGCCACCTGCGGCTTGCCGACGTTGGCCTCGACGCCGTACTCGCGACGCATGCGGTCGACCAGCACGTCGAGGTGCAGCTCGCCCATGCCGGCGATGATCGTCTGGCCGGTCTCCTCGTCGGTGCGGACCTGGAAGGTCGGGTCCTCCTCGGCGAGCCGCTGGATGGCGGTGCCCAGCTTCTGCTGGTCGGCCTTCGTCTTCGGCTCGATCGCGACGTGGATGACCGGCGCCGGGAACGTCATCGACTCCAGGATCACCGGCGCGTTCGGGTCGCAGAGCGTGTCACCGGTGGTGGTGTTCTTCAGNCCCACCACGGCGACGATCTGCCCCGCACCGACGCCGTCCCGGTCCTCCNGGTGGTTGGCGTGCATCTGCAGGATGCGCCCGATGCGCTCCTTGCGGTCCTTCGTCGAGTTCAGCACCGGCGAGCCGCCGGTGAGCCTGCCCGAGTACACCCGGATGTAGGTCAGCTTGCCGACGTACGGGTCGCTCATAATCTTGAAGGCAAGCGCCGAGAACGGCTCGTCCTCGCTGGGCTCGCGGCGGACCTCGGCGTCCTCGTCGCTGACCGAGTGACCGATGGTGGCGCCGATGTCCAGCGGGTTCGGCAGGAAGTCGACGACCGCGTCGAGCATGGGCTGGACGCCCTTGTTCTTGAACGCGGAGCCACACAGCACCGGGTTGATCTTGCTGGCGAGGGTGCCGCGCCGCAGACCGGCCATGAGCTGCTCCTCGGAGGGCTCCTCACCCTCGAGGTAGAGCTCCATGAGCTCGTCGTCGTTCTCCGCGACCGTCTCCAGGAGCTTGTCGCGCCATTCCTGCGCGGCCTCCAGGTGGTCCCGAGGAATGTCGACGACCTCGTAGGAGGCGNCCTTGTCCTCGGACTTCCAGAGCAGGCCCTTCATCCGGATCAGGTCGATGACGCCGCGGAAGTCCGACTCCACGCCCCAGGGGAGCTGGATGACGGCGGGCGTCGCGTCGAGCCGCTCGACCATCATGTCCACGCAGCGGTGGAACTCCGCGCCGACCCGGTCCATCTTGTTGACGAAGGCGATCCGCGGCACGTTGTACCGGTCGGCCTGCTTCCAGACCGTCTCGCTCTGCGGCTCGACGCCGGCGACGGCGTCGAACACCGCCACGGCGCCGTCGAGGACGCGCAGCGACCGCTNGACCTCAACCGTGAAGTCGACGTGGCCGGGCGTGTCGATGATGTTGATGGTGTGGTCGCGCCAGATACAGGTGGTGGCCGCGGAGGTGATGGTGATCCCCCGCTCCTGCTCCTNCTCCATCCAGTCCATCGTCGCNCCGCCCTCGTGGACCTCACCGATCTTGTAGTTCACACCGGTGTAGAAGAGGATGCGCTCGGTCGTGGTGGTCTTGCCCGCGTCGATGTGGGCCATGATCCCGATGTTGCGGGTACTGGCCAGCGAGGAAGGTGCGTCAGATGGCATGTCGAGCTACCAGCGGTAGTGGGCGAAGGCCTTGTTGGACTCCGCCATCTTGTGGGTGTCCTCCCGGCGCTTCACGCTCGCGCCGAGGCCGTTGCTCGCGTCGATGAGCTCGTTCATCAGCCGCTCGGTCATCGTCTTCTCACGACGAGCCCGGGAGTAGCCGACGATCCAGCGCAGAGCGAGGGTCGTGCTGCGGCCGGCGCGAACCTCGACCGGCACCTGGTAGGTGGCGCCACCGACCCGGCGGCTGCGCACCTCCAGCGTGGGCTTGACGTTGTCGAGCGCCCGCTTGAGCGTGACGACCGGGTCGTTGCCGGTCTTGTTCTTCGCGCCTTCCAGCGCGCCGTACACGATGCGCTCCGCGACCGACTTCTTGCCGCTCATCAGCACCTTGTTCACCAGCGCGGTCACCAGCGCCGACCCGTACACCGGGTCGACGACGACGGCGTGCTTGGGCGCGGGCCCCTTGCGCGGCATCAGCCCTTCTCCTTCTTCGCGCCGTAGNGGCTACGAGCCTGCTTGCGGTTACNGACGCCCTGCGTGTCGAGAGCGCCTCGGACGATCTTGTAGCGAACGCCCGGAAGGTCCTTCACTCGACCGCCGCGAACCAGGACGATCGAGTGCTCCTGCAGGTTGTGGCCGACGCCGGGAATGTAGGCGGTGACCTCGATCCCGCTGTTCAGCCGGACACGCGCGACCTTGCGCAGCGCCGAGTTCGGCTTCTTGGGGGTGGTCGTGTAGACGCGGGTGCACACACCACGACGCTGAGGGCTCCCCTTGAGTGCCGGGGTCTTGGTCTTCTCGACCTTGTCCTGCCGGCCCTTGCGGACCAGCTGCTGGATCGTGGGCAACGCCGCTCCCGTTCCTGTGACGCCTCGTCGTACTGCNTTGGGCAACCAGACCGGTACGCCGGCCTACCTGCTTTCCTTGCGAACCGCACCAGGGCCACCGCGNTGGCCTCGACCGGCTTCTCCGACCCACGCGGTCGGGCGTGTCGCGCCGTTTCGTCCGAAGAGGATCACACATTCGATTGATCCAACTGCGGTGGACAGCGCGCCAACCCGCCCGGCCGCTTCGCGGAACCGAGCCCGACAGTCGCCGACGGACACCCGGGCGGTGACTTTACGTCAGCCTGCCAGGCACCACGGCGCCACATCGAAGTGCAAGACGCACGCCGGAGTCACGTGGACTCCGGCCACAGGAATCAACAGTACTCCACGGCCGCGTCACGTGTCGAACGGGGTATCGGNCGACGTCCGACGCAGACACCGCAGCCCCACAAGCCCATGACCTCGGACGGCGGGCCCGGCCGTCGCACACGACAGCCGCACCGGCGGTCCCGAAACACGCAACTCGCCCAGAACCCGGCACAGCCCGGGATCACACCGGCCCGCGTCGATCGGGCCCACCGGAGCCGACAATCCACTACCCGCATGGCGGGGCGGCCGGACTCCGGCATCAGCACCGAAGGCAGCGAGCCGGAACCCGGGGACCTCGGCGGCATCCCACGGCCCTGGTACACCCACGGCCCTGGTACATCCGCAGCCCTCGTACGACCGCGATCCTGGTCCTGGCACGCTGTACGAGACAGCACGATACCGGCACCGGAGGTCCACGAGGACATGTTTGACGCAGTTGGCTCGCAGCCGCCGGCCGCCCCACCCGCCCGGCCGACCCGGGCCGAGCTGCTCGCCGCCTACGACACCGCGGTTCCCGACCTCCTCGCCCCGCGGACCACCGTGCTGCTGTGCGGGATCAACCCGTCCCTGGAGTCCGGGGCGACCGGCTTCCACTTCGGCACGCCGAGCAACCGCCTGTGGCCCGTCCTGCACCTCGCCGGGTTCACCCCACGCCGGCTGCACCCCAGCGAGACCGCCGAGCTGACCAGCCGCGGCATCAGCCTCACCAACCTGGTCAACCGGTCCACCGCCCGCGCCGACGAGATCGGCGACGACGAGGTCCGGGCCGGCGTCGACCGGCTCACCGGGCTCGTCGAGCGGATCTCGCCGCACTGGGTGGCCTTCCTCGGCCTGGCCGCCTACCGGGTCGGCTTCGGCCGGCGCCGGGCGCAGGTCGGTCGCCAGCCGGAGACCCTGGGTCAGGCGGGCGTCTGGCTGCTGCCCAACCCGAGCGGTCTGAACGCCCACTACCAGCTACCCGACCTGGTCCGGGTGTACGGCGAGCTCCGCGAGGCGGCGTACCCCGACCGATGATCGCTCGGCCTCGTCACTGGCGTCGAGCGTCGTCGAGCAGGTCTGCGGGCGGCCGGTCACCGATGGGGGCGAGGAAGTCGGCGTCGGGGGGCGCCTCGACCTCGACGCGCGCGCCGCCGGCCCAGGCGGCGTCGAAGGCCAGCCGCCAGGAGTGCAGGAAGGCGCGGGTCTGCGGCGCCTTGACGAACAGTGGGTCGCCCGCGATCGGATGGCCGATCCAGGCCAGGTGCACGCGGATCTGGTGGCGCCGCCCGGTCTGCGGCGTCGCGGCGAGCAGGGTGTGCTCGCCGCCCTCCCAGATCCGGACGAACGTCGTGACCGAGGGATAGGTCCGCACGTGGCCGAAGACCGCCTCGGGCGGAACGGACCAGTGCCCCTCGTCCGCCACTGCGCCCGCACCGACCAGGTTGCCGGCCGCGACCACTCCGCCCGCTGCGAGCGCGTGGTCGGACGCGGCCAGGTCGCCGGACGCAGTTGGGTCGCCGGACGCGGTTGGGTCGCCGGACGCGGTTGGGTCGCCGGATGGGAGCAGGGTGATGTCGGCGCGGTTCGCGGCCACCCGGACCCGGCTCTTGCGGCCGACGCTGAGCGGCAGGTCGATGGTCCCCGCCGCCGGCAGGCCGCGGGTTCGGGTCAGCGCAAGGTAGCACTTGCCGACCGTGCGCCGCTGGAACTGCCTGGTCAGGTCGCCGTGGTAGCGCAGCTCCCGGGCGAACAGCACGATCCCCGAGGTCACCTTGTCGATCCGGTGCACGGGGAACAGCTCCTCGCCGGCGTCGGCGGCCAGGCGCACGAGGTCGGTGTCGTGGCGCTCCCCCATCACCGAGATGCCGACGGGCTTGTCGAGCGCCAGGACCGCCTCGTCCTCGTAGATCGCGTGCAGCCGCCGGATGTCGGCCCAGTCCGCCGCGAGTTCCCCACCCATTGATCACCTACCGTCGTCTCCGGCCAGGCCGGTCCCGACCTCCCTGCTTGTCCGGAGGCCTCCGCGCCCGAAATATCCCTCTGGACAAGCAGGGGGAACCGACCGGCACCCGCCCGGACCCGGCGCGGCACCGGGCGGAGAACGCCGCCGGCCCGGCGCCCCCGAGCGGGGGGCACCGGGCCGGCGGGATCGGCTCAGCGGTTCCGGATCAGCGGTTCCGGGTCAGCGGAAGTCGCCCGAGCTGCGGTAGTCGAACTCGTCCAGCGGGACGGCCTGGCCGGAGCCGGTGCCGAACGCGCCGTACTCCACGCTGCCGCCGTCCTCGTACGCGCCGACGGAGTACATCGCCGCGCGCGCCTCCTCGGTCGGCTCGACCCGGATGTTGCGGTACCGGGAGATGCCGGTGCCGGCCGGGATGAGCTTACCGATGATGACGTTCTCCTTGAGGCCGACGAGCGAGTCCGACCGGGCGTTGATCGCCGCGTCGGTGAGCACTCGGGTCGTCTCCTGGAAGGAGGCCGCCGACAGCCACGACTCGGTGGCCAGCGACGCCTTGGTGATCCCCATCAGCACCGGACNAGCCGAGGCCGGCTGGCCGCCGGACTCGACCACCCGGCGGTTCTCCGACTCGAACCGGGCCCGCTCGCACAGCTCGCCGGGCAGCAGGTTGGTCTCGCNGGACTCCAGCACGTTCACCCGCTTGAGCATCTGGCGGATGATGATCTCGATGTGCTTGTCGTGGATCGACACGCCCTGCGACCGGTACACCTCCTGGACCTGGTCGACCAGGTGGAGCTGGACCTGGCGCGGGCCGAGGATGCGCAGCACCTCGTGCGGGTCGACGGCACCGTCGACGATCTGGTTGCCGACCTCGATGCGGTCGCCCTCGCGGACCCGCAGGCGCGAGNGCCGCGAGACCGGGTAGGNGATCTCCTCGCTGCCGTCGTCCGGCACCACCACGACCTTGAAGGTCTTCTCGGTCTCCTCGATCTTCACCCGACCGGAGACCTCGGTGATGGGCGCCTTGCCCTTCGGGCTACGGGCCTCGAACAGCTCGACGACACGCGGCAGACCCTGGGTGATGTCGTCACCGGCGACGCCACCGCTGTGGAAGGTACGCATCGTGAGCTGGGTACCCGGCTCGCCGATGGACTGCGCGGCGACGATCCCGACGGCCTCGCCGACGTCGACCAGCTTGCCGGTGGCCAGNGAACGCCCGTAGCACTGGGCGCACACCCCCATCCGGGACTCGCAGGTCAGCGCCGAACGCACCCGGACCGACTCGATGCCGGCCTCGATGATCTGGCCGATCGCCACGTCCCCGGCGTCGGTGCCGGCGGGCACGATGATCTCACCGTGCTCGTCGACGGCGTCGGAGGCCAGCGTCCGCGCGTACGCCGAGGTCTCGGCGTAGCGGTCGCGCACGAGCACGCCGTCGGCGCCGCGCCGGGCGATCCGGGTCAGGATGCCGCGCTCGGTGCCGCAGTCCTCCTCGCGGACGATGACGTCCTGGCTGACGTCGACGAGCCGGCGGGTCAGGTAGCCGGAGTCGGCGGTCCGCAGGGCGGTGTCGGCGAGACCCTTACGGGCACCGTGGGTCGAGATGAAGTACTCGAGCACGGTGAGGCCCTCGCGGAAGTTCGCCTTGATCGGCCGCGGGATGATCTCGCCCTTCGGGTTGGAGACCAGGCCACGCATGCCGGCGAGCTGCCGGATCTGCATCATGTTTCCGGCGGCTCCGGAGTTGACCAGCACGTAGACCGGGTTGGTCTGCGGGAAGTTCTTCTCCATCGCCTCGGCGATCTTGTTGGTCGCCTCGGTCCAGATCTGCACCAGCTCGCTGCGGCGCTCCTCGTCGGACAGGAAGCCGCGGTCGAACTGCTTCTGCACCCGGTCGGCCCGCTGCTCGTAGTCGTCGAGGATCTCGGCCTTGTTCGGCGGCGCGACGACGTCCTCGATCGCGACGGTGACCCCGGACCGGGTGGCCCAGTAGAAACCGGCGCTCTTCAGCGCGTCCAGGGTCGCCGCGACCTGGATCTTCGGGTACCGCTCGGCCAGGTCGTTGACGATCGCGGCCTGGGCCTTCTTGTTGAGCTGGGCGTTGATGAAGGGGTAGCCCTCCGGCAGCGCCTCGTTGAGCAGGCAGCGGCCGAACGTGGTCTCCAGGGTGAACACGTCCCCAGTGACCCAGTCGGCCGGCGGCACCCAGTCCGACGGCGGGGTGGTGTCGCGCAGCCGGACGCTGATCCGCGCCTGCAGCGCGATCTCGCGGGCGTCGAAGGCCATCTGCGCCTCGGCGACCGACGAGAACGCCCGCCCCTCCCCGACGGCGCCCTCGGCCAGCGTCGACAGGTGGAACACCCCGGTGACCATGTCGAGGCTGGGCATCGCCAGCGGTCGACCGGACGCCGGCGAGAGGATGTTGTTGCTCGACAGCATCAGGATCCGCGCCTCGGCCTGCGCCTCGGCGGACAGCGGCAGGTGCACCGCCATCTGGTCGCCGTCGAAGTCGGCGTTGAACGCCGTGCAGACCAGCGGGTGGATCTGGATGGCCTTGCCCTCGACCAGCTGCGGCTCGAAGGCCTGGATGCCGAGGCGGTGCAGGGTCGGCGCCCGGTTGAGCAGCACCGGGTGCTCGGTGATGACCTCCTCGAGCACGTCCCAGACGACCGGGCGGGCCCGCTCCACCATCCGCTTCGCCGACTTGATGTTCTGCGCGTGGTTGAGGTCCACCAGGCGCTTCATCACGAACGGCTTGAACAGCTCCAGCGCCATNTGCTTGGGCAGACCGCACTGGTGCAGCTTGAGCTGCGGACCGACGACGATNACCGACCGGCCGGAGTAGTCGACCCGCTTGCCGAGCAGGTTCTGGCGGAACCGGCCCTGCTTGCCCTTGAGCATGTCGGACAGCGACTTCAACGGACGGTTACCCGGGCCGGTGACCGGCCGGCCGCGGCGGCCGTTGTCGAACAGCGCGTCGACGGCCTCCTGCAGCATCCGCTTCTCGTTGTTGACGATGATCTCGGGCGCGCCGAGGTCGAGCAGCCGCTTGAGGCGGTTGTTCCGGTTGATCACCCGGCGGNACAGGTCGTTGAGGTCGGAGGTGGCGAACCGGCCACCGTCGAGCTGCACCATCGGCCGCAGGTCCGGCGGGATCACCGGAACGCAGTCGAGCACCATCCCCATCGGGGAGTTGCGGGTGTTCAGGAACGCCGAGACGACCTTGAGCCGCTTGAGCGCGCGGGCCTTCTTCTGCCCCTTGCCGCTGCGGATGGTCTCGCGCAGCGACTCGGCCTCCGCGGCCAGGTCGAAGTCGGCGAGCCGCCGCTGCAGCGCCTCGGCGCCCATGCCGCCGTCGAAGTACTGGCCGAACCGGTCGCGCAGCTCGCGGTAGAGCAGCTCGTCCGGCTCCAGGTCCTGGACCTTCATGTTCTTGAAGCGGTCGAACACCCGGTCCAGATCGTCGATCTTGCGCTGCGCGCGGTCGCGGATCTGGCGCATCTCGCGCTCGGCCGACTCGCGGACCTTGCGCCGCGCGTCGCCCTTGGCGCCCTCGGCCTCGAGCTGCGCGAGGTCGGTCTCGAGCCGCTTCTGCCGAGTCTCGACGTCGGCGTTCTTCTTGTCCTCGAGCTGCTGCTTCTCGACGCCCATGCGGGCCTCGAGGGTGGGCAGGTCGCGGTGGCGCGCCTCGGCGTCGACCTTGGTGATCATGTAGGCGGCGAAGTAGATGACCTTCTCGAGGTCNTTCGGCGCCAGGTCCAGCAGGTAGCCGAGCCGGCTCGGAACACCCTTGAAGTACCAGATGTGGGTGACCGGGGCGNCCAGCTCGATGTGNCCCATGCGCTCACGGCGCACCTTGGCGCGGGTGACCTCGACGCCACAGCGCTCGCAGATGATGCCCTTGAACCNGACCCGCTTGTACTTGCCGCAGTAGCACTCCCAGTCCCGGGTCGGACCGAAGATCTTCTCGCAGAAGAGCCCGTCCTTCTCCGGCTTCAGGGTGCGGTAGTTGATCGTCTCCGGCTTCTTGACCTCACCGTGCGACCACTGACGGATGTCGTCCGCGGTGGCAAGACCGATGCGCAGTTCGTCGAAGAAGTTGACGTCCAGCAAGACTGTCGCCTGCTCTCTCTTTCTCGGTCGGGACGCTGGAGTCGGATGGACCGCCGGGGGTCGGCCGCCGCCTCACGGCGCGCGGTTCGGGCCCCCGGCGCCCGCTCAGACCTCCTCGACGCTGCTCGGCTCCCGCCGGGACAGGTCGATCCCGAGTTCCTCCGCCGCACGGAAGACGTCCTCGTCGGTGTCACGCATCTCGATCTGCACACCGTCGCTGGAGAGGACCTCGACGTTGAGGCACAGCGACTGCATCTCCTTGATGAGCACCTTGAACGACTCCGGGATGCCGGGCTCCGGAATGTTCTCGCCCTTGACGATCGCCTCGTAGACCTTGACCCGGCCCACGACGTCGTCGGACTTGATGGTCAACAGCTCCTGGAGGGCGTAGGCGGCGCCGTACGCCTCCAGCGCCCACACCTCCATCTCACCGAACCGCTGGCCACCGAACTGCGCCTTACCACCCAGGGGCTGCTGGGTGATCATCGAGTAGGGGCCGGTCGACCGAGCGTGGATCTTGTCGTCGACCAGGTGCAGCAGCTTGAGGATGTAGATGTAGCCGACCGCCACCGGGTAGGGGTAGGGCTCGCCGGTGCGGCCGTCGAACAGCGTGGCCTTGCCGGAGGAGCCGATGAGCTGGACCCCGTCCCGGTTCGGGAGGGTGGAGTCGAGCAGACCGGTGATCTCCTCCTCGCGGGCGCCGTCGAAGACCGGGGTGGCCACGTTGGTCCCGGGGGTGGACGAGTCCGCCCCGATCCCGCGCAGCCGCTCCTTCCAGTCCTCGGTGCCGGCGTCCACCTGCCAGCCGGTCTTGGCCACCCACCCGAGGTGGGTCTCCAGGATCTGGCCGATGTTCATCCGGCGCGGGACGCCGTGNGGGTTGAGCACGATGTCGACCGGAGTGCCGTCCTCGAGGAACGGCATGTCCTCCTGCGGGAGGATCTTGGCGATGACACCCTTGTTGCCGTGCCGACCGGCGAGCTTGTCGCCGTCGGTGATCTTCCGCTTCTGGGCGACGTAGACCCGGACCAGCTCGTTGACGCCGGGCGGGAGTTCGTCGCCGTCCTCGCGGGAGAACACCCGGACGCCGATCACCTTGCCGGACTCGCCGTGCGGCACCTTCAGCGAGGTGTCGCGGACCTCCCGGGCCTTCTCCCCGAAGATCGCCCGCAGCAGCCGCTCCTCGGGGGTCAGCTCGGTCTCGCCCTTCGGGGTGACCTTGCCGACCAGGACGTCGCCGGGCGAGACCTCGGCACCGATCCGGATGATCCCGCGCTCGTCGAGATCGGCGAGGACCTCCTCGGCGACGTTGGGGATGTCGCGGGTGATCTCCTCCGGGCCGAGCTTGGTGTCCCGGGCGTCGACCTCGTGCTCCTCGATGTGGATCGAGGACAGCACGTCGTCCTGCACGAGGCGCTGCGACAGGATGATCGCGTCCTCGTAGTTGTGCCCCTCCCACGGCATGAAGGCGACCAGCAGGTTCTTGCCNAGCGCCATCTCGCCGTTGTCGGTGCACGGNCCGTCCGCGATGACCTGGCCGGCCTCGACCCGGTCCCCCTCGAACACGATCGGCTTCTGGTTGATGCAGGTGCCCTGGTTCGACCGGCGGAACTTCGCCAGCCGGTAGGTGCGCCGGGTGCCGTCGTCGTGCATGACGGTGATGTAGTCCGCCGAGAGGTCCTCGACGACGCCGGCCTGGACGCAGACGACCACGTCGCCGGCGTCCTTGGCCGCGCGGGCCTCCATCCCGGTGCCGACCAGCGGCGCCTCGGAGCGCAGCAGCGGCACCGACTGGCGCTGCATGTTGGAGCCCATGAGCGCGCGGTTGGCGTCGTCGTGCTCGAGGAACGGGATCATGGCCGTGGCCACGGACACCATCTGCCGCGGCGAGACGTCCATGTAGTCGACCTCGTCCGGCGGGATGAACTCGACCTCACCGCCCTTGCGGCGGACCAGGACGCGGTCCTCGGCGAACGTGCCGTCGGGGCTCAGCGGCGTGTTGGCCTGCGCCTTGACGTGCCGGTCCTCCTCGTCCGCGGTGAGGTAGTCGATCTGGTCGGTGACCCGGCCGTTGACGACCTTGNGGTACGGCGTCTCGACGAAGCCGAACGGGTTGACCCGCGCGAACGTCGACAGCGAGCCGATCAGGCCGATGTTCGGGCCTTCCGGCGTCTCGATCGGGCACATCCGGCCGTAGTGGCTGGGGTGCACGTCGCGGACCTCGAAGCCGGCCCGCTCCCGGGACAGACCGCCGGGGCCCAGCGCCGACAGGCGGCGCTTGTGGGTCAGGCCGGCCAGCGGGTTCGTCTGGTCCATGAACTGCGACAGCTGGCTGGTGCCGAAGAACTCCTTGATGGAGGCGACGACCGGCCGGATGTTGATCAGGGTCTGCGGCGTGATCGCCTCGACGTCCTGGGTGGTCATCCGCTCGCGGACGACCCGCTCCATCCGGGCCAGGCCCAGCCGGACCTGGTTCTGGATCAGTTCGCCGACCGTGCGCAGCCGCCGGTTGCCGAAGTGGTCGATGTCGTCGACCTCGTACTCGGCCGGGTCGGCGCCCGCGTGCAGCTTGACGACGTACTCGATCGTGCGCACGATGTCATCCTCGGTGAGGACGCCGACGTCGTGGGNGATCTCCAGCGTGAGCTTCTTGTTCACCTTGTAGCGGCCGACCTTCNCCAGGTCGTAGCGCTTGGGGTTGAAGAAGAGGTTCTCCAGCAGGGTCTGCNCCGACTCCCGCGTCGGCGGCTCGCCCGGGCGCAGCTTGCGGTAGATGTCCAGCAGCGCGTCGTCCTGGCTGGCCGTGTGGTCCTTCTCCAGGGTGATGCGCATCGACGGGAAGTCGCCGAACCGCTCCAGGATGCGCGCCTCGTCCCAGCCCAGCGCCTTGAGCAGGACCGTCACCGACTGACGACGCTTGCGGTCGATGCGGACCCCGACGGTGTCCCGCTTGTCGATCTCGAACTCGAGCCAGGCCCCGCGCGACGGGATCACCTTGCAGGAGTACAGGTCCTTGTCCGACGCCTTGTCCAGGCTGCGTTCGAAGTACACGCCGGGCGACCGGACGAGCTGGCTGACCACCACACGCTCGGTCCCGTTGATGACGAAGGTGCCCTTGGGCGTCATGAGCGGGAAGTCGCCCATGAAGACCGTCTGGCTCTTGATCTCACCGGTGGTGTTGTTGGTGAACTCGGCCGTGACGAACAGCGGGGCCGAGAAGGTCATGTCCTTGTCCTTGCACTCCTCCACGGAGTACTTGGGGGGCTCGAACCGGTGGTCCCGGAAGGACAGGGACATGGAGCCGGAGAAGTCCTCGATCGGGGAGATCTCCTCGAAGACCTCCTCCAGACCGGAGGTGATCGGAACATCGTCCCGGCCCGAGTCGATGGCCTCCTGAACCCGCTCCGCCCAGGCGTCACTACCGATCAGCCAATCGAAGGACTGCGTCTGAAGAGCAAGGAGATCCGGGACCTCGAGGGGCTCGATGATCTTAGCGAACGAGATGCGGGAGGAAGAGCGCGAGGCGGCCAAGGTGGTCCTTCCGGGTGGCCTGATCGTCGGGCTGGCGTCGCGGACGTCAAGGATCCGTCGGGGGGTGGTCAGGTGATCAGTGTCTCGCTACGGTTGTCGGGAACAGCGACGGGGGGTGCCCCGCCGGTGAGAGGATGACCGCGAGGCGCATCGGTGCGGCGGTGCCGGGAGTCCCGGCGGCCGGTCGCGCGGTCGGAGTCGGCCCTCGTCCCGCAGCAGGTCCGCCGATCCAGAGTCCGTCGGTCCGCGGAACCGCAAAAATCCGTCGCGGCAGGCGTTCGGCTGACTGCGGGCACGCCAAAGCGCCGTCGCGGCGCAAGCGCGCGGCGACGCCGGTGTCCGCTGAGAACAACGGGTCGGTGCACGGGCAAAGGTCTGCTCAGAGTCCTCGGTGTGGCTGCCATACAGCCGTGCCACGCACCNNCACGGCCAGCGCGCCTTCACGTCGAACCGGAACCCACCGCGTACGCAGCCCCGACACCATGGTCGGGACCGCCCGGCGGCGCGTACCGGACCCCCACAGAGAGCCCGACCTCACCGGAGAACCGGTGTCGGCGGAGCCGATGCGACGAAAAGGGCAGCGCAAACTAGCAGTGTAGCCGAAGGGCACACCGCTGGCAAGGACGTGCGTGGCAGGACCACGCGGGGGGAACGTAGAGCACCGCATCTGCTTCCCGACGAGCGTTCGCGACATGATGGAACTCCGATCTACAGGGGCCGTCAACCCCCTTCGGAAAACGTCACGAACGACCCGACCTGCCCATCCGCTTACGTTGCAGCGTGTCTCGGCGATTCGCCAGGCACAGACGCCGCGTGCCGGGACACCTCGGAGGTGCCCCGGCACGCGGGATGCGCCGCGGCCGCGTCGAGCGGCCGCACCGGTCCGCGGCGGCGGCGAAACGCCGCCCGGACCGGACCCGGAAGACGGGCGATGGTGCAAGATGGTGCTTGAGGGTGCTGGGACGGTGACCGAGTTACTTGACGGTGACCGACGCGCCGGCGCCCTCGAGGGCCGCCTTGGCCTTGTCTGCGGCCTCCTTGGCGACCTTCTCCAGGACGGGCTTGGGCGCCCCGTCGACGAGGTCCTTGGCCTCCTTCAGCCCGAGGCTGGTCAGCGCCCGAACCTCCTTGATGACCTGGATCTTCTTGTCGCCGACGGACTCGAGGATGACGTCGAACTCGTCCTGCTCCTCGGCGGCCGGAGCCTCGCCGCCCGCCCCGCCGGCGGCCGGCGCCGCGGCCACGGCGACGGGCGCCGCGGCGGTCACGCCGAAGGTCTCCTCGAACTGCTTCACGAACTCCGAGAGCTCCAGCAGGGTCAGTTCCTTGAACGCGTCGAGCAGCTCTTCGGTCGACAGCTTCGCCATGATGGCGGTTCCTTCCTCGTCATGGGCGATGATCTCGGCCGGCCGGATGGGCGACCGGTGATCGGGGTGGCTCGTGCATGGTGCCGGCCGGGCGCGGTGGCCCGTCCGGCGCGGGATGCTCCGCCGGTCCGACGGACACCGGAGCGGCGACCGTCATCCCGCGGCGGCGCGGGCGGTTACTCCGCGGGGGCCTCGGCGGCCTCGGCGGCCTCGGTGGCCTCCGCGGCCGGCGTCTCGGCGGCGGACTGGCTCGCCCGCTGCTCGCGCAGCGCCTCGGCCAGCCGGGCGACCTGCGACAGCGGGGCGGCGAACAGGCCGACCGCGCCGGACAGCGAACCCTTCATCGCGCCGGCGAGCTTCGCCAGCAGGATCTCGCGGGACTCCAGATCCGCCAGCTTGCGGATCTCGTCGGCCGTCATCGCCTTGCCCTCGACGACGCCGCCCTTGACCACGAGGGCCGGGTTGGCGCGGGCGAAGTCGCGCAGGCCCTTGGCCGCCTCGACCGGGTCGCCGGTGACGAAGGCGACGGCGGTCGGGCCGACGAACAGGTCGTCGAGCCCGGTGACGCCGGCCTGCTCAGCCGCGATCTTGGTCAGCGTGTTCTTGACCACCGCGTAACGCGCGCCCTCGCCGAGGGTGCGCCGCAGCTCGGTGAGCTGGCTCACCGTCAGACCGCGGTACTCCGTGAGGACCGCGGCGGTCGCGCCACGGAACTCCTCGGCGATCTCCNCCACCGCGGCGGTCTTCTCAGGTTTCGCCATGGGGCTCCTTCGGGGTGTCGGCCGGTCATCCGTTCAACCCCGGGAGACGACGAACGCCCCGGCGCAGGCGCACGGGGCGTGAAGAGCGGCATCGAGCGGGGAGGACGGCGCACCTGCGCCGACCGCCTCGGAACTGCCACGGTCCTTGGCATCCGTCACCTGCGCGGGCCGCCCGGGGAAGTCGGGCCTTCGGCCGTCGCTACGTCCGGGCGGGATCTCCCCCACCTGGGCGACGACGGCGACCAGCGGTCTTCGGNGTGAAACGTGAAACGTGTTCGAACAAAGTGTACGCGACGATCTCGCCTACACGGTCACCGGCCTGGCCGCTCTACCCGGCCCTTCCAGCGGGACGCAACGGACACGCACACCGCTGGAAGGGCAGGGAAGCAGGAGGACGGACAGCCGGCACAAGCACCCGCGCCCACGCGGGCGTCGTGTGCACGGTCCGGAGCCACCCGCGAGGGCGGGTCAGGCAGGAACGCTCTCTTCGAGCAGGTTGCGCGTGCGGTTCGGGTCGACCGGGATGCNCGGGCCCATCGTGGTGGCGAAGGTGACCTTCTTCAGGTAACGNCCCTTCGCCNCCGAGGGCTTCACCCGGACGATCTCGTCCAGGGCGGCCGTGTAGTTCTCGATGAGCTGGGCGTCGGTGAAGTTCGTCTTCCCGATGACGATGTGCAGGTTGCCCTGCTTGTCCACCCGGAAGTTGATCTTTCCGCCCTTGATGTCGGCGACGGCCTTGCCGATGTCCAGCGTCACGGTGCCGGTCTTCGGGTTCGGCATCAGCCCGCGGGGACCGAGGATGCGGGCGATCCGCCCGACCTTGGCCATCTGGTCCGGCGTCGCCACCGTCGCGTCGAAGTCCAGGAAGCCCTCCTGGATGCGGGCGACCAGGTCGTCGCTGCCGACGATGTCGGCGCCGGCGGCGGTGGCCTCGGCAGCCTTCTCACCGGCGGCGAAGACGGCGACGCGCGGCGACTTGCCGGTGCCGTGCGGCAGGTTGACGGTGCCGCGGACCATCTGGTCGGCCTTGCGCGGGTCGACCCCGAGGCGGATCGCGACCTCGACGGTCGCGTCGTACTTCGTGGTCGAGGTCTCCTGGGCGAGCCGGACGGCGTCCAGCGGGCTGTACAGGTTCTCGGGGTTGATCTTCTCGGCGGCGGCCCGGTAGGCCTTGCTGCGCTTCATGCTGTCTCCTCGTGGTGCCGGCGGACGCCTCGGCGCGGCTCNCCGCGGCGCGGATCTCGTCCGGGCCGCGCAAGCTCGCACCGATCGCCCTCCCACGGCGTCGGTTCGGTGTGGCGAGGTGCGGAGGGCTAGTCGCCGACCGTGATCCCCATCGAGCGGGCGGTCCCCGCGATGATCTTCTCGGCCGCCTCGATCNTCGTGGCGTTGAGGTCGGGGAGCTTGGTCTGGGCGATCTCGCGCACCTGGGCCGGGGTCAGCTTGGCGACCTTGTCCCGGTGCGGGGTCCCGCTGCCCTTCTCGACGCCCGCGGCCTTGAGGATGAGCCGCGCGGCCGGCGGGGTCTTCGTGACGAAGGTGAACGAGCGGTCCTCGTACACGGTGATCTCGACCGGCACGACGTTGCCGGCCTGCGACTCNGTCGCGGCGTTGTACTGCTTGCAGAACTCCATGATGTTCACGCCGTGCTGACCCAGCGCGGGGCCGACCGGCGGCGCCGGCGTGGCCTTGCCGGCGTTGATCTGGAGCTTGATGATCGCGGNGATCTTCTTTTTCTTGGGCGGCATGTGCTCGTCTTCCTACCGGAGTTCCACGGACCGAATCAGATCTTCGCGACCTGATTGAACTGCAGCTCGACGGGCGTCTCCCGACCGAAGATCGAGACCAGCACCTTCAGCCGCTGGGCGTCGAGGTTGATCTCGCTGATGGTCGCCGGAAGCGTGGCGAAGGGGCCGTCCATGACGGTGACCGACTCCCCGACCTCGAACTCCTGGACCCGGACGGTCTCGACCTTCTTCTCCTTCGGCNCCGCCGGGGCGAGGATGGACAGGACTTCCTCGCGCCGCAGCGGTGAGGGCCGGTTGGTGAGCCCCACGAACCCGGTCACACCCGGCGTGTTTCGGACCGCGGACCAGGACTGGTCCGTCAGGTCCATCCGGACGTAGATGTAACCCGGGTACTTCTTCTGCTGGACCAGCTGCCTCTTGCCGTTCTTGACCACCGGGACCTCCTCGGTGGGCACCTCGATCTGGAAGATGTAGTCCTCCATGTTGAGGCTGGAGATACGGGTCTCGAGGTTGGTCTTGACCTTGTTCTCATATCCCGCGTACGAGTGCACGACGTACCACTCGCCCGGCGCGTCCTCGATGGCGCGACGCAGATCGTCGTCGTCATCGGTGTCGTCGGCCGCGGCGACCGCGGCGACCGCGGGCTCGACGGCCGCAGGCTCGACGGCCGCGGCGGATTCGTCCTGCGCGGTGGGCGCGGAGCCCGGGTCGGTCACGGAACCGGCCTCATCGGCCTCGCTGGTGGCGGTGGCCTCGGCACTCGACTCGTCATCGGCGTCGTCGGAGTCGGCGTGGGGGTCGTCGAGGTCGGCGCCGGCGTCCGTACTCGCCACCTCGTCGTGCTCGAACGCCGCGAGGAGATCGAGACGGGCGAGGGCCNCCCCCTGCTCGGAGGAGGCGTGCTCGGGCGACTGGGACACGCGGACGTTCCTTCTCTCGTGGACGCTTCTGCTGCTGTGGACTCCGCGGAGCGGGCGCTGCGCGGGCGTGGTGCCGAACGGGCGGCAGCCGACCGACCGGCGCACCGGCATCGATCACCCGCCCGGACCCGTCCGTCCGTACTGCCCGACCCCGCCGGCTGACGGGCCCGTCAGCCGAAGATCGCGAGGACCGCCTTCGTGAGCCCGAAGTCGAGACTAGCCACGAAGGCCGTCATCACGCTGACGAACACGAGCACGACCAGCACGTAGGTGATCAGCTCGCTCCGGCCGGGGTAGACGACCTTCCGGAGCTCCGCCATGACCTCGCGGATGAACCGGAGGATCTTGTGGATGAACTGAAGCGGTCGACCCCGACCCGCGGCACGCGTCGCCCGCTTGGGACGCGGTGCCGCGTCACGGGTATCGGTCGCCACTCAACTCCACCCAACTCCGTCGCCGAACCAGCCAACTGTCGAACAGCGCAGGGGCGACAGGACTCGAACCTGCAACCGCCGGTTTTGGAGACCGGTGCTCTACCAATTGAGCCACGCCCCTTGGACACGCCCGGATCCCCGCGACCGCATCGAACCCACACGCTGCGCTTCTGCACCATAGCGCACAGTCCAGCCTGTGAGCCGGTTACCGGAATGGGTACCCGAGCGGATCGAGCATACCCCTTCATCGCCCCNACTCCGCCGCGGACCGTGCGCGGGCACCGCCGAACACGGCCCCCGGGGCCCGGAGAGCACCCTCCGGACACTGTCCACAGTCCCTTCGGACACCGTCCACAGTCCCCCGGAACATCGTCCGCGGGACCCTCGCGGCAACGTCCACAGGACCCACGGCACGCCGTCCNCAGGACCCGCGGGACAGGGTCCACCGGCCACCCCGGAACCGGTCCGCACGGACGCCGGATCCCGGCCGCCTGCGTACGACGCCCGTCCGGACGCCATGGCAGCATGGGCACTATGAGCAGGATCTCAAGCCGCATCGGCGGCATCGCCCCGTCCGCGACGCTGGCCGTCGACGCCACCGCGAAGGCGATGCGCGCCGCGGGCCAGGACGTGGTCGGCTTCGGCGCCGGCGAGCCGGACTTCGCGACTCCGGACCACATCGTCGCCGCCGCGGAGAAGGCATGCCGCGAGCCCCGCATGCACCGCTACACCCCGGCGGGCGGTCTGCCGGAGCTGCGGCAGGCCATCGCCGAGAAGACGGCCCGGGACTCCGGCGTCACCGTCTCCGCGGGCCAGGTCCTGGTGACCAACGGCGGCAAGCAGGCCGTCTACGAGGCCTTCGCGACGCTGCTCGACCCGGGTGACGAGGTGCTGCTGCCGGCGCCGTACTGGACCACCTACCCCGAGTCCATCCGCCTGGCCGGTGGTGTGCCGGTCGACGTCGTCACCGGGCCGGAGGCCGGCTACCGGGTGACCGTCGAGCAGCTCGAGGCGGCCCGCACCGAGCGCACCAAGGTGCTGCTGTTCAACTCGCCGTCGAACCCGACCGGCGCCGTGCACACGCCGGAGGAGGTCCGCGAGATCGGTCGCTGGGCCGAGCAGGCCGGCATCTGGGTGCTCGCCGACGAGATCTACGAGCACCTCGTCTACGGCGAGGCGCGGTTCGCCTCGATCCTGACCCAGGTGCCGGAGCTGGCCGAGCGCTGCGTCATCGTCAACGGCGTCGCGAAGACCTACGCGATGACGGGCTGGCGGGTCGGCTGGCTGATCGGGCCGACGGACGTCGTCTCCGCGGCGGCGAACCTGCAGTCGCACGCCACCTCGAACGTCGCCAACGTCTCCCAGGCCGCGGCGCTCGCCGCCGTCGCCGGGCCCCTCGACGCCGTCGCCGAGATGCGCACCGCCTTCGATCGCCGCCGGCTGACGATGCACCGCATGCTCACCGAGACCCCGGGAGTGACCTGCCCGCTGCCCGAGGGCGCGTTCNACTGCTACCCCTCCCTGCAGGGCGCGCTCGGGCGCAGCCTTCGCGGCCGGACGCCCACGACCAGCGCCGAGCTGTGCCAGCTCATCCTGGAGGAGGCCGGGGTCGCCATCGTCCCCGGTGAGGCGTTCGGCACCCCCGGCTTCGCCCGGCTGTCCTACGCGCTCAGCGACGAGGACCTGGTCAAGGGCGTGAGCCGGCTGTCCGCCCTGCTCAGCGAGGCTGCCTGAACGACCCTGGGCTGAGCCAGCCAGCCAGCCAGCCGGCTCAGCCCAGCCGGACGGTGGCCCGCGCGGCCATCAGTACCTTCTCGCCGCCACACCGGGTGGTGAGGTTCACGACCACCCGGTTGTCGTCGAGCTTCTTCTCGACGACGCCGCGCACCGACACCGAGGCGCCGTCGTCGTCGTCCGGTACCACCACCGGTGCGGAGAACTTCACCCCGACCTCGAGGACGGCGCCCGGGTCCCCGGCCCAGTCGGTGACGAGCCGGGTGGCCGTCGCCATCGTCAGCATCCCGTGCGCGAGCACGCCGGGCAGGCCCGCGTCCGCGGCGGCCCGCTCGCTCCAGTGGATGGGATTGAAGTCCCCGGATGCTCNCGCGTAGCGGACGAGATCGACCCGTCGCAGCGGGAACANCCGTTCCGGCAGCTCGGTGCCGACCTCGACGTCGTCATAGCCGACGGTCGCCGTCATCGTCGTTCTCCCCAGGGTGAGGCACTCCCGACAGCGTCGGGGGTGCGGCCGGACCGGCGGCCCGGTTCCCACCGGGCGTCAGGGCACGTGCGCTTACGCCCGTGGCGGTGCCGTGCCGCGGGAGACCAGGGTGCACGTGCCGACCGCGACCTCCTCGCCACTCGTGGCGGTGTAACGGTAGGTGGTGACGAGCACCTCGTTGCGGCCCACCGCGCGGATGGCGGTCAGCGTCGAGGTGGTGATCAGCTCGTCGCCCGCCAACACCGGCCGGCGCAGGACGAAGCGCTGCTCACCGTGCACGACCAGGGCATAGTCCAGCCCGAGCGCCGGATCGTCGGTGGGCAGCCCCAGGGCTCCGGGAATCGCGGTGATCAGAAACGTCGGCGGCGCGACGAGATCGGGGTGCCCGGCCGCCTTGGCCGCCTCCACGTCGTGGTAAAGCGGGTTGTCGTCCCCGATCGCCCGGGCGAACTGCCGGATCTGCTCGCGTCCGACCTGGAAGGGGACGGGCGAGACGAAACTCCGTCCCACGAAGTCCTGGTTCAGCGACATCAAGGCTCCGATCTCGACGGCCACGGCAGGGCCGAATGCCATGGCACACCTGGCCGCGGCGCGTCGGGCCGGACGGGCCGCGACGGGAAGCATCCCACCACGAACCTCATGAGCCGGCCCATCGACGGACGGGTCGATGTGTCCTAGCTATCACGCCGGCGCCCCGGGCTTCGGTCCGCCGTCCCCAGGCCTGCGACGAGAGTCGACCCGCCCCGGACGGGGCGGCCTAGACGCAAACAACCGGCCAGGATGCTCCCTGGCCGGTTGTGATCGCATGCTGGCTCGCGTGACCCGCGCACGTCAGGCGGACGGCGGCGTGGCCGCCACGGCGACGCCGGGCATCGTCAGCGGGTCTCGCGGTGCTCCGTGTGCTTGCCGCAGTTCGGGCAGAACTTCTTCAGCTCGAGGCGGTCCGGGTCGTTGCGCCGGTTCTTGCGGGTGATGTAGTTCCGGTGCTTACACACCTGGCACGCCATCGTGATCTTCGGGCGGACGTCAGTGGCGGCCACGGCGTGATGCCTCTTCCTGAGTCGGGTGCTGAACTGATCGGGCGACGCGGCAGGCCGCGAGCCCCTACAGGGGTCACGGCGCGCCGCTCCCCGATAGTAGCGGTGGCCGGACTTGAACCGGCGACACAGCGATTATGAGCCGCTTGCTCTGCCAGACTGAGCTACACCGCCAGGATGGTCTCCAGGATGCCCGGAGACCCGACCACAAGCCTACCCGGGAGAACCGGCGGAACCGCCCATCCCGGACACGAACCTGCCCGAGGACCGGAACGTGGAGCCCCTTTACGGAATCGAACCGTAGACCTTCTCCTTACCATGGAGACGCTCTGCCGACTGAGCTAAAGGGGCGCGAGGTCGCGGTGCTCAGATTACACGACGCTGAGCGTGGTTGGGGAGGCACCCCCGTCCACTTCGTCCCCGATCATGACGGGACCCCCGGACCTGCCCGTCGGCGGCGACGATCCGCCGCCGGATGCGCGGAACATCCCCATAGCCAGTCTTGCCCCCGGGCACGCCGGCACGCCCGACCCGGCGGCCGTTCCGACCGGAAGATGCGCAGATTGCCGGCGGGAGCAACTGTCCGTAGTGAATAACTCGGACTCCCCTACCTTTGATAGCTGTAAGCAATTCCTTGAATGCTTAGCGTGTGGCACACCCGTTGGTGCGCCCGCCTGGCGCGNCCAACCGGCTCACGAGCCTCCCCGACCGTCGCCTCCCGAGCATCCGAGGGTTGCCCATGCGTTCCACGCATCGTCCTGGCCGGTATCCGACTACCCGCGGCACCGGCGGCGACGCCGGCCCGGTCGGCATCCCGATCCGGCCCGGCACCCCCTTGCCACCCGGCACGATGTTCCCTCCACCAGACCGGTTCCCTCCACTTGACCGGTTCCCGCCACCCGACCGGTTCCCGCCACCCGAGTGGTTGCCCTCACCCGAACGACTCGCGGCGGTGGCTGGCCAGACCCCTGGCCACGTGCCGCCTCGCGCCCCGAACCCACGACGGATCCGCGCATCGGACCTCACCCCGCCGCACCGGGCGGACGCCGACTGCCTGCCGCGCCACCGGGGCCTGCCGGCCCGGTCGGCGCTGCCGATCCCACTGCCCCGGCGACTGCTCAGCATCGCCGCGCTCACCGCCGCCGCGCTGACCATGTCCGGCACCACCGGCGTGGCCCAGGGGGCGGCCCCCTCGCCGCTGTGGCCACGCGGGATCGACGTGGCCTCGTGGCAGCATCCGGGTGGCGGACCGATCGACTGGACCGCGGCTCGCGCCTCCGGCGTCAGCTTTGTGATCATCAAGGCCACCGAGGGGACGAACTACACCAACCCGTTCTTCGTGACCGACCGCGACGCCGCCACCAGGGCCGGACTGGTGGTCGGCGCCTACCACTACGCGCGCCCGGCGCAGCCGCTGTCGACCGCCGTGGACCAGGCGCGGCACTTCATCGCCGTCAGCGGGCTGACGCGCACGGCCGGCCATCTCGCGCCCGTGCTGGACCTGGAGGACACCGGCGGACTCGACCCCAGGGCACTCGCGGCCTGGACCCGGGCGTTCCTGGAGGAGGTCGAGTCGGCGACAGGACGGGCTCCCATCCTCTACACCTACCGGTCGTTCTGGACCGGGAAGGTCGCGGACACCCATGACTTCGCGAAGTACCCGTTCTGGTTCGCGATCTACAACAACCAGGCGACCCCCGGCTGGCTACCCGGCGGCTGGCCGAACTGGGCACTGTGGCAGTACACCTCCGGCGGCACCGTGCCCGGGATCACCGGCAACGTGGACATGAACGTGCTGTGCTGCACGTCGACCGCGCTCGCCGCCCAGGCGGACGGCACCCGCAGCGAGATCGAGAAGTGGTACGCGGCCGGCGGGCCGACCCAGGCCGCGCTCGGCGCCAAGGTCGGGGTCGAGAATCCCGCGGGCGGCGGGGGCCGCTGGCAGCAGTACGCGAGCGGCCTGGCCTTCTGGTCCGTCGCCACCGGGGTGCACGGGCTGTACGGCCCGATCTCGACGAAGTACCTCGGCATCGGCGGGTCGAACAGCTTCCTGCGACGCCCGGTGAGCGACATCGAGATCGCCAGCGCGCCCGGCGCCCAGCAGGCCCGGTTCCAGGGCGGTTGGATCTACTGGCATCCCCTGACCGGCGCGCACGAGGTCCACGGCCGCATCCTGCAGACCTACCTGTCCCTCGGCGGCACGGCGTCCGGCCTCGGCCTGCCCACGACCGACGAGTACTCGGTGCCGGGCGGACGAGAGAGCACCTTCCAGCACGGCCGGCTGCGCTGGGACGCCGCGACGAACAAGGTCACGACGCTGCCAGCCGCCCCGACCGACGGGGTACCGCCGGCCGGCCCGACCAACGGGGTGCCGCCGGCCGCCCCGACCGACGGGGTGCCGCCGGCCGCCTCGGCCGAAAGGGGGTGACGTCGGGGCGGGGCGGGTATCGCACCTAAGCGGCGGACGGTAGTTGTCTGGCTACCGGATGCACACCGGACCGCATGGTGCCGGTATCGAGCCGCCGCGACCACGAGGTCGCGCCCAGCCTGTCCCGGTGGCCCTCTCGTCGAGGGCATGGCGGTTCACCGGTCGGGCGAGGCGTCGGCGTCGAACGGGGAGGATCAGATGGCAGGAAATCGGGCGGTACGCCCGCTGAGCGGATGGCTCACCTTCGCCGCCGTGATCATGTTCATCGTCGGCTTCCACAACCTGATTTACGGCATCGCGACCCTGCGCGACTACACGGTGGTCGTGAACAATCTCAACGGCGGCACCAACGTGATCTACGCCGACACCAACTTCTGGGGGTGGCTGTGGATCGCGGTCGGCGTCGTCGAGATGCTGATCTCCTACGGGATCTACATCCGCAACGACGCGGCACGCTGGGCCGGCATCGTGATCGCGGCGATCAACGCGATCGGCCAGCTTGCCTTCATGGCCGCGTTTCCGGTGTGGTCGGTCATCATCATCGCGATCGACATCCTGGTGATCTACGCGCTGTGCACCTACGACACCGCCCGTACCCGCGGCGGCTACGAGGAGCCGTACCCGGGCGACCGCGCCGGCGTCGGTGAGGCCGCCGGCCGTGGCGCGGGCGTCGGCGGTCGCCACCCGGAGGCGGCGGGTGTTCCGCCGGGCTCCGGTGGGCTCACCGGGCGTGGCCCGGGAGACTCGGGGGGCCCGGGCAGAACCGGGCACGGCGACGAAGGTCGACCGCCCACCGTCCACGGCTGAGCCGGCGGCCCGACCAGCCCGACCGGCCCGACCGGCCCGACCGGCCCGACCGAAGGTGCGCCCGCTCAGGGCAACGGGTCGGTCAGTCGGGCTCGCCAGGCCGCGCACCGCAGGACGTAGTCGCCGAGGTGCCCGTCCGCGAACGCGCGGGGGTTCCAGTCTTCGTCGGTCGCCTCGGCGGCGTCCTTCCAGAGATAGGCGACTGCCGGGCGCCCGTCGGCCAAGACGAGCGGAGCGGCCTCGTAGGCCGAGCCCTCGAACGCGTCGAACACGGCCCGTTCCCCCCGATCGAGGCTGACGAGCACCCGGCCCGGGGCCGAGGCATCGTCCCGAGCGACCCGGCGCACCAGCCCCGGGTAGAGGCGGTCGCGCAGCCGGGCGGCCCGCCACCCGGGGGCGGCGGCGGACTCCATCGGCGGCACCCTGCCGATCAGCGTCGAGACGACCTCGGGGAACATCAGGGTCCCGTAGACGAACAGCAGTGCGCCGAAGCCGTCCGGAGATCCCTGCGCACGGCGCCCGGCGGCGGATCGCGACATGGAGTCACCGTAGCGCCGGTCGTGCGACGAACCTCCCGATGCGCCGGGTGCGGGCGGCCGGCGGACGGACCGGCAACCACGCTGCTCCCCGCCACCGCGCCACGCCGCGCAGCTCCGCACGCCTAGAGTGCTCTGACGTGAGCGACAATGCGGCGCTGGCCGCCCGGGTCCGGGCCGCCTCCCATCTGACCGGCACCTTCCTGCTCCGGTCGGGCCGGACGAGCACCGAGTACTTCGACAAGTACCTGTTCGAGGCCGACCCGGAGCTGCTGGCCGCGATCGTCGACGGCCTGACCGGGCTGGTGCCGCCGGGCACCGACCTCCTGGCCGGGCTCGAGCTCGGTGGCGTGCCCCTGGCCACCCTGCTGTCCCAGCGCACCGGCCTGCCCGCGCGGTTCGTGCGGAAGAAGGCCAAGGAGTACGGCACTCGGCGCATCGCCGAGGGCGGCGAGGTCACCGGCCGCCGCGTCGTCCTGGTCGAGGACGTCGTCACCTCCGGCGGAGCCGTGCTCGACGCGACGAAGGTGCTGCGCGACGACGGCGCGATCGTCGAGGACGTGCTCTGCGTGATCGACCGCGGCGAGGGCGGCCGGGAACGGCTGGCCGAGCTCGGTCTGGCCCTGCGCCCGCTGCTGACCCGTGCCGAACTGGACGCCGCCGCGGCCCCCTGAGCAGCGGGGCGCAGCAGCGAGCGGCCAGTCCGTCTCTCCCCGGCGTCGCCCGCCGGTCAGAGTCAGACGAGGCGCTGCCCTCCCGTCGCGTGCACCGTGGCACCGGTGATGACGGGGACCGCGCATCGCCGCGAGATGGGCCCCACGCGGTCCCCTTCCGGACCGCAACCGAGCCCGGAAACAAGCAGGCCCGGAGCGTCGCTCCGGGCCTGAGGGCGGTACGTGCCCCGGGTCGAACCCGGGGATGGTGGCAGGTGATGGATTCGAACCATCGTAGNCTGAGCCGACGGTTTTACAGACCGTTCCCTTTGGCCGCTCGGGCAACCTGCCTTCGTGGAGGAGCATACCGGTCCCGCGGGACCACCGGGACGGCGGGACCGTCCTGCAAGGCTGTCGTCGATCGAATACAACGGCGAGTGACCGTCCCCCGAGGCGGGTACCGCCCGTGATGACCACGTACGGTGCCTGACTCGACACCCTCGCTCGGCCAGACATCCCCTCCCGAATCGAACTGGAGGTCCGCGCACGTGGCAGACCCGTCCTTCGACATCGTCAGCAAAGTCGACGAACAGGAGATAGACAACGCCGTCAACCAGACAGCCAAGGAGATCCGAACCCGCTTCGACTTCCGCGACACGGGCGCGTCGGCCACCCTGTCCGGCGAGTCGATTCTGCTCGTAGCGAACACCGACGAGCGGGTCAAGGCGGTGCTCGACGTCCTGCAGGAGAAGTTCGTCAAACGCGGCATCTCGCTCAAGGCGCTGTCGTTCGACGAGCCCAAGCCCTCGGGCAAGGAGTTCCGCCTGTCGGTGACCGTCCAGCAGGGCATCGCGGACGACAAGGCCCGGGCGATCGCCAAGAAGATCCGGGCGGATGGCCCCAAGGGGGTACAGGCCCAGATTCAGGGCGACCAGCTGCGCGTCACCGGGAAGAAGCGGGACGACCTGCAGCGGGTGATCCAGCTCCTGAAGGCCGAGGACTTCGAGGTTCCGCTCCAGTTCGTCAACTACCGCTGAGGTCCGTCCGTACGCGGAAACGGCGCACCCCGCCCGATGGGGGGTTTCGGGCGGGNTGCCTGCGGCGGAACCTGGGGGGTTCGCTCCGCCGCCGTCGTGGCCGTGGAACAACGAGGTTCCCGGCTACCGTCCGCGATACGCGGCCGACGGTGCAAGTTTACTCTGAGTCATCCACTGTAATACGACGATGCCACTACAGGCAACACTGCGGTCCGTTACGCGTCAGCGATAGGGATTCATACGCGCGAGCTGTTCCAGCCGGGCGATTCGCTCGTTCATGGGCGGATGGGTTGAGAACAGCCGGCCCACCCCGCCGCCGCGGAACGGATTGGCAATCATCAGCGCGGCCGCGGGCCCCAGCTTCGAGTTCTGCGGCAGCGGCCGGGCGGACGCGCCCGCCTCCAGCTTGCGCAGCGCGCTGGCCAGGCCGAGCGGGTCGCCGGTGAGCGTCGCGCCCGACTCGTCGGCCTGGTACTCCCGGGAGCGGCTGATGGCGAGCTGGATGATCGACGCTGCGGCCGGACCGAGAATCATCAGCAGCAACAGCTCGAAGATGCCCGGGCCGTTCTCCTCGTCCCGCCCGCCGAAGATGGCCAGGAACTGGGCCATGTTGGCGAGGTACACGATGACGCTCGCGAGGGCGCCGGCGACCGAGGCGATCAGAATGTCGCGGTTGTACACATGACTGAGTTCGTGNCCGAGGACGCCGCGCAGCTCGCGATCGTCCATCAGCGCCAGGATGCCCTCGGTACAGCAGACCGCCGCATTCCCCGGATTGCGGCCGGTGGCGAAGGCGTTGGGCGAGCCGGTGGGGCTCAGGTACAGCCGAGGCATCGGCATGCGGGCATTGCGGGCGAGCTCCCCGACGATGGCGTACAGCCGCGGCTGTTCGACCTGGGTGACCGGATAGGCCCGCATCGCCCGCAGGGCGATGCGATCCGAGAAGAAGTAGGAGAAGCCGTTCATCGCGAGCGCGAGCACCAGCGCGACGAGCAGGCCACCCCGCCCGAACAGGGACCCCACCAGCAGGATGGCTGCGGAGAGCACGCCGAGCAGCAGCGCGGTCTTCAGACCGTTGAGGTGGCGGTGTGGCATGGCGATCCGGTGTCCGTCCTGTCGAGCCGGTACGAGCTGTTCAACGCGGGGACTGCGCACCATCGTTCCCGGGCGCCGTGTGGNCGGCCGCACCCGCGCGCAGCCGGTCGGCCACCGACGCCTCGAGCAGACCGGCCCGTTCAAGGCCACCGGCGGTGAAGGCGACCAGTGCCCGGTAGACGTCCGCGACCGCCGGATCCGCGGTGTCCAACGCCCGCAGGTGGGCTCGGACGGTGCCGAGATCGCCCCGGCGGACCGGACCGGTCGACGCCGGCCAGCCACCGGTGAGGGCGTTGTCCAGGGACGCCCGCAGCAGGGGGGCGAGGGCGGCGCCCGGATCGGCGACGCCCGCCGCCGCGAGCGTCTGTTGGGCGGCCACGGTCAGGCTGGTCAGAAAGTTGCCACCGAGGACCAGCGCGGCGTGGTAGAGATCACGCCGGTCGTCCTCGATCAGCAGGGGGATGCCGCCGACGTCGGCGACGAGCCCCCGAGCCCGGGCCTCGGCACCCGGGTCCGCGGTGATGCCGAACGGCACCCCGGCGAACGTGTCGGGGTCCCCCACCGCCTCGGGCAGCGTCATGATCGGGTGCAGTGCCATCCGGACCGCGCCCGTGGCGGTGGCGGCGCCGAGCACACCCAGCCCGTGCCGGCCGCTGAGATGCACGAGGATCTGCTCCGCCCGCACGGCGTCCGCGGCCACGAGCTCGGCGGTCACCGGTGCGATCGCGTCGTCCGGGNCGGCGACGAGCAGCACCTCGGCCGCCCGCAACACCGGTGCCACCTGCGGCACCGAGCCGATCCGCGCGGCCGGGAACCGAGCCGCCGCGTCGGCGCGGCCGTGGGTGGACCTGCTGGTCACCGCCACCACCGGGTGCCCCGCGGCGGCCAGGGCGAGGGCGACGGCGCTGCCGGCCCGACCAGCCCCGACCAGCCCGACCGTCTCCCGGTGCCGACCCTCGGAAGAGTCCTGCTCCGGCCGTCTCCGCGTCGGACCGGGTCGGGCCGGGCGGGGTCGGGCCGGGCGGGGGTGCGAGGTCATGGCTGCGATGNTGCTCCCCCGCCCACGCGCCGGTCGCGCCGGTCGCGCTGGCACCTCGGCACCATCCGGCCCGTGCCTTGCGACCGATACGCTGCGTGGTGCGGCTCCCACCGCGGCGGCAACGGAAGATAGCGAGTCGCGCACATGGAGTAATCGAAACAAAGTTGCGAATGTGTCTATTCGCCGACAGGCCGCCCGACCAGATCTGTATGGAAAGCCGCCCGGAAGCGTATTGAATCCGTACCGCCCGCACCCGCCGGGCGGGCGACGCACCCGACCATCCGGACACGGGTGGCANCAGCCGACCGTCAGGACAGGGGCAGACATACACAGAGTTGACAGGCAATCACTCTCAGNCAGAGCACGCCGAGATCAACAGATTCGGGTCTGATCGTCGGGCCACCGCGTGNGATCGGTCGGCCCGGCACGCCGCACGCGTCCCATTGCTACAGCCGGTAGGCTGGTGTGGTACCCGAGGAGGTTACTGAAGGTGTCTGAGCAGGTCAGGGAGAGGGAGACCCGCCGGCTCGACCGGGTGGTCGTGCGCTTTGCGGGCGACTCCGGCGACGGTATGCAGCTCACCGGAGAGCAGTTCACCAGCGAGACGGCCACGTTCGGCAACGACCTGTCGACGCTCCCGGACTTTCCCGCCGAAATCCGTGCCCCAGCCGGCACCCCGGCCGGTGTATCCGGATTCCAACTACATTTTTCCGATCACGACATCCTCACCCCGNGTGACGCACCGGACGTCCTGGTAGCGATGAATCCCGCCGCGTTGAAGGCGAATCTCAAGGATCTGCCTCCCGGTGCGAATCTCATCGTCAACACGGACGCGTTCACGGGCGGAAACCTCAAGAAGGCGGGCTATGCGACAGACCCGCTGACGGACGGCACGCTGGACCCCTACCTGGTGCATCGGGTCCCCCTGACCTCGATGACCATCAACGCGGTGCACGCCGCGGAGGAGACCGCCGGCTCAGTCAACAAGAAGGAGGCCGAGNGGGCGAAGAACATGTTCGCCCTGGGCCTCATGAGCTGGCTGTACCACCGTCCGACGGAGGGCACCGTCGGTTTCCTGGAGAAGAAGTTCGCGAAGCGGCCGGAGATCNCCGCGGCCAACATCGCGGCCTTCCGTGCCGNGTTCAACTACGGCGAGACCACCGAGTCCTTCACCGTCACCTACGAGGTGGCGCCGGCCCGGATGAAGTCCGGTACCTACCGGCGCATCACGGGCAATCTCGCCCTGTCCTACGGGCTGATCGCGGCCGGCGAGCTGACCGGCCTGCCGGTGTTCCTCGGGTCCTACCCGATCNCCCCCGCCTCGGACATCCTGCACGAGCTGAGCAAGCACAAGCGGTTCGGCGTGCGGACGTTCCAGGCGGAGGACGAGATCGCCGGGATCGGCGCCGCGCTGGGCGCGTCCTTCGGCGGCTCGCTGGGCATCACCACGACCTCGGGTCCCGGAGTCGCGCTCAAGAGCGAGACCATCGGTCTGGCGGTGAGCCTTGAGCTACCACTGGTCATCGTCGACATCCAGCGTGGCGGGCCGTCGACCGGGCTGCCGACCAAGACCGAGCAGGCCGACCTGCTGCAGGCGATGTTCGNCCGCAACGGCGAGGCCCCCGTGCCGATCGTGGCGCCCCGCTCGCCCGGGGACTGCTTCGACGCCGCGGTCGAGGCCGCCCGGCTCGCGACGAAGTACCGCACGCCGGTGTTCCTGCTCTCCGACGGCTACCTCGCCAACGGCTCCGAGCCGTGGTTGCTGCCGAAGCGCGAGGCGCTGCCGGACCTGACGGTCGCCTTCACCACCGAGCCGAACCACACCGGGCCGAAGGGGCCGGAGTTCTGGCCCTATCTGCGCGACCCGGAGACGCTCGCCCGGCCGTGGGCGGTCCCCGGCACGNCGGGTCTCGAGCACCGCATCGGCGGCATCGAGAAGTCCGACGGGCAGGGGAACATCTCCTACGACCCGGNCAACCACGACCGGATGGTCCGCCTGCGCGCGGCCAAGGTCGCCGGCATCGCGAACGACATCCCCCCGCTGGAGGTGGAGGATCCCTCCGGGCAGGCACGCGTGCTCGTGCTCGGCTGGGGCTCCACCTACGGCCCGATCGCAGCCGGCTGCCGGCGGGTCCGCGCCAAGGGCCTGCACGTCGCCCAGGCGCACCTGCGCCATCTCAACCCCTTCCCGGCCAACACCGGGGAGATCCTGCGGTCGTACGACAAGGTGCTGATCCCCGAGATGAACCTCGGCCAGCTTCGGACGTTGATCCGGGCCGAGTTCCTCGTCGATGCGATCGGCTACAACCAGGTCCGCGGGCTGCCGTTCAAGGCGGCGGAGCTGGCCGGCGTCTTGGAGGACGTGATCAACCAGTGACCGTCACGACGAACCACACCGGTATCAGCAATCGGCTGCTCGACCTGGTGCCGGCCGCGCCGGCCCAGCAGAGCCGCAAGGACTTCACCTCCGACCAGGAGGTGCGCTGGTGCCCGGGCTGCGGTGACTACGCCATCCTCGCCACCGTCCAGGGCTTCCTCCCCGAGCTCGGGGTCGCCCGCGAGAACATCGCCTTCATCTCGGGAATCGGCTGCTCCTCGCGGTTCCCGTACTACCTGCAGACCTACGGGATGCACTCCATCCACGGTCGTGCGCCGGCGATCGCCACCGGCCTCGCCACCTCGCGACCGGACCTGTCGGTCTGGGTGGTCACCGGAGACGGCGACGCGCTGTCCATCGGCGGCAACCACCTGCTGCACGCGCTGCGCCGCAACGTCAACCTCAAGATCCTCATGTTCAACAACCGGATCTACGGTCTGACCAAGGGCCAGTACTCGCCCACCTCCGAGGTCGGCAAGATCACCAAGTCGACGCCGTTCGGCTCGCTGGACCGGCCGTACAACCCGGTGTCGCTGGCACTCGGTGCGGAGGCCACCTTCGTCGGGCGGTCGATCGACTCCGACCGGGCGCACCTGACCTCGGTGCTGCGCGCCGCGGCGGAGCACCCGGGCACCGCGTTCGTCGAGATCTTCCAGAACTGCAACATCTTCAACGACGGCGCCTTCGACGCGCTGAAGGACCGGTCGAGCCGCGACGACGCGACGTTGAAGCTCACCCACGGCGAGCCGCTCGTCTTCGGCGCCGAGGGCGACAAGGCGATCCGCCGCGCGGCGGACGGCAGCCTGGAGGTCGTGCCCGCGGGCAGCCCCGGCGTCCTCGTCCACGACGCCGCCGCGGCGGACCCGAGCCAGTCCTTCGCGCTGTCCCGGCTCACCGGCGACTCGCACGGGGTGACGCCCATCGGGATCTTCCGCAGCGTCGACGCACCCACGTACGACGAGGCGCTCAACACGCAGATCAGCGACGCTCGGGCCCGGCAGGGCGAGGGCGACCTCATGTCGCTGATCTCCGGTGGGGAGACCTGGACCATCGACTGATCCAGGTGTGGCCGCCGGGTCTGGTCGGCGCTACCGGCCGGCACCCGCCGGCCGACCGCCAACCCGATCCGGGAGCCCACCGGATCGGCCGGGCCGCTTGGCCAGCCGAGTGGCCCGGCCGACCAGCAGACCGGTAGGAAGGCCGGGGCGCGCGCATCGACGCCGCCCCGGCCTTTCGGCATTCTGGCGCTTCTGCGCTTCTGCGCTTCAGCGCCCCGGCGTTCCGGCGCCCCGGCCGCTCTGGGGATCCCCCCGGGGGCACCCGAACGGCCGTCCCGGGGACCAGCGGGGGACCCCGAAAGCGGTGCCCGGCCAGGACTCCGCCCGCCGGCCCGCGCGCTGCCGTCTCACCATCCCGCCGTCCCGCCGACCGGCTGCCGAGCGAGCTTCGGCGCGAACGGCCCGGCCTGCCCCGCCCACGCATGCCCACAGGGTCGGCGCCCGGACGGCCCCGGCGGCCAGGACCCGTCCCGATGGAGAACGATCATGCGCCGGAATGGGCTGCGGAGCGGTCCGACGACGCCGTTCCGGCCACGGACCATCCCCCTCGCACTAACCTTTAACTAGTTAGTTCGGATAAGTCCGGTATTTGNTGCTCCGATCAGGTCGGGTAAGGTCAGATTGCGCGTGGGGGTGCCGTGTGGCCCGGGGGGGCTCACAACACCAATGCAGCCGGAGGCGTAGTGCGGGGTCATCGAGCCCTCAGCCCGCGGTCCGCGGCCAGTCCGCGTTCGTCGGTGGGCACCGACCATGCCGCCGAGGCGGCCTGTTTGCGACGGCCCTGCTCTCGGGCTGGCCATGATGCCCGGCCGGCCGGGCCCGAGGCGCTGCTGCCCGCCGGGGGCCACCGTGGGTAGCCACTCCGCCGGCCGGCATTCCCGCGGTGCCGCCCCGCGCCGTCCGGCCGCCCGGACCCCGCTCGGCTTCGACGAGCGTGCCTACGCTCCCACGCCCCCCACCGGGACCGCCGCGGCCTGGGACACCTCGGACCGCTCCGGCGGCTGGTACGGCCCCGCAGCCACCCCGACCGTGCGGCGAATCCCGCCGCGGCCCCCGTTCGCCCCACCCGGCGAGCTCGACACCCTCACCGGCCCGCTGTCGGTCAGCACCACCGCCCGCCAGGCCCGTCAGTCCGCACCCGGCTGGGACGACCACCCCGCGGACGGGCAGCGGCGTGGCTGGCCGAGACACGGCCGATTCACCGCGGGCGGCCGGTTCGGCACCGACCGGCAGGACGACGACCGGTACGACAACGACCAGGATGAGCCCGACCAGTACGACGCCGACCGGTACGACGCCGACCGGTACGAGGCCGACCGGTACGAGGCCGACTCGCTCGGAGACTTCCAGGGCGAGAGCCGGTTCGACGGCGACGGCGACGGGGTGGCAGGTGGCCAGTCCCCCGCGGACGACCGGCTCGACGATGACCGGTACGGCGCGGACGGTGTGTACGGAACAGGCACATGGCACGACTCGGACGACTGGTACGACGCCGCGGACGGATTCGACGCGGAGGATCGCTTCCACACCGGCCCGTCCCCGAACGCGGGCTTCGACGCCGANCGGTTCGACGCCGGCAACCAGTTCGACGAGGGCGACCGGTTCCACGCGGACGACCAGTTCGACACTGACGGCCGCTTCGCCGCGGACAACCGGTTCTACCCGGACGATCGGTTCGATGAGGACGACCGGTTCGCCGCGGGCGATCGCCTCGGCGAGGACGGCCGGCTCGAGGACGGCCGGCTCGAGGACGGCCGGTTCGAGCACGGCCAGTTCGACGAGGACGGCCGGTTCGAGGACGGCCGATGGTCGGACTTCCCGGCGCACGACGTGCCCTCCTGGGAGCAGGGCTCCCGGTTCGCAGCCTCCTCGCGGCTGATGAGCCCCTCCTTCGGCGCATCCTTCACCGCCAGCCGGATGCCCACCACCAGCCGGACGCCCACCGGTCCCCGGCGCAGCGGGCCATCGGCGGCCGCCCGCAACCACGCGCCGGCCGAGCGTGTGCCGGGTGCCCATCGCGCCCCCATCCGGCGCGGCAACGGGCGGGTGCGCCTGGCCGCCGCCGGCACCGCCTCGCTGGCCGGGCTGTCGGCGCTGGTCGCCGGAGTGGCCTTCGGGGGCGACGGGGGTGGCGGCGCGGCGGTCCCCAACGCCGGCGAGGCGTCGCGGATCCAGTACAGCGGCACGGACACCCTCGCCTACGGCGCGTCGCAGTCCCAGGCGTCGCGGGACCGCACGCAGAGTTCGCCGCCGCGGGCCGCGCTTGCGCCGAGCGCCGACAGAGCGGGCAGCGGGACCGGCGGTTCCGGCGCGTCGGGGTCGAGTGCGGTCACCACGGTCGCGTTGGGCCCCACCACCGCCCCGATTCCGATCATCTCCCTGACTCCACGGGACCAGCCGACGACCGGGCCGACCGATCTACGGTCCATCGCGCCGAGCGCCGGCACCGTGACGGGCGCCTCCGCCACGGCGGCCCCGACCACCACGGCGACCCCGTCGGCGTCCGACGATGGCGAAGCCACCAGCCCGGCGGTGAGTCCGTCGGCCACGCCGAGCACCACCGCGTCCCCGGGCACCGGTGCGCTGCCGTTCCATCCGATCGATGTGGAGCCGCTGCTCGGCTCCTGGTTCAGCGCCCCGTCCTCGTCCTCGTCCGGTTCGACCGCCACCACGTCGTCGGCGTCCACGTCGTCGGGGGTTCCGGCGCAACGGTCCAGCAGCACGCCGATCACGGCCCACGCCGCTCACTAGTCGCACAGCCGCCCTCTCCGGGGCGGCCGCCACTGCGCCGGGGCGCCCGCTCCTGTCCCGGAGCGCGGCGTCCGCTCCGGCGCGGCGCGGTGCTGCCCCGCGGCGGGGCGGGGTGCCGGCGGGGCCGGGGCGTCAGCCGGTGCGGTCGATGACGAAGTCGGCGAGGGACTCCAGCGCCGCCTTCGCCCCGTTGTCCGACAGCGGCGCCAGGCACTCCCGGGCGCGGGTCGACCAGGTGACGAGCTCCTGGCGCGCCCTGGCCATCCCCTCGTGTGCGCGCAGCAGCTCGATCGCCTCCGCGACGCCCTCCTCCGGATTCCCGCCCCCGGCGGCGAAGTCCGAGTTGATCAGCTCCCGCAGCCGGGCGGCGGGCCGGTCGTCGGCCTGCAGCGCGTAGAGCACCGGCAGGGTGGGGATGCCCTCCCGCAGGTCGGTGCCGGGGGTCTTGCCGGAGTCGGCCGGGTCGGAGGCGACGTCGATGATGTCGTCGGAAAGCTGGAAGGCCACCCCGAACAGCTCGCCGAAGGTCGCCAGGGTGTCGACGGTGACCGGGTCCGCGCCGGCGAGCATCGCGCCGAGTCGGCCGGAGGTGGCGATCAGCGAGGCGGTCTTCTCCGTGACCACCCGCAGGTAGTGCTCGACCGGGTCCTGGTCGGGGGCGGGGCCGACGGTCTCACGGATCTGGCCCTCGCAGAGGGTCGCGATCGTCCGGGCGAGGATCCGGGTCGCCGCGGGGCCCAGGTCCGCGGTGATGTCGGAGGCGCGGGCGAACAGGTAGTCGCCGGTGAGGATCGCGACCGTGTTCGTCCAGCGGGCGTTGGCGGACGCCGCTCCCCGGCGGCGGGGGGCCTCGTCCATCACGTCGTCGTGGTACAGCGTCGACAGATGGGTGAGTTCGATCGCGACGGCCGCCGGCACCACCCCGGGGGCGTGCGGATCGGCGAACTGCGCCGCCAGCAGCACGACGATGGGGCGGAAGCGTTTACCCCCCGCATCGACGAGATGCCGCGAGGTCTCGGTCACGAAGGAGAACTCGCTGCGCACAGATGCTCGTAGCAGCTCCTCCACCTGACCAAGCCCATCTCGCACGGCTTTTTCCAGATCAGGATCGGTCCTGATCCCCACGACGTCCAGCCCGATAGCGCTCATACCACCGTCAGCGTACGAAGCCGGACGTCGCCGCGGTATTCGCGAGGTCCAGAAGGGGCTGTGGCNCTACTCCCAGGACAAGCGTCGCCACGGTGCCGATGCCGACCGTGGCGAACGTCAGGGTCGGCCGGGTGACCACCACGGGCCCCTCGGCGAGCGGCTCCGAGAAGAACATCAGCACGATCACCCGCACGTAGAAGAAGGCCGCGATCGCGCTGCAGACCAGCGCCACGACCACCAGGGGGGTCGCGTCGCCCTCGATCGCCGCCTGGAACACGGCGAACTTCCCGGTGAAGCCGCTGGTCAGCGGGATGCCGGCGAGCGCAAGCAGGAGGAAGGAGAACGTGCCGGCCAGCAGCGGCGAGGTGCGGCCGAGGCCCCGCCACTGGGACAGGTCGCTGGCCTCGCCGTCGCCCGTGCGCACCAGCGAGACCACGGCGAACGCGGCGATCGTGGTGAAGCCGTAGGTGACCAGGTAGAACATCGAGCCGCGCAGGCCGTCGGTGTTGGTGCCGGCGAGCCCCACGAGCAGGAAGCCGGCGTGGGCGATCGCCGAGTAGGCCAGCATCCGCTTGATGTCGCGCTGGGTCAGCGCCAGCACCGCGCCGACGACCATCGTGAGGATCGCCACGGTCCACAGCACCGGCCGCCAGTCCCACCGCAGGCCGCCGAAGGCGACGTAGAAGACTCGCAGCAGGGCACCGAAGGCGGCGACCTTGGTCCCGGCGGCCATGAACGCGGTCACCGGGGTCGGCGATCCCTGGTAGACGTCGGGCGTCCACGAGTGGAACGGCGCGGCGCCGATCTTGAAGAACAGGCCGACGGCCAGCAGGGCAAGCGAGAGGTAGAGGTAGAGATCGTTCTTTCCGGCGTCACCGACCGCATCGGCGATCTTGCCGAGCTCCACGCTGCCGGCAAATCCGTAGGCGAACGCCACACCGTAGAGAAAAAACGCCGAGGAGAATGCTCCGAGCAGGAAGTACTTCATCGCCGCCTCCTGCGAGAGCAGGCGCCTGCGCCGGGCCAGCCCGGCCAGCAGATACAGCGGCAGCGACAGGATCTCCAGCGCCACGAACATCACCAGCAGGTTGTTCGAGGCGACGAAAAGCATCATGCCGGTGACCGAGAAGACCATCAGCGGGTACGCCTCGGTCTGCATGTGCGTGGAGGTCTGCTGCGCGGTCGAGCCCTTCGAGCCGGGCGTGATCGCCGCGGAGGCGACGATCGCGCCGCCGGAGGAGTCGAGCCGGCGCTCGGCCACGAGCAGCACCGACAGCAGCGCGAAGACCAGGATCGTGCCCTGCATGAACAGCGTCGGCGCGTCGATCGCCACTGCGCGTGACGCGAGCACCGCGTGCCGGCCATGCAGCACCGCGACCGCGACCAGCGCCGCGATGAACCCGCCCCCGGCCAGGATCGGCTGGATGACGTGGCGCGCCGCGCGCGGGGCGAAGGNGTCNACGAGCACCCCGACCAGCGCCACCACGAAGACGATGAGCAGCGGGCTCAACGAGGAGTACTCGATCGACGGCGGCGTGAACTTCGGCGCCTGCGCCAGCAGGATGGTCGAATCGGCGCTCACGAGTGGCCTCCGGGCTGCGTCGCGGCGGGATGGGNCGCCCCGGGATGGGTCGCCCCGGGATGGGCGGCCGCGGGATGGGTCGGTGCCGGATCGGACTTGCCGATGTCGGCGTAGGTCGCCGTCACCGTCGGCCTGATGATGTCAAGCAGCGGCTTCGGGTACACCCCCAGGGCGACGATGAGCGCGACCAGCGGGGCCACGACGACCTTCTCGCGCAGGCCGAGGTCGTGCAGGACCCTGTTCTCCTCGTGGACGACCGGGCCGGTCATCGTCCGCTGGTACAGGTACAGCACGTAGATCGCCGCGAGCACGATGCCGCAGGTCGCCACGATCGCCAGCGGCTTGTTCGCCGTGAACGTGCCGACCAGGACGAGGAACTCGCTGACGAAACTGTTCGTCCCGGGCAGCGCCAGCGACGACAGCCCGGCGAGGAGGAAGNCCCCGGCGAGCACCGGCGTCACCTTGGCCAGCCCGCCGTAGGCGCCGACGTCGCGGCTGCCCCGTCGGGTCACCAGGAAGCCGACGACCAGGAACAGCAGCCCCGTCGAGAGCCCGTGGTTGACCATGTAGAGCACCGCACCGGTGCCGGCCTGGCTGGTGAAGGCGAACAGACCCAGCGCGATGAAGCCGAAGTGGGCGAGCGAGGTGTACGCGACGAGACGTTTCATATCTCGTTGCCCGATGGCCAGCAGCGCCCCGTAGAAGATCCCGACGACCGCCAGGCCCAGCACCAGCGGGGCGAAGTAGTCCGCGGCGTCCGGGAACAGCGGGATGCAGTAGCGGATCAACCCGAAGGTCCCGACCTTGTCCAGCACACCGACGAGCAGTACCGCGCCGCCGGTGGGCGACTGGGCGCCCGCGTCGGGCAGCCAGGTGTGGAACGGGAACAGCGGGGCCTTGATGGNGAATGCGACGAAGAACCCGAGGAACAGCAGCTTCTGTACCCCGGGAGTGATCTCCATCTGCCGCAGGGTGGCGAAGTCGAACGTGCCGTGCCCGAGGTTGTCCGCGGACACGACGTACAGCCCGATCACCGCGGCGAGCATGAGCAGGCCGCCGAACAGGCTGTAGACCAGGAACTTCACCGCCGCGTAGGAACGCTGCGCCTGCTCCTTCACCGGGCCGTAGCTGCCGATGAGGAAGTACATCGGGATCAGCATCGCCTCGAAGAAGACGTAGAACAGGAAGACGTCGGTCGCGGCGAACACGCCGATCATCCCGGCTTCCAGGGCGAGCAGCAGCGCGAAGAACGCCGGCACCGAGCGCCGGCCGTGCCTTTCGGCGACCTCGTCCCGCGTGACGACCGGCGGGGCCGTCGCGGTCCGCGCCGGGGCGGCCAGCGCGACCGCGGTCCCACCCGACCCGCCACCGTCACCCAGCCCGCCACCGCCACCCAGGCCACCACCGCCACCCAGGCCGCCACCGCCATCAAACCGGTCGACGCCGCCGGTGGCGTCGGGGGCGACCGTGGGAGCGGGGACGCGCCCGCCGCCCGGGGCGCCGCCGTCGACCTCGTCCCACGACGACAGCACCACGACCGGCACCAGCAGCGCGGCCAGCAACATCAGCACCAGCGAGATGCCGTCGGCCCCGACCGAGTAGGAGATGCCGAACGTGGAGATCCAGTCGTAGGACTGGCCGAACTGGAAGCCGGCCTTGTCGGGGTCGTAGGCGAAGGTCGCGAGCACGGCGAGCACCAGGACCGCGAGCGTGAGGCCGAGGGTGAGCTGCTTGGCGAGCGTGGCGAGGCGCCGCGGCAGGGCGGCGACGACCACCGCCCCCGCGGCCGGGACGATGAGCAGGATCGTCAACCAGGGGACTGTGTTCACGTCAGCCCGCCCTCACCAGCAGCAGTGCGCCGACCACGAGGACGGCACCTCCCAACATCGACAGAGCGTAGGACCGGACGAAGCCGGTCTGCAGGCGGCGCATCCGCCCGGACAGCCCGCCGATGGCGGCGGCGCTGCCCCGCACGAGCCCGTCGATGCCGACGAGGTCCAGCCAGACCAGGAAGCGGGTCAGGTACTGGCCGGGACGCATGGCGACGGTCTCGTTGAACGTGTTCGCGAACAGGTCGTGCCGGGCGGCGAAGGTGACCAGGCTGACCTCGGTGTCCGGCCGGGCCACGGACTCGACCGGTCGGAGCTGGTAGCGCAGGTAGGCGCCGGCGAAACCGCCCGCGGTGACCACCAGGGTGAGNAGGGTGAGCACGACCGGGGAGAACGTGTGCACGCCCCCGACGCCCGTCCCGGCGACCGGTTCGAGCCAGTCCTGCAGCGAGTGACCGAGGACGAACAGGCCGCCGGCGAACACCGAGCCGACCGCCAGCACGATCATCGGCCCGGTCATCGACACCGGCGACTCGTGCGGGTGNTTGGCGGCCGGGCCCTCCGCCGACCAGCGCGGCTTGCCGTGGAAGGTCATCAGGAACAGCCGGGTCATGTAGAAGGCGGTGATGCCCGCGCCCAGCAGCGCGATCGAGCCGAGCAGGTAGCCGGACGTGCCCCCCTTGTCGAAGGCGGTCTCGATGATGCGGTCCTTGGTGAAGAATCCGGACAGCCCCGGGAAACCGATGATCGCCAGGTAGCCGAGGCCGAAGGTCACCCAGGTGATCGGCATGTACCGCCACAGCCCGCCGTAATGTCGCAGGTCCTGGTCGTCGTCCATCCCGTGGATCACCGACCCGGCGCCGAGGAACAGGCCGGCCTTGAAGAAGCCGTGGGCCAGCAGGTGCATGATGCCCAGCGCGTAGCCCGCCGGCCCCAGGCCCACCGCGAGGAACATGTAGCCGATCTGGCTGACGGTCGAGTAGGCCAGCACCTTCTTGATGTCGTCGTAGGCGCAGCCGATGACGCAGCCGATGAGGATCGTCGCGGCGCCGATGATGACGACGACGGTGCGCGCCGCCTGCGTCCCGTCGAAGATCGGCCCGGCCCGCACGATGAGGTACACCCCGGCGGTGACCATGGTCGCCGCGTGGATGAGCGCGGAGATCGGGGTGGGGCCCTCCATGGCGTCCGGCAGCCACGCCTGCAGCGGGAACTGGCCGGACTTGCCGCACGCGCCGAGCAGGAGCAGCAGCGCGATGGNGGTCAGGGTGCCGTAACCGATGACGCCCGCCGCGGCGGCGCCGAACACGTCCGCGTAGCTGGTCGAACCCACGGTGGCGAACATGAACATGATGGCCAGGGCGAGGCCCACGTCGCCGACCCGGTTCATGTAGAAGGCCTTGTTCGCCGCGGTGGCCGCGGCCGGCCGGTCCTCCCAGAACTTGATGAGCAGGTACGACGACAGGCCGACGAGTTCCCAGCCGGCGTAGAGCGANAGGAAGTTGTTCCCCAGGACGAGCAGCAGCATCGACGCCAGGAACAGGTTCATGTAGGCGAAGAACTTGCGCCGGTTCGGGTCGTGNGCCATGTAGCCGATCGAGTAGATGTGGATCAGCGTGCCGACGCCGGTGATCAACAGCACGAACACGATCGAGAGCTGGTCGACGAGCAGGCCGANGTCCACCTGGAAACCGTTGACCGGGATCCAGGAGTACAGGTGCTGGGACAGCGCCCGGTCGTCGCCGTCGCGGCCGAGCAGCGTGGCGAACAGCACCAGGCCGAGCACGAAGCTCGCCGCCGCCGCGAGCGTGCCGATGAGGTGGCCGAACCGGTCGGTGCGCCGACCCCCCAGCAGCAGGACCGCGGCGCCGGCCAGCGNCAGCACGATGAGCAGCCAGGACAGCGAGAACACTNCGGAGGCGGCGGCGTAGTGGATCGGATGGCCGCCGGATTCGGTCGCGGCGAACAGAGCCGGGTCGACCTTCATCGCGACCCCGCCACGGCGCGTCGTTGGCGATAAAGCGTCACTGCAGTCTCGTCCGTTCTTCCATGACCGCCGGGAGCGCCGCGGCCGCTGGGTCGCAGGTCAGTACTTCAGCAGGTTCACGTCGTCCACCGACGCCGAGCGACGGGTGCGGAAGATGCTGAGGATGATGGCCAGNNCGATGACGACCTCGGCGGCGGNGACGACCATGACGAAGAACGCCATGACCTGGCCGTCGAGGGTGCCGTTGATCCGGGAGAACGTGACCAGGGTCAGGTTCACGGCGTTGAGCATGAGCTCGATCGACATGAACACGACGATCGCGTTGCGCCGGACGAGGACCCCGACCGTGCCGATGGTGAACAGCAGCGCCGAAAGGATCAGGTAGTTCGCGGGATTCACCGCTCGTCCCCCTTCCCGGCGCCGGCCAGCGCCGAGCCGTTCACGTCGACCGGATCCGTTGCGCCCCCGGTGCCGCCGTCCGCCGCGGCGCCGTCCGTCGGCGCCGGGGGTGTCGGCGCGCCCGGCGAGGTGCCGCCGCCCGCGCCCGGTCCGCCGGGCCGGCCGGGCCCGGCCGGCCCGCCGGATCCCCGCGGGCCGCCGGGACCCGCCGACCCCGGGCCGTCGGACACTCCGGGGGCGCCCGGGGCGCCCGGGGAGCCCGGGCTGTCGGAGGCGTCCGGGGTGTCCGCCGCCGACCGGCCGTTGGGAAGGTCCGCCGTACCCGGTGCGTCGGCGGCCCCGGGGACGCCGGGGATGCCGCCGATCCCGGAGGCGCGGCCGCCGCCGGGCAGCAGGCCGAGGGTGTCGGCCGAGTCGTGCCGGGCGAAGACGCCCGGTCCGGGCAGCGGGGTGAGCTGGCGGCCGGGCTCGGCGAACCGGCGGCGCATCCGCTCCCGCTGGTCCACCCGGCCGCCCTCGCGCTCGCGGTGACCGAGCACCATCGTTCCGATCGCGGCGACGACGAGCAGCGCCGAGACCGCCTCGAAGACGAAGACGTAGTCGCTGAACAGCAGCCGGCCGATCGCCTGGACGTTGCCGCCCTCGTTGGGCGTGTCGAGGCCCTTGGCGGTCTCGCCGTCGATGGCCGAGCCGATCGGGAAGACCAGCAGTCCGGCGAACCCGAGCCCGAAGATCGCCGCGCCGAGCCNCTGGCCGCGGATGGTCTCCACCAGCGAGTCCGACGAGTCGACGCCGACGAGCATGAGCACGAACAGGAACAGCACCATGATCGCGCCCGCGTAGACGATGATCTGCACGAAGCCGAGGAACGGCGCCTGCTGCACCAGGTAGAACACCGCGACGCAGAACAGGTTCGCCACCAGCAGCAGCGCGCAGTGCACCGCGCTGCGGACGAACACCATGNCGAGGGCGGCCAGCACCGCGATCGGCGCGAGGATCCAGAACACCGTGGCCTCGCCGGTGGAGGTGCTGGTGATCTCGCCCGCGGCGGCGAGCAGACTCCCGTGGGTCATCGCGGCCGCTCCGAACCGGCGCCGTGCGCGGGCACCTCGTCGGCCCGGGAGTGCTCGCCGGCCGTGCGTCGGTCGATGACGTCGGCGGCGCGGTCGGTACTGGAGTCGGAGCCGCCGGCGGCGGCGCGCTGCTCGTCGGTCACCTGCCAGGGCAGCGGTGCGTCGGGGTCGCGCACGTAGTAGTCGGTCTCGCTGGAACCGAGCCGCATCGGGTGCGGCGGGGCCTCCATGCCGGCGGCCAGCGGGGCGAGGAGCTGCTCCTTGGTGAAGATCAGATCCCGGCGGCTGTCGTCGGCGAGCTCGTAGTCGTTCGACATCGTCAGCGCCCGGGTCGGGCACGCCTCGATGCACAGCCCGCACAGGATGCAGCGCAGGTAGTTGATCTGGTAGACGCTGCCGTACCGCTCCCCCGGCGAGTAGCGCTCGGTCTCGGTGTTGTCGGCGCCCTCGACGTAGATGGCGTCGGCGGGGCAGGCCCACGCGCACAGCTCGCAGCCGACGCACTTCTCCAGCCCGTCCGGATGACGGTTGAGCTGGTGGCGGCCGTGGAACCGGGGCGCGGTCTCCTTCTTGTACTCCGGGTACTGCTCCGTCGTCGNCTTCTTGAACATCGTCGAGAAGGTGACGCCGAAGCCCTTGTAGGGGTCGAAGAAGCCCATGACTCAGCTCTCCTGACGCGGAGGAGGATCCGCGGGAATGACGGTGGACGACCCGTTGGCCGAGGTACCCGCAGGCACCGCCGGGCGGTGGTGNGCGCCGCCCGGTGGCGGGGGCGGCCACGGGATGCTTTCGAGGCTCGGAGCCTCGGCGAGCTTGCGGCGCTCGGCCTCCTCCANCTCCCGCTGGTGCTTCGCGCCGCCGGGATCGNGCAGCGCGACGATCAGCATGATGCCGATGACCACCCCGGCGCCGATCAGCCAGGGCGTGCGGTCGTCGACGTCCTTCTGGTAGACGCGGAAGGTCGCGATGACCAGGACCCACAGCAGGCCGACCGGGATCAGCACCTTCCAGCCGAACGCCATGAACTGGTCGTAGCGCAGCCGGGGCAGCGTCCCGCGCAGCCAGATGAAGAAGAACAGGAACAGCAGCAGCTTCAGGACGAACCAGATCAACGGCACCCAGCCGTGGTCCAGGCCGGACAGGCCCGGGATGGGCGGCGGCTGCCAGCCGCCGAGGAACAGCGTGGTCGCGATCGCGGAGACGGTGACCATGTTGATGTACTCGGCGAGGAAGAAGAAGGCGAACTTGATCGAGCTGTACTCGGTGTGGAAGCCGCCGACCAGCTCGCCCTCGGCCTCGGGCAGGTCGAAGGGGGNCCGGTTCGTCTCCCCGACCATCGAGATGCAGTACAGGACGAACGACGGCACCAGCGCGATGTACCAGCGCCCCGACTGGCTCTCCACNATCCCGGACGTCGACAGCGTGCCCGCGTAGATGAACACCGCGACGAACGACAGGCCCATCGCCACCTCGTAGGAGATGATCTGGGCCGCCGAGCGCAGGGAGNCGAGCAGCGGGTAGGTCGACCCGCTCGACCAGCCGGACAGGATCAGCCCGTACACCCCGAGCGAGGCCGCGGCGAGCATGTAGAGGACGCTGACGGGCAGGTCGGCGAGCTGGAGCGTGGTGCGCTCACCGAAGATCGAGACCTCCGGGCCGAACGGGATGACGGCGAAGGCGAGGAACGCCGGGACCGCCGAGAGGATCGGCGCCAGGATGAAGATCGGCTTGTCGGCAAGGGCCGGGATCAGGTCTTCCTTGAGCATCAGCTTGGCGCCGTCGGCGAGGCTCTGCAGCCAGCCCTTCGGGCCGTGGCGGTTCGGCCCGACCCGCTGCTGCATCTTCGCGACGACCTTGCGCTCGAACACGATNGAGAACAACGTCATCAGCAGCAGGAAGGCGAAGACCGCCACGCCCTTGAGCAGGATCAGCCAGAACGGGTCGTCGCCGAAGCCGGAGAGGTCCGGGTCGACCGGGGCGGCGAGCACGAGCGTGGAGGCGGTGACGCTCATGGCCGGCCCCCCGCGGGCTCGTCGCCGACCCGGCGCGGCGCCGGGGCGACCGCGTCCACGGTCCTGGGCAGCACCGGCGGCGCGGCCGGACCCCCGGGCGGGGGCGACGTCGGCGGTGCAGCCGTTCCCGGCGGTCCGGCCGCGGGTGGCCGGGAGCCGGCGGGCGACGTCTCGACCGTCACGGCGGTGTCGCGGGCGGCGGTGAGCTCGGCCCCCAGCGCCGTGCCGCGGCGCTGGTCGACGCCGAACGTGTCGGTGCCGGCGGGCCGGGCGGTGCCGCCGGCCGCGATCCGGACGACGACGCCGGCGCGGGCGGCCAGCGAGCGGCGCACGTGCGAGCCCGGCGAGTGGGTGGGCACCCAGACGACGCGGTCGGGCATGGCGGCCGGCTCGTAGGGCAGGGTGACCGACCCCCGGCCGCTGCGCACCGTCACCAGCTCCCCGGCGGCCACTCCGATCTCGGCGGCGGTCGCCGCGGACAGGCGGACGCGGGCGGGCCGGGCGGTGCCGGCGAGGTACGGCTCGTCGACGAGCAGGGCGCCGTCGTCGACGAGCTGGTGCCAGGTGGCGAGCACCGCCTCGCCCGGTCCGGGGACGCTCGCGGCCTCGGCGGGATCGGCCGGCGCGGGCACCCGGGGGACGCCGCTGCCGGCGCGGCCGACGTCGCGCAGCTCGCGGGCGGCGGCGCCGGTGTCGGGCAGGCGCAGGTCGATGCCCATCTCGGCGGCGAGCAGGTGGAGCACGCGCACGTCGGGCAGCGCCGGGGTGTCCAGCGCCCGCTGGAACGGCCGCAGTCGGCCTTCCCAGTCGACGAACGAGCCGGCCTTCTCCGCCACCGGCGCGACCGGCAGCACCACGTCGGCGACCTCGGCGATGGCCGAGCGCCGCACCTCCAGCGACACGCAGAACGGCACGCGGGCCAGCGCGGCCAGCGCGGCGGCGGGGTCGGGCAGGTCCTCGGCGTCCACCCCGGCGACGAGGATCCCGTCGAGGCGACCGGCGGCGGCCGCGGCGAGGATGCCGTCGGTGTCGCGGCCGGGCGCGCCGAGCAGCCGGCCGCCCCAGAATGCCTCGACCTCGGCGCGGGCGGCGGGGTCGGCGACCGGGCGGCCGCCGGGCAGCAGCGAGGGCAGCAGCCCGGCGGAGACGGCGCCGCGGTCCCCGGCGCGGCGCGGCACCCAGGCGAGCGCGGCGCCGGTGGCCTCGGCGAGGCGCAGGACGGCGGACAGCGTCCCGGGGATCTCACCGGCCCGCTCGCCGACGAGGATGACCGCGCCGGGCTCCCGCACGGCGCGGGCCGTCGCGGCCAGCGGGGAGGTGCCGCCCACCCCGAGGCCGGCGTCGGCGAGCGCGTCGAGGACGGCCGGCTCCGCGCCGGGCTCGGTGGTGACCAGCGTCCCGGCGAGCTTGGCCAGCCCGCGGGTGACCAGCGGCGCGAGCGCGTGCACGGCGGTGGCGTGCTTGTCGGCGGCCTTGCGCAGCCGCAGGAAGACGATCGGCGACTCCTCCTCCGGCTCGAAGGCGACGAGCAGCACCGCCGGCGCCGCCTCCAGGTCGGCGTAGGTCACCCCGATGCCGGTGCCGGCGACCGTGTGGCCGAGGAACTGCTCCTCCTCGGCGGAGTGCGGCCGGGCGCGGAAGTCCACGTCGTTGGTGGCCAGCGCCACCCGGGTGAACTTGGCGTAGGCGTAGGCGTCCTCGCGGGTCAGCCGGCCGCCGGCGAGCACGCCGACGCCGTGCCGGTCACGGCATTCGGCCAGGCCCCGGGCGGCGTACTCGAGCGCCTCGGACCAGGTGGCCTCGACGAGCTGCCCGGTGTCGTCGTCGCGGATCAGCGGCGTGGTCAGCCGGTCGGCGGCGCGGGCGTAGGCGAACGCGAAGCGGCCCTTGTCGCAGTTCCACTCCTCGTTGACCGCCGGGTCGTCGCCGGCGAGGCGGCGCATCACCCTGCCGCGGCGGTGGTCGGTGCGCAGGCTGCATCCCGACGCGCAGTGCTCGCACGCCGTCGGCGTGGAGACCAGGTCGAACGGGCGCGCCCGGAACCGGTAGGCGGCGCTGGTGAGCGCGCCGACCGGGNAGATCTGCACCGTGTTGCCGGAGAAGTAGGAGGAGAACGGCTGGCCGTCGCTGACCGCGACCTGCTCGGCGGCGCCGCGCTCGAACAGCTCGATGAACGGGTCCCCGGCGATCTGCGCGGAGAACCGGGTACAGCGGGCGCACAGCACGCAGCGTTCCCGGTCGAGAAGGATCTCGGTGGAGATCGCCAGCGGCTTCGGGTAGGCCCGCTTGGTCTCCTTGAACCGGGAGACGGCGCCGCCGTTGGCCATCGACTGGTTCTGCAGCGGGCACTCGCCGCCCTTGTCGCAGATCGGGCAGTCGAGCGGGTGGTTGAGCAGCAGGAACTCAATGTTGCCGGCCTGGGCCTTGCGGGCGACCGGCGAGGTGAGCTGGGTCTTCACGACCATGTCGGCGGTGACGGTCGTCGTGCAGGAGGCAACCGGCTTGCGCTGGCCCTCCACCTCGACGATGCACTGCCGGCAGGCGCCGACGGGGTCGAGCAGCGGATGGTCGCAGAACCGCGGGATCTCGATGCCGAGCAGCTCCGCCGCCCGGATGATCAGCGTGCCCTTGGGGACGCTGACCGGCAGCCCGTCGACGGTCAGGGTGACGAGATCCGGGGCGGCCGGCGCGGCCGGCTGGGATGGGGCGACGGTCATGATCAGTGCGCTCCCGCGTAGGCGCCCGGGGTGGGGGCGGGCGCGCCGTTGCCGGCCGCGTCGCCGCCCGGGGTGGGATCCGGCTTCGAGGTCACCGCGCTCACCGGGATGAACTCGTCCCGGAAGTACTTGATCCCCGACACGATCGGGGNGGTGGCCCCGTCGGCCAGCGCGCAGAACGCCCGGCCGAAGATGTTGTCGCAGGCGTCGACGAGGGTGTCGACGTCGGAGGCGTCGCCCTGGCCCCGCTCCAGCCGGGACAGGATCTTCACCATCCAGCTCGTGCCCTCGCGGCACGGGGTGCACTTGCCGCACGACTCGTGGGCGTAGAACTGGGTGAGCCGGCGGACGACCCGGAGCATGTCGGTCGTCTCATCCATAATCATCAAAGCTGCGGTGCCCAGCAGCGAGCCGNCCTCCTGCATGCNCTCGAAGTCGAGCGGGGCGTCGAGGTGCTCCGCGGTGAGCATCGGGGTGGACGACCCGCCCGGCGTCCACGCCTTCAGCGCGCGCCCCCCGCGCACCCCGCCGGCCAGCTCCAGCAGCTCGCGCAGGGTGGTGCCCATCGGGACCTCGTANTGGCCGGGCCGGGTGACGTGGCCGGACAGGCTGAAGATCTTCGGGCCCGGGGCGCGTTCCCGGCCCATCGTGCGGAACCAGTCGACCCCGTAGTTGACGATGTACGGCACGGTCGCGATCGTCTCGACGTTGTTGACGACGGTGGGGGACGCGTACAGCCCGTGCGTCGCCGGGAACGGCGGGCGCAGCCGCGGCTGGCCGCGCCGGCCCTCCAGCGAGTCGAGCAGGGCCGTCTCCTCGCCGCAGATGTAGGCGCCGGCGCCGGAGTGGACGACGAGGTCGAGGTCGAAGCCGCTGCCGAGGATGTCGCGGCCGAGGTAGCCGGCGGCGTACGCCTCGGCGACCGCGGCGCGCAGCCGGCGGCCGGCGTGGATCAGCTCGCCGCGCAGGTAGATGAACGCCCGGTTGGCCCGCACCGCGTAGGCGGCGATGATGATGCCCTCGACGAGCGAGTGNGGGTCGGCCTTCATCAACGGGGCGTCCTTGCAGGTGCCGGGCTCGCCCTCGTCGGCGTTGATGACGAGGTAGTGCGGCTTGCCGTCGCCCTGCGGGATGAAGCCCCACTTCATCCCGGTGGGGAAGCCGGCGCCGCCGCGCCCGCGAAGCCCCGAGTCCTTGATGAGCTTGATCAGGTCGTCGGGGTCACCGGCCAGCGCCGTGCGCAGCGCGACGTAGCCGTCGAGCCGGCGGTAGGTCTCGATCGTCCACGACTCCGGGGTGTTCCAGCGCCGGGTGAGGACCGGGGTGACAGGCATCGATCAGTTCCCCTTCCGCTCGGAGGATGCCGGAGCCGGAACCGGAACCGGAGCCGCGGCCGGGGCCGCGGGGCCGGTGCCCTGGCCCGCGACGGGCGGCGTGGCGGCCACCAGCGGCGCGGGGGCCTGGTCGGCCCGCCAGCCGGCGGCCTCGGCGAGCAGCAGGCCGGCGACCGACGGCTCGCCGACGCCCGGTCCCGCGACGCCGGCCGGGCGCTCGTCGGCGAACCCGGCGAGCTGGCGGGACGTCTCGGCGAACGAGCACAGCGGACCGCCACGGGTCGGCGCCGGGCGCTCCCCGGCCTGCAGGCCCTCGACGATCGCCACCGCCGAGTCCGGGTCGACCTGGTCGTAGAACTCGTAGTTCACCGTCATCACCGGCGCGTAGTCGCAGGCGGCGAGGCACTCGGCGTGTTCGAGGGTGATCGAACCGTCCGGGGTCGTCTCGTCGTGGCCGACGCCGAGGCGCTCGGCGACCCGGGCGAAGACCTCGTCCCCACCGAGCAGCGCGCAGGACAGGTTCGTGCAGACCGAGACGAGGTAGTCGCCGACGGGCCGGCGCTTGTACATCGTGTAGAAGGTCGCGACCGCGCCGACCTCGGCCTGGGTGATGCCGAGCGTGTCCGCGCAGAAGGTCACCCCCTCGGTCGTCACGCTGCCCTGCTCCGCCTGCACCAGGTGCAGCAGCGGCAGCAGCGCCGAGCGGGAGCGGCCGGCCGGGTAGCGAGCGATGATCTCGGCCGCGGCGGCGTGGGTCTCGGGCGAGAAGGCCATCACCGATCAACTCCCCCGAGCACCGGGTCCACCGAGGCGACCCCGACGATCACGTCCGCCACCTGGCCGCCCTCGGTCAGCGCCGGGACGGCCTGCAGGTTGACGAAGCTGGGGTCGCGGACGTGGACGCGGAACGGTCTCGTCCCGCCGTCGCTGACGACGTGGTAGCCGAGCTCGCCGCGGGGCGACTCGATCTGCGTGTAGACCTGGCCGGGCGGCACCCGGAAGCCCTCGGTGACGAGCTTGAAGTGGTGGATGAGGGCCTCCATCGAGGTCCCCATGATGTTCCTGATGTGGGCCAGCGAGTTGCCCATCCCGTCCGCGCCGATCGACAGCTGCGCCGGCCAGGCGATCTTCTTGTCGGCGACCATGACCGGNCCCGGCCGCAGCCGGTCCAGGCACTGCTCGATGATCTTCAGGGACTCGCCCATCTCCTCCAGCCGCACCAGGTAGCGGGCGAAGGAGTCCGCCTCCAGGGCGGTCGGCACGTCGAACTCGTAGGTCTCGTAGCCGCAGTAGGGCATGGTCTTGCGCAGGTCCCAGGGCAGGCCCGCGGCCCGCAGCACCGGCCCGGTGACGCCCAGCGCGATGCAGCCGGCGGCGTCGAGGACGTTGACGTCGACCATCCGCGCCTTCCAGATCGGCTGGCCGGTCAGCAGCCGGTGGTACTCGCGGATCCGCTTGGGCATGTCGGCGAGGAACTCCCGGATGGCCCGCTCCGTGCCGTCCGGGAGATCCTGGGCCAGGCCGCCGGGGCGGATGAAGGCGTGGTTCATCCGCAGCCCNGTGATGAGCTCCAGCAGGTCGAGAACCTTCTCCCGCTCCCGGAACCCGAAGATCATCGCAGTGGTGGCGCCGAGCTCCATCCCGCCGGTGGCCAGCCACACCAGGTGCGAGGCGATCCGTTGCAGCTCCATCACCAGCACCCGGATGACGGTCGCCCGCTCGGGGATGTCGTCGGTGATGCCGAGCAGCTTCTCCACCGACAGGCAGTAGGCCGCCTCGNTGTACAGCGGGGACAGGTAGTCCGCACGGGTGAGGAAGGTGACCGCCTGGGTCCAGGTCCGGTACTCGCAGCTCTTCTCGATCCCGGTGTGCAGGTAGCCGATGACGAGGCGGGTCTCGGTGACCGTCTCGCCGTCGATCTCCAGCACGAGGCGCAGCACGCCGTGGGNGGAGGGGNGCTGCGGCCCCATGTTGACGACGATGCGCTCGGCGTCCTGCTCGCCGGCGCCGAGGATCTCCTCCCAGTCGCCGCCGGTGACGGTGTAGACGCGGCCGGAGGCGGACTCGGTGAAGCCGGCCTCGTAGGCCGAGGACCCGTCGCCGGGCTGGGCGGCGCCGTCGGTGGACTGGCCGGTGGACGTGTGGGGCGCGGTGGATGTGTGNGGGGTCGACGTGCTGGGCGTCATAGCGAACCTCGGATGTCGCCTCGGGGATGNAGGCGGCCGGTCAGGGCCTGGTGCGGGATCACGAGTAGCTCCGGCGCTCGTCCGGTGGTGGGACCGTGGCGCCCTTGTAGTCGACCGGGATGCCGCCCAGNGGGTAGTCCTTGCGCTGCGGGTGCCCGATCCAGTCGTCCGGCATCATGATCCGGGTCAGCCCGGGGTGGCCGGTGTAGATGATGCCGAACAGGTCGTAGGCCTCCCGCTCGTGCCAGTCCGCGGTGGGCCACACCGAGGTCAGGCTCGGCAGCGTGGGGTCGGCGTCGGCGACGGAGACCTCCAGGCGCAGCCGGCGGCGGTGGGTCATCGAGGTCAGGTGGACCACCGAGTGCAGTCGGCGGCCGGTGACGTCGTCCGGATAGTCCACTCCGGACAGCGACGACAGCAGCTCGAAGCGCAGCCCCGGGTCGTCGCGCAGGGTCTGGGCCAGCGCCGGCAGACCCTCCCGGCGCACGTGCAGGGTCAGCTCGCCGCGGTCGACGACGGCCCGCTCGACGGCGTCGCCGAGCTGCGGGAAGACGCGTTCGAGGGTGTCGTAGACCGCGTCGGCGTCGGCGTCGCCGAACGGCCGCTCGCTGGCGGCCAGCACCGGGGCCGGGGCGACGAGGCGACCGAACCCGGAGGTGTCGCCGGTGCCGCCGGCACCGAACGCGTCGTGGCGCCGACCCGGCCGCAGACCGTCGCCGCCGCCCACGCCGTTGCCGCCGCCCACCAGCTCGCCGGCGCCGTTCGCCGCGGCCCCGCTCTCGTCGAGGGCGCCGGCGTCAGGGGGTGTCATGGGTCGCTCCCGGGGCGGCGTCGCTGTCGGCCGTGTCGGCTGCGTCGGCGATGTCGGCGGTAGTCGGACCGGGACCGTGGGCCCGCGACTCGTCGAGGGGCTTGGCGTCGACGGGGATTCCCTTGGCCCGCCCGAACACCGACGGCGGGGCTATCGCGGCCGGCCGGCGGGTGTCGAGGACGGGTTCGACGGCGCCGCGGCCCGTCGGGACCGGCGCGCCGGCCGGGATCCGGAAACGCTTGCGGTCGTTGACGGACAGCGTCCGGGTGTCGAGCTCACCCGCGGGCAGCCCGGCGCGGGCGGTGGCCACGTCGATCGGCTTGGGGTAGGGCGACGAACCGGACTCGGTGTGCGCGGTCCTGCCGGTGACCGGCCCGGCGAGGATCTTCTCGTGCAGCTTGATGATGGCGTCCATCAGCATCTCCGGCCGCGGCGGGCAGCCGGGCAGGTACATGTCGACCGGGACGATGTGGTCGACGCCCTGCACGATGGCGTAGTTGTTGAACATGCCGCCGCTGCTGGCGCAGACGCCCATCGACAGCACCCACTTGGGCTCGGGCATCTGGTCGTAGATCTGCCGCAGCACCGGCGCCATCTTCTGACTCACCCGGCCGGCGACGATCATCAGGTCGGCCTGGCGGGGGCTGGCCCGGAAGACCTCCATGCCGAACCGGGACAGGTCGTAGCGGCCGGCGCCGGTGGACATCATCTCGATCGCGCAGCAGGCCAGCCCGAAGGTCGCCGGCCACAGCGACGACCGCCGCGACCAGTTGGCGAGCTTCTCGACGCTGGCGAGGAGCACGCCACCGGGCAGCTTCTCCTCTAGTCCCATTCCAGACCTCCACGACGCCACTCGTAGGCGTATGNGACGAAGATCGTCGCCATGAACAGNGCCATCGCACCGAGGCCGAACACCTTGAGGCTGTCGAAGGCGACCGCCCACGGGAACAGGAAGATGATCTCGATGTCGAAGACGATGAAAAGCATCGCGGTGTTGTAGTACTTCACCGGGAAGCGTTGCGGTCCGGCCGGGGCCGGAGAGGGTTCGATCCCGCACTCGTAGGCGTCGATCTTCGCGCGGTTGAACCGGCGCGGGCCGATGAGCGCGNCCGCCGCGACGGAACCGACCGCGAACAGGGTCGCGATCGCCAGCAGAACGAGGATCGGCACGTAGTTCGAGAGCATGCCGAACTCCTCCCCTTCGAAAGAGTGTTGCCGGACGTTATAAGGAATGGCTTTCCGGTGAACGGATCGCAAACGGTCCGCACTCGGTGTTCGTCACGCTTCTGNCCATGTGCCCGCGGCGCCGACAGCGCGGCGCCCACAGGGATTCCCGTGCCAGATCCCCTGGNCCGGTGGTACTTCGCCGCCTCGCCGGCCGCTCCGACCGGTTCCCCCCAGGACCTGTGACCCGAGAACCTCCGACGACGGGCTGGTCCCACAGTCCTGTCCGCGGAGAAAGCGGAGAAAGCGGTCCGAACACGCTTCGGCGACCTGCCGCACTCCGGTGCGCAACCGGTCCACCGGCACCGACACCGAAGCGCGCGACATAGCGCAATTCCGTCGATCCGGCCCGCGCCGCACGCCACCGGATCGACCCGGATAACACGTCAGGCCGCGGGAGCGAGCCGGGTCATGGCATTGATCAGTCGGTCCATCGCATCCCCTCCCCGGGGGTCGGTGAGATTCGCCATGATCTTCAGGACAAAACGCATGAGGGTCGGCCGCGGCAGCCCGTACTTCGTGCCGAGCGCCATGATGGTCGGATTCCCGATGAGCTGGACGAAGTACCGCCCGAGCGTGTAATACCCGCCGTACTGGGCGCGGATCATCGCCGGATAGTGACCGAGGGCGCGTTCCCGGGCGGGCCCCTCGGCGCGGGCGAGCGCCTGCACGGCGACCTCGGCCGCGTACCGGCCGGACTCCAGCGCGTAGGCGATGCCCTCGCCGTTGAACGGGTTGACCATGNCGCCGGAGTCGCCGACGAGCAGCACCCCGTCGCGGTAGTGCGGGGTGCGGTTGAAGCCCATCGGCAGGGCGCTGCCGCGCACCGGGCCGATCGCATTGTCCTCGGTGAAGCCCCACTCCGGCGGCAGCGCCGCGAGCCAGCGACGCAACAGATCGGTGTAGTTGGTGTTCTGGAAGGCGTCGGTGGTGTTCAGCAGGCCGAGACCGACGTTGCTGGTGCCGTCGCCGACGCCGAAGATCCAGCCGTAGCCGGGCAGCAGCCGGCTCTCGCGCGGGCGGCCCTCCCACAGCTCGAGGTGGGACTCGAGGTGGTCGTCGTGGGTCAGGGGGCTGCGGTAGTACCGGCGGACGNCGACGCCGAGCGGCCGGTCCTCCCGGCGGCGGATGCCGAGCGCCAGCGCGATCCGGGCACTGTTGCCGTCCGCGGCGATGACCAGCGGCGCACGGTAGGTCACCGGCTCCCGGTCGGGCCCGGTGCGCGCCAGGACCCCGACGACCCGGCCGGTGCGCTCGTCGAGCAGCGGCCCGGTCACGGCCGTGCCCTCCTGCAGCCGGGCGCCGGCCTTCACCNCGTGCCTGGCGAGCAGGTCGTCGAAGTCCAGCCGGGGGCGCACGAGGCCGTAGTCGGGCCAGCTCGCCAGGTCCGGCCAGGGCAGCTCCATCCGCACGCCGCCGCCGACGATGCGCAGCCCCTTGTTGCGGGCCCAGCCGGCGGCGGGCGAGGTGTCGATGCCCATCTCGACGAGGCTGCGCACGGCGCGCGGGGTCAGCCCGTCGCCGCAGACCTTCTCCCGCGGGAAGGTCGTCTTCTCGACCAACAGGACGTCGAGCCCGGTGCTGGCGAGGTGGTAGGCGGCCGACGAACCACCGGGGCCGGCGCCGACCACGATGACGTCGGCGTCGGTTGTCGACCCGCCGCCCACGCCGTCAGTCCTTGTCGTCGCCATGGCCACCCATTGCTCCGGATCTGCTCGACCACCCGTCCCGGGAGTACTCCCGGCCGGGACCCTCCGCTTGAGTGCTCGTGAAATTCTTCACGAGCGTCCTCGGCGAGTGTAGGCCCTACGCAGGCCAATCGCACCAACCAGGATGCGCTGAAGACCGGACGAGTCGACTTCGCGCACCCAATGACCACTGTGAGCGACCGTTTCCCGCTCCCGGCCCGCATGGAGCCGTCGCGGCGTCCTGGCGCAACTTCTAGATAGGCGTATAATCCCGACCTCTCTCCTCTCAGGACCGCTGGTCGCGAGCGGGGCACGCCCTCCGGCCTCTCCGGCGCGTCACGCTTCGCAACTCACCCACTACGTGCAGCCGACGGCCAGAAACGGCCCATGGCACCTTCTCCCCACGGGGTGGGATCACCGCCTGTGCGGGGTAGTCACCCGCTGGCCGCCCGAAACGCGGCGCTCGTCCGCGGGCGCCGGATGCGTCGCGGCGGTGCCGTCGGGACCGTACGGGGCACGTCCGGACCAGGCGGCGCCGCCCGAACGGGCGGTCTCGACCGGCCCAGGCGGGTGACGTCCGGCCGGAAGGGACCACCCTGACCTGGCAGCCACGACATTCTGNCCCGACCCGATCCGCCCCTCTGTCCACCCGACCGCCAGCCGCCTCGCCCACGCCGTGTCATCTAACCCCGAGTAGCGCAAAGTAGCCCAAACTGCCGCAATGGTTCCGAATCGAGAGAGCCGATGACCGAAGAGACCGTCGTCCTCCCCACCGCCGACGGACCTGCCCCGGCGATGCTCGCCGAACCCGACGGTCCCGTGCGCGGCGGCGTCGTCGTCCTGCATGAGGCGTTCGGCCTCACCGAGCACGTGCAGGGACTCTGTGCCCGCTTCGCCCGCACCGGGTGGCGGGCGATCGCGCCCGACCTGTTCCACCGCGTCGGCTCGCCGGTGTTCGACTACGACGACATCGCCTCGGCGGTGAAGGTGGTCGAGGACCTCGACGGCACGGACCTGCTCGACGACGTCGACGCCGCCCTCGCCGTCCTCGCCGAGGAGGGGACGGCATTGGACCGCTGCGCCGTCGTCGGCTTCTGCCTCGGCGGGAACATCGCCTTCCAGGCCGCGGTCGCCCGCCCGTTCGGTGCCGCGGTCACGTTCTACGGCGGCGGGATCCGCACCCGGCGCTTCGGCGAGCCGAGCCTGCTGGAGATCGCCGGGCGGCTGCAGGCACCGTGGCTCGGCCTGTACGGCGACCAGGATCCGAGCATCCCCGTCGAGGACGTCGAGGCGCTGCGGGCCGCGGCGGCCGAGGCTCCCGTGCCCACCGAGATCATCCGCTATTCCGAGGCCGGGCACGGCTTCCACAACGACGCCCGCCCCGCGTCCCACCATCCGACATCCGCCCGCGACGCCTGGTCGCGCACCCTGACCTGGTTCGACTCCCACCTGCCCGGCTGACCCCGCCTCCGGCGCGGCGCGCAACTGCGGGGCCGAAGTGCGGTGCGGCCGAAGTGCGGTGCGGAATGCACGCTCTGACGCCGAGAACCGTGCTGAACGCACCGCAGTCCGGTGTGGCACTGCGGGCGGGTCGGAGGTGTGGTCAGGTCGAGGGCATGGTCAGTCGGGGCGTGGTCAGTCGGGGGCGTGGTCAGTCGGGGGCGTGGTCAGTCGGGGGCGTGGTCAGTCGGGGGCGTGGTCAGTCGGGGGCGTGGCCGCGGTGGAGGGCGACGACGCCGCCGGTGAGGTTGCGCCAGGTGACGCGGGACCAGCCGGCCTCGCGCAGCAGGTCGGCGAGCTCGGCCTGGGCCGGCCACGCCCGGATCGACTCGGCCAGGTAGACGTAGGAGTCCGGGCTGCTGCTGACCGTGCGGGCGACCTTCGGCAACGCCCGCATCAGGTACTCCAGGTAGACGGTCCGCCAGGGGCCCCACACCGGGCGGGAGAACTCGCAGACGACGAGCGAGCCGCCGGGCCGGGTGACCCGGCGCAGCTCGGTAAGGCAGCGCACGGTGTCGNCCACGTTGCGCAGCCCGAACGAGATCGTCGTGCGGTCGAACGCGGCGTCGGGGAACGGCAGGTGCAGCCCGTCCCCGCCAGCCAGCACCACCCGTCCCACACCCGAGTCCGCCGCCCCCAGATCCGCGGCGCCCGGGTCCGCGGCGCCCGGGTCCGCGGCGCCCGGGTCCGCGGCGCCTGAACCCGCGGCAACCGAACCTGCTGCAACCGAACCCGGGGCGCCCGAGGCCGGGGCTCCGGTGGCCGAGAAGGTCGGGCTGGCGGGCAGCGGCTTCTCGGCGAGACGACGCTGGCCGGCGCGCAGCATGCCCAGGGAGAAGTCGCAGGCGACGACGTCCGCGCCGGCCTCGGCGAAGGCCCGCGAGGACGTGGCCGTGCCGGCGGCGAGGTCGAGGACCCGCAGGCCCGGGCGCAGATCGAGGAAGGCGGCGGTGGCGCGCCGCCAGGTCCGGTCGAGGCCGCCGGAGAGCACGGCGTTGGTCAGGTCGTAGCGCCCGGCCACCCCGTCGAACATCGCCGCGACCTCCTGCGGTCGCTTGTCCAGCCCGGCCCTACCCACAGCGCCCCCTCCCGTCGTCGACCCCGATCCACGCCGCACCGATCCGAACCCTCCGCTCCGCTCAGCCACCGGCCGGTCCACCGGCCGCGAGGCCCCTGGCCGTCGGTCCCGCCGCCGCGCCTCCCCCGGCCGCAGATCCCCCGCCCGCAGACCTACCGGCGGTGGACCCGCCGTCGAGCAGCTCGGCGTCGAAGCGGGCGAGGGCCGCCGGGGCCGCGGCGCGGGCCGCCTGCTCGGCGGCGTCCCAGTCGGTGGCCGCACCGAGGCGGCGCAGCCGGTCGCGGGTCGCCTCGTCGCACAGCGCCCCGGCGACGCCGGCCGCGTACAGGTCACGGGCCCGGGCGCCGAGCCCGGCGGCGACGGCGTACTCGGTGCCGAGGTCGGTGCCGAACATCGCCGGGTCGTCGGTGGCCAGTGAACAGGCCACGCCGGCCGCGTGCAACGCGGCAAGCGGATGGTCGCCCAGGCGGACCACCGAGCGGGTGCGCAGGTTCGACACGGGGCAGACGTCCAGCACGGTCCCCGTGTCGACCAGGCGGCGCAGCAGCGCCGGGTCCTCGATCGCGCGGATGCCGTGGCGGATCCGCCGGGCGCCAAGCGCGTCGAGCGCGCCCTGGATCGACGCCGGGCCGTCGGTCTCCCCCGCATGCGGCACCGCGGCGAGCCCGGCGTCCGCGGCCAGGGCGAACGCGGGCGCGAACGGCTCCGGCGGATGGCCGATCTCGGGACCGCCGAGCCCGAGGCCGACGACGCCCCGCTCGGCGAAGCGCGCCGCCCAGCGGGCCACCTCGGTCGCCGCCTCGACGGGCAGCACCCGGTCGATGTCCGGGGTCAGCCGCACCTCGACACCGAACCGCTCCCGGGCCTCGATCGCCCCGTCGGCGTAGCCGTGGAAGATCTCCTCGACCCGGACACCGCGCTGCACACGGAACCACGGCGAGAAGATGCCCTCCACGTAGACGGCGCCGTGCGCGGCCGCCTCGGCGGCGTAGTCGACGACGACCTGGCGGAAGTCGGCCTCGGTCCGCATCACGTGCGTCGTCATGACCNAGACCTGGATGAAGTGGTTGAAGTCGCGGAACCGGTACAACTCCGCGAGGCCCTCGACCGTCCGCGACGGCAGCGCCTCCTCGTTACGCCGCGCCATCTCCAGCAGCGTCGCCGGCCGGACCGTCCCCTCCAGATGGACATGCAGCTCGATCTTCGGCCCGCTCGGCGACGATCCCCCCGGCGGTCCGACCACGGCCGAGGACCCGGCAAGCTCGCTCATCAGGACAATCTATGGCGTCCGCGCCCGCGGGGCGACGAGGCCTCAGCTCACGCCCGCCACCGGCCCGCCCGGCGCGGCGGAGGCCGGCGACGGCGGACCGTCACCCAGAGCGGTCGTCGACCAACGCGGCGAGATCGAGAGCATCGGGGCCGTCGTCTCCCCTGTGCCACGCGCCCGAGATCACGGTATCGAGCGCGGGATCGGCGTTGCGGTTGAAGTAGAAGCCGACCGGGATGCCGGAGGCGTTCACCACCCGCAGGACATACCGCCGCCCGGGCGTCACGGTGACCGGCCCCAGCGCACCCCCGGACGTCCCGTTGTTGGTCGTGTNGACCTGGGCCGAGGCCACCACTCGGGTGTCGTCGAGGATCTGGACGTTCAGCGGGCCGAAGCTGGTGCCATCCGGGCCGCAGGTCGCGGTGAGGCCGGGATCGCAGCCGGCGATGACACCGGCCCAGGTGACGGTGGAGGAGGCGGCGACGAACTGCTGCGTGACGTAGCCGCCCGCGCGCACCACGATGCTCAGGGCGCCGCGTGCTCTGTCCCCGTTGACGTCGTAGGACACATGCCGGTCCGAAGGCGGCTGCGCGCCGGCGGTCCCGGTGGTGCCGGCGGTCGGGGATGCCGGCGTCGCGGCGGATGATGGCGCGGCCCGCTCCTCGTCGGCGGTGAGCACCGCGCCCCCCGGCTTCCGGTACAGCCATCCGTGTTCGAAGTCCTGCCGCAGGCCGTCCTGGAAACTGTGAACCGGGCTGGTCGGGAAGCCATAGGGGCCGGACGGACCACCGAGTTGCTCGTACCGGGGCCAGATGGGGTCGCTTACCCAGTAGCAGCGGCCCGAGCCTCTGCGCAGCACCACCTGCGCGCCCTTGTCNGCGGTCGCTCCCGCGCCCAGGTCAATCCGTAGACCACCGGGTATCCGGCTCGGTGCCCCGCGTGGATAACCGGCGGTGGGAAACGTCTCGCCCCCGTTGACCGCCTCGTTGATGCACTTCACGGCGTCGGCGTCGAGGACGTAGGCCCGGTCCGGGGACACCGCCGCAATCGTGGCGATGCCCCGGGGGCTTTGGAAGCTCTGACTCACCCCGTCACCCCAGCGGCCCGCCAGGCCCTTCCCGCAGCCGAGCGCGGCCTGGCCGCCGGCCGCGCGGAACGCGGCGGTGAACGCCTTCTCGTAGTCCGGCTGCCCGGCCCCGGGAGGAATGCAGACGCCCGGTTCGGCCGCCGGCACCGATCCACCCGGCGGTGTGGGGGCCTCGGCACCACCGAAAAAAGTACGCGCGCCGAGATAGATTCCGAAAAGCATTCCGGCGACGGTCAACACCGCGATGGCGTCGGACAGGGCGGCGCGCCGCCGTCCACCGGCCCAGACGACGACGGCGACAATGACGACGGCCGCAGCGACCATCCAGAACGGCGAATCGAACGCGGCTGCGACGACCACCGTACCGCCGACAACCAGGCCGATGGCCAGCGTCCACCCGTGCGTGTTCAGCCACGCCCGCACCCGCGCCCACCACGCCGGCAGCGGCACCGCTAGCCGCCCGCCGGCCGGCGGCCGACCTCACGACNGGCGAGTACGGGTAGCGCAAACGATCCGCCTTTGACGGACAGCGCATACGACGAAAGTACCGGCAGCCCACGGTGCGCCATCTTCATACCCCCGAGACGCGCGCCGTCCCTTATCACGGAAAGCCGCGTACGACGGCGCGTTCACTTGGGAAAGAGTAGCCGGGAAGGACCGCTCTCAGGATGGATTGGGCTTTTNACCNGCGTGTCCACAAACCGACATCGCGCCGTCCGTCCGGCCGATGCCCGTCAGGTGGTCGATGCCCGTCAGGTGGTCGAGACGAGGGGGAGTGCGGTGGAGGAGAAGTGGGAGGCGACGCGGTCGTCGGTCGGGTCCTGGGCCGGGTCGCGGTGGACGACGAGGTGACGGTAGAGGGTGTCGCGCTGCGCGGGGATGCGGCCGGCCGTGCGGATCAGGCTGATCAGTTCGGAACGGTTGGTCCGGTGGCGGGCGCCCGCCGAGGAGACGACGTTCTCCTCCAACATCACCGAGCCGAGGTCGTCGGCGCCCATGTGCANGGTGAGCTGGCCGACCTCCTTGCCGGTCGTCAGCCACGAGCCCTGCAGGTGGGCGATGTTGTCGAAGAACAGCCGGGCGACGGCGACGAGGCGCAGGTACTCCAGCGTCGTGGCCTGGGTCCGCCCGCCGAGGTGGTTGTTCTCCGGCTGGTAGGTCCACGGGATGAACGAGCGGAAACCGCCGGTGCGGTCCTGCACGTCCCGGATCATCTTCAGGTGCTCGATGCGCTCGGCGTTCGTCTCGCCGGTGCCCATCATGAAGGTCGCGGTCGATTCGAGGCCGAGGGTGTGCGCGGTCTCCATCACCGACAGCCAGACGTGACCGGGCTCCTTGAGCGGGGCGATGGCGTGCCGGGGGCGCTCGGTGAGGATCTCCGCGCCGGCGCCGGCGAAGCTGTCCAGGCCCGCGTCGCGCAGCCGGGTGATGACCTCGGGGAACGTCAGGCCGGACGTGCGGGCGATGTGCACGACCTCGCTGGCGCCCAACGAGTGCAGGGCGAGCTGCGGGTAGGCCGCCTTGATCGCGCCGAACACCTGCTCGTACCACTCGATGCCGAAGTCGGGGTTGTGGCCGCCCTGGAGCATGATCTGGGTGGCCCCGAGCTCGACGGCCTCACCGCACTTGGTGACGAGGTCGTCGACGTCGCGGACCCAGCCCTCGGCGTGCTTCGGCGCCCGGTAGAACGCGCAGAACCNGCAGGCCGTCACGCAGATGTTCGTGTAGTTGATGTTTCGGTCGATGATGTAGGTGGCGATGCCGTCGGGATAGCGGCGGCGACGCACCGTGTCCGCCGCCGTGCCGAGCGCGTGCAGCGGCGCTCGGGTGTAGAGAAGCAGCGCCTCCTCGGGCGAGATGCGGCCGCCCTCGGCGGCCCGGTCCAGGATCGACCGGATCTCGTCGGCGCCGTCGCCCCGACCCACCGCAGTCCCGCCGTCGGCATCCACAAGGCTCATGGCGCGATGGTACGACCTGGGTCCCGGTGTCGGACCGGCGTTCAGGCCGGCACCGGGACGGTCAGGGCGGGGCGGTCGAGGTGAGACGACCGGACGATCAGTAGCCGGAACGACCGCCCGTGTCGGCCGGACCGGTACCCGGGGGGACGTCCGCGTCGTAGCCGCTGGGCGACCGCTCACCGTAACCGGCATCAGCACCACTGGACGGCCGCTCACCGTAGCCGGATCCGGAGCCGCCGGAGCCGGAGCCGCCGGAGCCGGACGGCCGCTCGACGTAGCCGCGCTCCGCGCCGTAGCCGCCCGGGTGGCTCGGGGTCGAGCCGGTGGTCGGGCCGCCGGCGGTCGGGGGGCTACCGGGGGCGTCGTGTTGACCAGGACCGTGCGTGCGGTGGGTGAACTTCTGCTGCACCTGCTTGATCTTGGCTCGGTTCTCGGGCTTGTTGGCCGCGGCCTTGGCCTTGTCGACCATTTCTCGCGTCTTCGGGCTGTGCAGGAATTCGTTGATCTTGCTTGAGATGCTCGCCATGAGGTCGGTGTACCTATCCGGCGGTGGTTTTACGCCTGCCGGGCAGCGGTTCCGAGATCCGTCACCCCGGAGTCACCCCGGACCGCCCGAGGAACCGCCGAAGGTGTCCTTTGCCTGGTTCCACAGACTGTCCACCTGGTCGCCCACGCCGTTCCTGACCGAGGTGGCCACCTTGTCCCACAGCCGGCTGCGCTGCTCGTCGACCATGGACGCGATCTGGTCGGCCGCGGAGAGCAGGAGCAGGACGACCAGAACGAACACGATCGTCCGCTTGAAAGGGATCCGCAGCCGGAACCGTCGGCGCGGGCGGCGCGGCGCCGGGAGTCCCTGGGGTTCCGGCGCCCGCTCCCGGGGACGCTCGGCGACCGGGCGTGGCGCCGGTTGCGGGCGCGCAGCATCGCCGCGGTCGGCCGCCCGCCGCCCCTCGGCGCGCCGCCCCTCGGGACGAGCCGGCGGGTACGGCTGGGCCTGCGGGTATGGCTGGGCCTGCGGGTACGGCTGGGCCTGCGGGTACGGCTGGGCCTGCGGGTACGGCTGGGCCTGCGGGTATGGCTGGGCTCGTTGGTCGAGCCGGGGCCGCTGGTCGGGCCGGGCCTGGGGGTAGGGCTGAGCCTGCGGATACGGCTGTGGCTGCTGCTGAGGCGGCGGGTACGGGCGGTCCGCCTGGCGAGGTGCCGCGGACGGGGACTGTGCGGCAGGCGGATACGGAGCCGCGGGCGAGTACGGAGCCGCAGGCGGGTAGCGCGACGGGGGCGAGCGGCGGTCGTCCGCGGGCGGCACCGGCTCGGCGCGGCGGTCGCGGGCGGCCGCTCCGGGCGCGGCGGGCGGGGCGGAGGGCTGCTCATCCTCGTACTGGACGAATCCGGCGCGCCGCCGCCGGCGCCCCGGCGCCCCCTGCCCGCCGGCACCACCGAAGCCGGCGCCACCGCCGCCGGCGGCATCGAAACCGGCGCCGCCGGCGCGGCCGGCATCCTCGGCGGCTCCGGCGCGGGCACCCGGGGCGCGGTCCTCGACGCCGAGACCGGCCAGGGCCGGCGGCGGCACGGGCGGCCCGGCCGGCGGCGGAAGATCGGCCGGCTCGTCCCACCAGCGTTCCCCCACCGGCGGGGCACCGGCCTCCCGCGAGCCGTGCAGCTCGCCGGCGTCGGCGACGCGGGTTCGCGCCGCCCTGGCCGCGTCGGCGCGTCGGGCGCCGGGCGCGGCGGAGTCGACGTCGGGTCCCCTCGAGCGGTCGGCGGCCGCCGAGTCGTCATAGCGCCTCGTCCGGAAGGCGTCCGCGCCCGCCGCGGCACCCGCGGCCGCGGCTATCCCGGCCGCTCCAACCGCTCCAACCGCGGCGGCGGCGGCGCTGCGGCCCCGCGGCCACGTGTCGTCGAGGACGGCGGTGGCCGCGACCCGGGCGTCCCCGCCGGGCGGCGCCTCCTCCCCGAGCAGGGTCAGCAGCAGACGTTCGGCCGACGGGCGGTCCCGCGGGTCGCGGGCGAGCGCGGCGCGGACGACGGGCTGGAGCTGCGCCGGCACGTCCCGCAGGTCGGGCCGACCCGTCTGGATCTTCTCCGACATCGCCAGGTAGGTGCCCTCTCCGTAGGGGTGGGCGCCGACGGCGGCGTAGGCGATGAGCAGGCCCCAGGCGAAGACGTCGACCGCCGGGCCGATCGGCGAGCCCTCCATCTGCTCGGGGGCCATCCAGCCGACCGAGCCGAGGACGAGGCCGGTCTGGGTCCGTCCCTGCGCCGCGTCGAGCGCCCGGGCGATCCCGAAGTCGATGACCNGGGGGCCGGAGAACGACAGCATGACGTTGCTCGGCTTGAGGTCGCGGTGGACGATGCCGGCCTTGTGGATCGCGGTCAGCGCGCTGGCCACGCCGATCGCCACGCCCTGCAGGGTCGACATCGGCAACGGCCCGGACCGGGCGACGACGTCATCGAGGCGGACGCCGTCGATGTACTCCGTGACCAGGTAGGGGCGGCGAGCGGCGGGGTCGGCGTCGAGGACCTGCGCGGTGCAGAACGGGGCGACCCGGCGTGCCGCGGCGACCTCGTCCCGGAACCGGTCGCGGAACTCGGGGTCGGCGGCCAGCTCCGAGCGGATCACCTTGATCGCGACGGGGGCTCCCGCGGTGTCCCGGGCGAGGTACACCGTGCCCATGCCGCCCGAGCCGAGCCGGCGCAGGACCCGGTAGGCGCCGATCACGGTGGGGTCGTCCGGGTACAGCGCCTCACCCCGGGTGCCGCCCGGCGCGTCCCGGCCCGTCGATCGATCCNCCACCGCTCTCCCGCCCGNGTCCGCTGTAGTCCCCACCGCCGCCCGGTGNGGCCCGGCGACTGCGGGTGCCTGCCGCTGCACGCTAGCCCTCGCCGGACGCGGCGCGGGGAGCGCTGTCCGCCATCCGACGGCCGCGACGGCACTCCGTTCNTCCGGGCACGTCCCGGGATACTGCCTGAACAACCGGTGGGCCCGGCAACGAACCGTGCAACAGAAAGACGATACAAGCGCAACACCACCTCCCATGGGCCGGGACCACAGGAAGGCGTGCCGTCCCGTTCTCCNGCAGGATGAGACGAAGGAACGTCCAGTGGCACCGACCGGGCACTCCTGTCCAACCGGTCGGGCCGCGAGGTGCGGGGAGCTGCCCATGGTCACGCAGTCGGTCGAGGCGAACGACGGCACCGTCGTCCGCCCGGAGGCCGCCGCGGACGGCGACGTCAGTACCAGCGACATCGTCACCGGCGAGGTGGGCACCGGCGAGGTGGGCACCGGCGACGTGGGCACCGGCGACGTCGACACGACTGTGGACATGCTGATCGTCGGCGCCGGCCCCGCAGGGCTCTACGGCGCCTACTACGCGGGGTTCCGGGGCATGTCGGTCGCGCTGATGGACTCGTTGCCCGAGGCGGGCGGCCAGGTCACCGCGATGTACCCGGAGAAGGTCATCTACGACGTGGCCGGCTTCCCGGCCATCCGCGGCCGCGAGCTGGTCGACGCCCTCGTCACCCAGGCGGCCCAGTTCGACCCGACCTACCTGCTCGACCAGCAGGCCGCCGAGCTCGCCCACGAACCGGACGCGGTCGTGGTCACCAGTAGTCAGGGCCACCGGGTCCGCGCCAGGGTGGTCGTGATCACCGGTGGGCTCGGCACGTTCACCCCGCGGCCGCTGCCGACCGGGACCGGCCATCTCGGCCGCGGCCTGGTCTACTTCGTGCCGAAGCTGGACGTCTACGCCGACCAGGACGTCATCGTGGTCGGCGGGGGGGACAGCGCCTTCGACTGGGCACTCGCCCTGGAGCCGATCGCCCGCTCGGTCACGCTGGTGCACCGCCGCGACCGGTTCCGCGCGCACGCGGCGACGATCGAGCGGGTCGAGGCGTCGCGCGTGGAGATCCTCACCTTCTCCGAGGTCGCCGCCATCCACGGCGAGGACCGGATCGAGAAGGTCGAGCTGGTGCAGACCCGCACCGGGGACCGGCACGTCCGCCCGGCGCAGGCCGTGGTCGCCGCGCTCGGCTTCACCGCCGATCTCGGGCCGCTGACCCGCTGGGGGCTCACCATGGCCCGTCGCCACATCGCGGTCGACTCGACGATGTTCACGGGCGTCGACCGTGTCTTCGCGGCCGGGGACATCACCGAGTACCCCGGCAAGGTCCGCCTGATCGCCACCGGTTTCGGCGAGGTCGCGACCGCCGTCAACAACGCCGCTCCGGTCGTCGACCCCGCGGCGAAGGTGTTCCCGGGGCACAGCTCCGGCGACAGCACCGCCTCCTGACCGGCAGCCGCGGTCGGGCATCCGGCGCACACTGGTGCCATGCGCGGTCTTCTGGTTATCGGCCACGGTTCACGACGGGACGAGGCGAACGCCACGGTCCGGGAGTTGGCCCGCCGCCTGGCGACCGAGCCCCGCCAGGACGGCGACGGCTGCGCGGGGCGCCCGCCGACCATGCAGCCGTCGCCGGCCGGGCCGCGGCCGTGGGGGGCCGTCGAGGCGGCGTTCCTCGAGGTCAGTCGGCCCGACATCGGCGAGGGCTATGACACGCTCGCGGACGCGGGCTGCACCGAGATCGTTGTCTACCCGTTCTTCCTCTTCGGCGGCAACCACACCCGCCGCGACCTCCCCGCGGCGCTGGAGGAGGCGCGCGGACGGCACCCGACGACCCGCTGGATCCTCTCCGAGCCCCTCGGCCTGCACACCTGCGTCGTCGAGGCCGTGNGGGCGCGGCTCGACGACACGCTGCGCGCACTCGTCGACGCCGCCGACCACCCCACCGGCTGATCAAGCCCGACGCCCGATGACCGAGGTGTTCCGCGGAACCGCGCCGTGGCGTCGGACGGATCAGGAGGCCGCGGCGGCGCGGCTGGCGGTGACGAAGTCGGCGACGGCGGCGGCGAGCGGGCGCACCCCCGGCTCGGTCGGCACGATGTCCACCCGGATGCCGGCGGCCTCGCAGGCCTCGGCGCTACGCCGGCCCATCGCGGCGACGAGCAGGTCCGGGGGCAGCGGCCCGTACAGCTGGGCGGTACTGCGGGCAGCCGTCGAGGAGGCGAAGGCCGCGACGTCGAAGTCGCCGTGCCGCAGCTCGTCGGCGATCCGCGGATCGGGATCGGCGGTCACGTCGGTCAACAGCGGCACGCGGCGCGGAGTCCAGGGGCCGCCCGCCGGCAGATCGGCCGCGCCGACGACGAGCACCGCCGGCCCCGGGGCCGGCCGGCGGCCCGCCGCTGCCGGCCCGGCACCCGCCGCACGGGCGACCCGGCCGGCGTCGCCCGCGCCCGCGTCGGTCCGGTCGGCCTGGCCGAGCTGGTCGAGTGTGGTGGCGGCCAGGCCCAGCGCGTCGAGGGCGTCGGTGACGTCGGGGCGGGCGGCCACCAGGGTCAGCCCGGCCAGTGCGCGCACGTCGGTGCCCGCCCGGCGCAGCAGGGCGACCACCGCGGCGACCTCGTCCGGGTCGGCGAGCACGAGGCCCGCGGCCCCGGGCAGCGCCGCCAGCAACGCCGCGCCGGCGTCGTCGGGCGGGGCGGGATGGGCCACGACGGTCTCGACCGCGTCCGCGCCGAGCTGCCGCAGCCGGCGGGCCAGCAGGCCGGGGCGAGGCCGGGTGCGGGCGACCAGGACGCGCACGCCGGCGAGCGGCGCCGCACCGACGGCCGGGGCGTCGTTGCGGGCGGCGACCTCGCCGACCACGATCACCGCCGGTGAGCGCACACCCGCGGCAATCGCGTCGATGGCCAGGGCGTCGAGCGTGGTGCGCAGGACCCGCTGGGCCGGGGTGGCGCCCCGCTCGATCACCGCGACCGGGGTGACCTCCGGGCGGCCGCCGGCGAGCAGGGCATCGGCGATGTCCATCAGCCGCGCCACCCCCATGAGGATGACGATCGTCGCCCGGGAGGCGGCCAGTCCCGCCCAGTCGACGGTCGAGTCGGGGTGGCCGGGCGGCAGGTGACCGGAGACGACGGCAAGTTCCTGCGCCAGGTCGCGGTGGGTGACCGGAATGCCGGCCAGCGCCGGCACGGCCAGCGCCGAGGTGATGCCGGGGACGACGGTGCAGGCCACGCCAGCCTCGGCGCAGGCCTGGGCCTCCTCCCCNCCCCGGCCCAGGACGTAGGGATCGCCGCCCTTGAGCCGCACGACCCGGGCGCCGGCCCGGGCCCGGTCGACGAGGACCGCGTTGATCTTCTCCTGGGCCCAGGAGCGGGCGGTCGGGCTCTTGCCGACGTGAATGATCTCCGCGTCGGGCGGCGCGGCGTCGAGCAGGACGGCCGCGGCGAGCCGGTCGACCACGACCACGTCGGCGGTCGCAAGCAGCTCACGACCACGCACGGTCAACAGCCCGGGATCACCCGGCCCAGCCCCGACCAGCCAGACCTCACCCGCGATTTGCCCGTCCGTCACGGCGTGCACCGTACCTGTTCGTCCTCGTCCGGCGAGCGCTCACGCGGGCGGCGCCACATCCCGGCCGGGTCAGCGGCACAGGTCAGCGGCACAGGTCAGCAGCGGGGTCGGTCAGTGGATGCCGCACTCCGTCTTGTTCGTGCCGGACCAGCGGCCCGCGCGGCCGGCACCGCGGCGGGTGCACGGCTGGCAGCCGACGGAGTCGTAGCCGTCCGAGAGCAGCGGATTGACGATGACCTCGTGCTCGGCGACGTACCGGTCGACGTCGGCGTCGGTCCAGGCGGCCAGCGGGTGGATCTTCACCTTGCCGCGGCGCGCGTCCCAGTCGACGACCTTCAGGCTCGCCCGGCCGGCGGACTCGGCGCGCCGCGACCCGGCGGCCCAGGCGTCGTACGGCGCCAACGCCCGGTCCAGCGGCACCACCTTGCGCATCCGGCAGCACAGGTCGGGGTCGGTCTTGTAAAGGTCCTGGCCGTAGACGGCGTCCTGGCCGACGACGGTGAGCTGGGGGCGGACGCTGATCAGCGGCAGGTCGTAGGTCGCGGCCACCGCGTCGCGGGTGCCNACCGTCTCGGCGAAGTGGTACCCGGTGTCGATGAAGACCACGGGCACGTCCGACCGGATCCGGGCGAGCATGTCGACCAGGATCGCCTCGGCCATGGAGGCGGCGACCACCAGCTTCGGGCCGAACTCCTCGACTGCCCAGCCGAGGATCTCCTCGGCCGGCGCGCCGTCGAGCTCGTCCCCGGCCCGCAACGCCCGGGATTGCAACGTGGCACCCATCAGCTCGTCTCCTCGTCGTCGCGCGCGGCGCCTCGCCGTGCCGTCTGGTCCCCCGCTGCGTCGGGCCTGCCCGCCGGCCTGCCCGCCGGCGTGGCCCCGACCGGGCCCGCGGCGACCGCGAGGGCCGTCAGGTTCAGCCGGAAGGCTCGCCGGCAGGACCGGCACGCCCAGTGCCCGTGCCCGGTGCCGACGCCGTCCGGCGCCGGCTCCGGGACGATGTCCTCCTCGCCGCAGTACGGGCAGTAGAAGGGCACCGCCCGATCACTGCCGGCCATCGCCACCCCCGCCCGCCGGCCCTGCTCCGGCTCCGCCACCGCCACCGCCACCGGCACCGGCACCGGCACCGGCACCGGCCGAGGAACTCACGGCGCCGACGGCGGCCAGCGACGCCTCGTCGGCCCGCTCCGCCCAGTCGGCGAAGCTCTCCCCGTCGGCGCGCTCGTGCCGGTAGGTCTCCAGCAGGCCGACGACGTAGTCGAGCAGGCCGTCGGCGGTGACCTTCAGGCCTCGCGACTTGCGGCCCAGCCGTGACCGGGTGCCCAGGTGGCCGCCGAGGTGGACCTGAAAGCCCTCGACCATCTCGCCGTTGTCGTCGGGGACCAGCGAACCCTTCAGCCCGATGTCGGCGACCTGGAAGCGGGCGCAGGCGTTCGGGCAGCCGTTGACGTTGATCCCGATCGGCTCGTCGAAGTCGGGCAGGCGGCGCTCCAGCTCCTCGATGAGGTCGCGGGCGTTGCCCTTGGTCTCGACGATGGCCAGCTTGCAGAACTCGATCCCGGTGCAGGCCATCGTGCCGCGGCGGAACACGCTCGGCCGGACGACCAGATCCAGCGCCGCGAGCTCGGCCTCCAGCGGGGCCACGGCCTCGTCGGCGACGTCGAGGATGACCAGCTTCTGGGTCGTCGTGGCGCGGATGCGGCCCTGCCCGAACCGATCGGCGAGATCCGCCACGGCGTGCAGGATCGATCCGGAGACCCGCCCCGCCCGCGGGGCGAAGCCCACCGCGTTGCGCCCGTCGCGCTGGCGGTGCACGCCGATGTGGTCGCGGCCCTCGTTGCGCGGCGGTGCCGGCGGCGGCCCGTCGGGCAGCGCGGCCGTCAGATACTCCTTCTCCAGGGTGGTGCGCACCCATTCGGCGCCCATGTCCGCGACGAGGAACTTCAGCCGCGCCCGGGTGCGCAGGCGGCGGTAGCCGTAGTCACGGAACAGCGAGGCGACGCCGTGCCAGACCTCGGCGACGCGCGCCGGCGGCACGAACGCGCCGAGCCGCACGCCGAGCTTCGGGTTCGTCGACAGTCCGCCGCCGACCCACAGGTCGTAGCCCGCACCGAGTTCCGGGTGGACGACGCCGACGAACGCGATGTCATTGATCTCGTGCAGCGTGCAGTGGTCCGCGCAGCCGGAGATCGCGCTTTTGAACTTGCGGGGCAGGTTCGCCAGCGTCGGGTCGCCGACGAAACGCTCGACCACCTCGTCGATCGCGGCCGAGCCGTCGATGACCTCGTCGCCGTCGACGCCCGCCAGCGGGCAGCCGAGGATGACCCGCGGGGTGTCGCCGCAGGCCTCGGCGGTCGTCATCCCGGCGCCCTCGAGGGCGGCCCAGATGGCGGGCACGTCCTCGATGCGGATCCAGTGGAGCTGGATGTTCTGCCGGTCGGTGACGTCGGCGACGTCCCGGCCGTACCGGGTGGAGATGTCCGCGATGACCCGAAGCTGCTCGGCGGTCATTCGGCCGCCGTCGAGCCGGATCCGCTGCATGAAGTAGGAGTCGTCGAGCTCCTCCGGTTCGAGGACCGCCGTGCGCCCGCCGGAGATCCCCGGCCGGCGCTGCGTGTACAGCCCCCACCAGCGGAACCGGCCACGCAGGTCCTGGGGGTCGATCCCGTCGAAGCCGGTGTGCGGGTAGACGTTGAGGATGCGGTCGCGCACCTCCAGCCCGCCTTGGTCCTTCTTCATCCGCTCGTTGGCGTTGAGCGGCTCGGAGTATCCCAACGCCCACTGGCCCGCCCCCTTGGGACGGGACGGGCGTGCGGAACGGACGGGACGGGCAGGAGAAGTCATGAGATCTCTCGATGCGCGGGGAAACGCGACGCCGGCACAGCGGCGCCGCGAACGGGAACGTCAGCGGAAGCGGCGACAGCCGGCGCTGGAGACCCGCAGCAGATCGACGTGCAGGCGCGCGACGAGCATCGGCTCAATCACGAGGCACGCGGCCGCGGGGTGCGACGCGAACCCGCGCCGGGGCGAGACGGGGATCAGACCCGTCGCTCGCTCGACCGGCGCCCCGAGGNTGAGGGCACGCGCAACCACGACCCCATGTTTCCACAGAAGTGACGCTGATGGGCGCGTTGTGGGTCCCAGCACCCCGCCACCAGCAGCGCATCACCCCGCAAACCGGGCCAAATCGGGCGGCTATCGGTGGCCTTTCCNACCTTCCGACACCNCCATCACAACTCTACCGCACCGACGGAGAAAGTGAACAACGCGATCGACGCCGACATTCGATCACGGAAGACTCGGCCGGTCGGACGGGACTCGGGCCGGTCGGGGGCACTCGGGCCCGTCAGAGGCACTCGGGCCCGTCAGGGGGACTCGGCCGCCGGTGCGCGGGCGGCGCAGAGGCGGCGGAGTTGGTCGACCAGCGGGCCGGTGGCGAGGCCCTTTTCCAGCAGGGCGTCCGCGCCCAGGGCGAGCACCCGGTCGAGCAGCGCGTCCTCGGAGAAGCCGGTGAAGATGACCACGGTGGCGTACGGCGCGACCCGCCGGATCCGCGGCAGCGCGCCGAGGCCGTCGAGCACCGGCATCGCGAGATCGAGCAGCACCAGGTCCGGCGCCGTGCGAACGACCTCGTCGATGGCCTCCGCCCCGTTGGCGGCAGCGCCGACGACCACGAAGTCGGGCTCGGTGCTCAGCAGCAGGCAGAGCAGCTCGCGCACGCCGTCCGCGTCGTCCACGACGACGACTCGGCGTGGGGAGTCGGGGCTGCGGGCCGTCCCGGAGGAGCCCCGAGCCGGGGCGACAGNGTCGTCCCGGCCGAGCCCGACGGTGTCGGCGTCCACCGAACGGCCGGTATCCACCATTCTTTTGTACGCGCCCCACCCGACTCCGCGCATCGTCATTCAGGATGGTTTTCGGGGATGACCCATGTCGGTCATCCCCGCGATACCCACAGACCGTGGCGAAGTGCCGCACGCCCGGCGTGACAGTGATAGCCCGCGTTGTGGGAATAGCTCGCCGGAGANGATCTCTCGAAGATTCCGCGATTTTCCGGCAGGACTTCCTCAGCAACACTCCCGTTTCCCAACAAGAGCCCAAGAATACAGGCATAATGTCTCGACGGGTCCGCCGCGCCCCTCCGGTCTTCCGGACGCCATGTAGCCGATCACGCACCTGAAGCGACACAGGCCAGTCCAAGTGGCCCACTTTATGACGGAGAGTAATCATCGCAAGCGTTCGCGTATGGGACTTTTGGCCTCTAGTCTACTAGGGTGCGCCATGGAGTAGCCTNATCACTACCGGTGAATTCCTGCCGGCTCTCGGGGGGCGCGAGAGGCGGCGCACGACGACTGGCCTCCCTCGGTGGGAGGCGACCTCTGCCACGCGGAAGGACGTCAACAGATGCGGCAACGGAGCCGAGGCAGGCAGGGCGCGGCGACCGCTGAAGACCTGCTCCCCGTGGAGGTCCGGCGGCGGCGCTGTGAACGCGTTCTCTCCCGGGACGAGCTCGCCCGGCGCACCGGCTACAGCCGCCAGTACATCTCGCAGCTTGAGCAGCCCAGTCGTGGGATTCCCTCGCGGCCCGTGATCGCGGCCGTCGACGCCGCACTGGAGGCCGGGGGCGCCCTCGTCGACCTGCGCGAGGCGGCCGTGGCGGCGCGGGCCGAGCGCCTGCGTCGCCGGCCCGACCCGGAGCGGGAGTCCCGCCGCCGGGTGTCGGACCTGCTCGACCACCGCCGGTCGGACCGCGAGCTCGACTACCTCGATCGCCTGGTCGCGGACCTCATCGCCAAGGCCGATCGGCTCGACCCGCAGGACGTCACCGCCCGGGTCCTCGATCAGCAGAGCGTGGTCGACAGTCTGCTGGGCACCCCGCTGCTGCCGCACCAGCAGTTCCGGCTGTTCATGCTCGCGGGCCATCTGGCCGGCCTGCTCGCCATCTCGCTGCTCGACGTCGACGAACTCGCGGGCGCGAGCACCTGCTGCCTGGAGGCGGCGGTGTTCACCGAACTGACCNGGCACGAGGGGCTGCGGGCCTGGACCCTCGCCGTCAACGGGCTCATCGACGCCGCCGCCCGGCGGGGATGCGCCGCCGACACCGGCCAGGGGCCGGAGGCCGCCGCGCCGGATGCGACTGTCGACGGCCGCATCGGCGACGGCGGGCTCGGCGGGCCGACCGTCACCCCGTTGCATGGCCGGCCGGGAACCGCGGGCCGCACCCCGTCGATGCCCGCTCCCCCACCGAGCTCTCCCCCACCGAGCGCAGCCCCGCCGGCCAGGTCGGATTCCGCGGAGGGGCCGGCGTCGCCGGTCGGGTCAGGCGCGGCGGCGGAGGCGTTCACGCCGGCCGGGTCCGGCGCGCGCCCGGAGGATGCGGCCTCCTTCGAACCCGCCCTCCCCGGTGGAGACGGCGGCGATTCGCTCGACGAGATGCTGATCGCGCCCGGCGGGCGGGCCACCCCGCCCCGGCTGATCGCCCTGGTCAAGGGGCGCATCGCCCGCTTTGCGACCGCGAACACCCATCGGGCCGTCCCACCGTCCGGCATCTCGCACGCGTTCCGCCCGCCGGTCTGACCACGGGCGCCGAGCTGGCCCTGCCCCGGTCCGACTGACGCCGACAGATCAGACGCCGACAGATCAGGCACCGACAGGTCAGACGCCGTCAGGTCAGACGGCGGATCAGACCTCGGCGAAGGTCATCGCCCGAAGCGGGGGGACATCGCCGCGGCGCGCGGCCTTGTCCGCGAAGGCGCGGATGCCCGCCTGCTGNCGTTCGCCCAGCCGGAAGTCCAGCGTGGTGAAGTAGCGAGCCAGCGTCGCCGGGTCGAACACCTCGAAGCGGGCCGCCCGCGTCGCCACCTGGTCGACATCGCGCAGCGCNAGGTCCAGCCCGGATCGGAACGCGTCGTGGACCTCCTTCACCGTCCCGGGATGCCGCTGCGCGAACGACCTGCGGGCCGCCCACACCGCGAAGACCATCGGCAGCCCGCTCCACTCCCGCCAGGCCGCNCCCAGGTCGATCAGGCCCAGCGGATGGCCCTCGCCGCCGCGTTCGGCATCGTAGGTCGCGCGCAGCGCCACGTCCCCGATGATCACCGCGGCGTCGGCCTCCCGCAGCATCGACGGCAGGTCGGGCGGCATCGTCACGTACGTAGGCCGCAGGCCGTGGCGTTCCTCCAGCAGCATCCGGGCCAGCAGCACACTGGTCCGCGACGTCGAGCCGAGCGCGACGGTGCGGACCTCGGCGAGCGGCACCGCCGTGCTCAGCACGACCGACAGCACCGGCCCGTCGGAGCCGACCGCGAGATCGGGCAGGACGACGAGATCATCCGCGTGCCGGAGGTACTCGACCAGGCTGATCGGGCCGATGTCCAGGTCGCCCGCCACGAGGGCCTCGTTGAGCCGATCGGGGGCGTCCTTGGTCAGCTCGATGTCGAGCAGCGCACCCGAGTGGACCAGGCCCCAGTACAGCGGCAGGCAGTTCAGGAACTGGATGTGCCCGACCCGCGGCCGGGCTTCGGCGCCCGCCGGCCCGGTCAACGACGGCCGCCGTGACGGTTCTCCATCACGGCGACGACCGCGCGGCGCTGCCTCAGCGCCAGCGGATAGCTCATCAGCCCACTGACGGCCAACGCCAGCACGAACGCGAGAANCCCGCCCGCCCCGAGCAGCAGGACGACGGCGAGCACCACCCCGAAGAGCACCGCGCGCAGGGCGAAGTACCGCAGGTTGATGCCGAGCAGGCCGCGTTCCCTCGCCGCCGGGGCCGGGGCCGCCGGGGTCCCCGGTGCCGCGGCCGCGGCCCGCCTCGGGCGCGCGGTGGGACGCTTGCGCAGTTCCATCAGGACCTCCGCTTCTTCGTCGGCACCCAGCCGAGCCTGCGCAGCACGGTCGGGAAGAACCCCAGCCCGAGGAAGACGACGAGCAGGCCGAGCAGGCTGGCGCCGCCGATCGGCAGACCGGCCCAGTCGAGCAGCACGTAGACCGCCACGCCCGGGACGAGGATCACCAGGAAGGCGAGCACGAAGATCGAGCCGATGCCCGGCGCGCCCGGCGGCCGCACCCGCGGAAGGGGGCTGGATCCGGAGTTCACCGACCCGGCGTTCACGGAGCCGGCGTTCGTGGGCGTCGGCTGGCTCGCCGCGCCTGCCGGCGTCGGGTCGTCCTTGCTGGCCATCGACTCCCGCCTCAGGCGTCGATCGAGGTGGGGATCTCGCGGCGGGCCGGATCGGGACCGTCGTAGGAGCGGATCTCCCGGTAACGGGTGTCCCGCTCGACCGGCCGGAAGCCGGCGTCCCGGATGATCGCCAACAGGTCCTCGCGCGTCATCGTGTTCGGGGTACCGAAGCGGTCCGCGTCATGGGTGATCTTGTATTCGACGACCGAACCGTCCAGGTCGTCGGCGCCGAAGTTCAGCGCGAGCTGCGCCGTGGTCAGCCCGTGCATCACCCAGAAGCACTTGACGTGGTCGACGTTGTCGAACAGCAGCCGGGAGACGGCGAACGTCTTCAGCGCCTCCGCGCCGGTCGCCATCGGCTGGTTCATCAGCCGGTTGCGCGGGTCGCCGGCGGCGTCGTGCTGGAAGCGCAGCGGGATGAACACCGCGAAGCCGCCCGTCTCGTCCTGCAGCTCACGCAGCCGCAGCACGTGATCCACCCGGTGGCGCGGCTCCTCGATGTGCCCGTAGAGCATGGTGCAGGGAGTGCGCAGGCCCTTGGCATGGGCGAGGCGGTGGATGCGCGACCAGTCCTCCCAGTGGGTGTTGTGGTCGACGATCCGCTGCCGGATCTCCCAGTCGAAGATCTCCGCACCGCCGCCGGTCAGCGACTCCAGGCCCGCGTCGATGAGCTCGTCGAGGATCTCGTCGGCGGGCAGGCCGCTGATCTTCTCGAACCAGTGGATCTCGGTGGCGGTGAACGCCTTGAGCGCGACGCCGGGCAGCGCCTTGCGCAGCTCCCGCAGCGAGCGGGGGTAGTACCGCCACGGCAGCGTTGGGTGCAGGCCGTTGACGATGTGCAGCTCGGTGATGCCGGCCGGCTCCATCTCCTTGGCGAGCCGGACGGCCTCCTCGATGCGCATCGTGTAGGCGTCGGCCTCGCCGGGCTTGCGCTGGAACGAGCAGTAGGCGCAGGACGCCGAGCAGACGTTGGTCAGGTTCAGGTGCCGGTTGACGTTGAAGAAGGTCCGGTCGCCGTTCTTCCTGGTCCGGACCTCGTGGGCGAGGCCGCCGAGCCAGGCGAGATCGTCACTGGCGTACAGCGCCACCCCGTCGGCGCGGCTCAGCCGCTCGCCGGCGGAAACCTTGGCCTCGATCTCCCGTTTGAGCCCAGCATCCATGACGTCCAGACTAGCCCGCGACACCGTCAGACCTACCCGAGCCGGCCGAGCTGACCCGTCACAACCGTCGGAACCACCCGAGCTGACCCGTCATGACCAGCACAGCCGACCGGGCCGACCCGTCACGAGCGGCCGCTGGGCTGGCCGGCGTCCGCTCACGCGTCCCCNCCCTTNCCCTTGCCCGCGCCCGGAGGCCGTGGCCCCGCCGCGCCCTTGGCCTCGGCGGCCCGCTGCGCCGCCCGGCGCTGCATCCGCCCCAGCGGCCAGGTCANCAGGCCGGCGACCGCGAACCCGATCAGCACCGCGAGCAGCAGGTTCACCCCGACCACCGCGAGCACGACCGTGATCACCACGAGGGCGGCCAGCCGGATCAGGAAGTACGGCAACTGCACCCGCAGGTCGACGTCCTGCTGCACCGGCCGCTCCCGGCGCCCCGGCCTGCCCGCGCCCTCGGACCGGCCACCCCCCGCCGCACGGCCACCGCCCGCCGCACGGCCACCGCCTGACGATCGACCACCGCCCGTCGCCGAGTTGCCGCCTGCCGCCGAGTCAGGGCGGCCCGTCCCGGCCGCCTTCGATCGACCCGAACCGCGTCCCCGGCCCTTCGCCGCCCCGCGCCCGTTCGTCGCCATGTCGCCCTCGATCCACTGAACTCCGCGCCCGCCGGCCCGTGGCCACAACCCACCGTCCCCGGCCCTCGGCCGTCGCCGCCCACTCTGCCTGCCTAGGCACCGCCCCTGCCAGAGGGATCCCGGAACTGCCCGGTCGAGCACGAGGCGCCGTCACTTCCGCCCCAACCCGGCAATCTTGGTGTAGGGACATGCGGGCCGAGTCCGACGGCGGTGGTGTCACCGGACGCAGCTTGGAGAGCATGCCCAGAGGTCCTGACCTCGCAAACGACCCCACACGGCATTGGATCAAGCGAGCCGCCGAAGATCGTCTCCATAGCCGAAGATGATCCGCATCCGAGCGCCCAGCGCCCAGCGCCCAGGCATAACGACTCAGCGTTGCGACCTCGTTCACGTCAAGATCTCCGTTCTCGATCTCGGNGCGGATGTCGTCCGAGCCCAGGCCCGCCCTCAGCGAGCATGTCGATCGCCGCGTTGACCGACCGATAGTTGCCCGGATCCAGCCGGTGCAGCGAACGCAGCCACTCCCGCACTTCGCGGAAGTGGCCTTGATCGTCCAGCGAGGAGACGGCCTGGCCGACATGAGTCGGCTATGGCTCGAGCCAAACACGACGCACCGTGATCCCGAACATGTGCGACGGACCGACGGCCAAGNCGCTAGTCGAACGCGTGGACGTAGACGAGCACCAGTGGCCGGATCCCACACAAGTCGTTGGACGCCGCGGAGCTCCACGATGCAAACGGAGAATTTGCCCCGGACAGGGGCCCGGTGCCCCCGGTCAACCCGTCCGGCGGGCGGCCTGGTCGGGTCGTCGGGCGTGGCCGAGTTCGCCGGTCCAGCGGCGGAAGAGGGCGTGGTCGACTCCGGCGGCGTCGAGTACGCGGCCGGCGACGAAGTCGACGAGGTCGGCGGCGGTGCGCGCCCCGGCGTAGAAGCCGGGGCTGGCCGGGGCGACCACCGCACCGGCGTCGTGCAGGGTGAGCATGTGGCGCAGCGTCGCGCCCGTGTACGGCATCTCCCGCGGCACGACGACGAGGCGCCGGCCCTCCTTGAGGGTCACGTCGGCGGATCGCTGCAGCAGGTCCTTGGACAGACCGAGGGCGATCCCGGCCAGGCACGCGGTGCTGGCCGGGACGACGATCATGCCGTGGGTCCGATAGGAACCGCTGCTCGTCGGCGCGGCAAGGTTGCCGGACGCGTGCACCGTGACGAGCGTCTCCACGGCGGCGGCCAGCGTGGCCGGTTCGGCCGGTTCGGCCGGTTCGGCCGGTTCGGCCGGTTCGGCCGGTTCGGCCGGTTCGGCCGGTTCGGCGGGTGATGCAGGTAGAACGGGTGGCGCAGGTACAACAGGCTGCGCGGGACGCGCTGGCGGGGACGTGGCGGCCGCATCGGGAACGGGCTCGCCGAGGGGGGCGGACAGCCAGCGTTCCAGTGGTTGCTGCCAGGCGACGTCGTGCCAGGCGATGCCGGTCTCGTCGAGCAGGGTCAGCCGGGCGGCCCGGGAGAGCACCAGGTCGACGGGCAGCCCGGCGGCGAGCAGGCCGCGCAGCACGGCGGCCGCGTACGGGGTCCCGCTGGCCCCGCTCACGCCGACCACCCAGGGCACCCGCCCACCGCCCGCCGGGGCATCGGGGCCGCCGCGGTGTTGGCCGGGCTGCTGGTCGCGGCCCTGCAGGTCGGGAGTGGTCACGGCGGGGATGGGCGGGGCCGGCTCAGACCGACAGGCCGCGGCTGATCAGGTCGGCGACGGCGAAGACGAACAGGGCGATGCCGACGAAGCCGTTCGCGGTGAGGAAGGCCCGGTTGACCCGGGACAGGTCCTTCGGCGAGACGATCGCGTGCTCGTAGCTGAACGCCGCCGCCGTGACCGCGAGGCCGGCCCACCACCAGGCGCCGTTGTTCTCCATCAGCCCGTAGGTGACGAACAGCGCGAAGGTGACGACGTGGGTGACGGTGGAGCCGATGAGCGCGCCGCGGACCCCGAACCGCGCCGGCACGGACCGCACGCCGATGCGGCGGTCGACCTCGGCGTCCTGGCAGGCGTAGATGAGGTCGAAGCCGCCGATCCAGGCGCCCACCGCGAGGCCGAGCACGACGGCGGCCCACGACCAGTGGCCGGTCACCGCGATCCAGGCCCCGATGGGCGCGACGGCCTGGGCGATGCCGAGCACGGCGTGCGGGAAGTCGGTGAAGCGCTTGGCGTAAGGGTAGATCACCAGGGGCGCCACCGCGATCGGGGCGAGCGCGAGGCACAGCCAGGACAGCGTGGCGGCGGCGGCGAGGAAGACGGCGAGGGCGACGACGGAGCCGACGACGGCGACGCGCACCGACACGGCGCCGGTGACGAGCTCCCGGCCGGCGGTGCGCGGGTTGCGGGCGTCGATGGCGCGGTCGATGATCCGGTTCGCGGCCATCGCGAAGGTCCGCGCGGCGACCATGGCGACCGTGACGAGCCCGAGGGCACCCCAGTGCACCGACCCGGACGCGGTGAACGATGCCGCCAGGGCGGCGATGTAGGCGAACGGCAGCGCGAAGACGGAGTGCTCGATGGCGANGAGCCGCAGGAACGCGCGCACGTGCCCGATCGCCTGCTCCTGGCCGCCGCCGGCGCCTCCGCCGGGCCTGGCGGTGCCACCCGACGCGCCCGGCAGGAACGCCGCGTCACTCACCGCGCGCACCCACCCGTCGCCTCTCCTGCTTGTCCGGAGGCATTGGTGTCCGAAATATCCCTCTGGACAGGCGAAAAGAGGTGGTCACAGGCCGTACTCCTTCCAGCGGCGGGTCACCTGGGCCCGGACGGCGTCGTCCATGACGATCTCCTCGGGCCAGCCGCCCTCGCGGCGGTAGCCCTCGGTCGGCAGCTTGCGCGTCGCGTCCACCCCGACCTTGCCGCCCCAGAACTGCTCGTAGGAGGCGTGGTCGAGATGGTCCACGGGGCCGATCGTGGTGATCAGGTCGTGGGCGTAGTCGACGTTGCCGAACGCCCGCCAGGCGACCTCGGCGTAGTCGTGCACGTCACAGTCGGCGTCGACCACCACGATCAGCTTCGACAGCGACAGCAGCCCGGCGCCCCAGACCGCGTTCATCACCTTCTGCGCGTGCTTGGGAAAACGCTTGTCGATGGAGACGATGCAGCAGTTGTGGAAGACGCCGGCCTCGGGCAGGTCGTAGTCGACGATCTCGGGGATCATCATCTTGATCAGGGGGCGGAAGATGCGTTCGGTGGCCTTGCCCATCGGCCCGTCCTCCTGCGGCGGGCGGCCGACGACGATCGTCTGGAAGACCGGGTCGCGCTGCATCGTCATCACGTCGACGTGCAGCGCCGGGAACGGCTCGACCGGCGTGTAGAAGCCGGTGTGGTCGCCGAAGGGGCCTTCGGGCAGCCGTGCGCCCGGCTCGAGCCAGCCCTCCAGCACGATCTGGGCGTTCGCCGGCACCCGCAGCGGCACGGACAGGCAGTCGACCATCTCCACCCGCTCGCCGCGCAGGTAGCCGGCGAACAGGTACTCGTCGATGTCGGCGGGCAGCGGCGCGGAGGCGGCGTAGGTCACCGCCGGGTCGCAGCCGAACGCGATCGCCACGGGCAGCCGCTCCCCGCGCCGCTCGGCGACGGCGTGGTGGGCGTTGGAGTCCTTGTGGATCTGCCAGTGCATGCCGACGGTGCGCGCGTCGTGCCGTTGCAGCCGGTACATCCCGAGGTTGCGGGCGCCGGTCTCCGGGTGACGGGTGTGGGTGAGGCCGAGGTTGAGGAAGGCGCCGCCGTCGTTCGGCCAGGCGTGCACGCCGGGCAGCCGGAACAGGTCGACGTCCGGCCCCTTGAGCACGACGTCCTGGCAGGGCGCGGTGCGGACCCGTCGCGGCGGGATCGAGGTGAGCGAGGCGGCCTTGCCCAGCGCGTCGCGCAGCCCGGACAGGCCGGTCGGCAGCTCCGGGCGCAGCAGCGCGGCGAGCCGGTCGCCGATCTCGTCGAGGCGGTCGACCCCGAGCGCGGTGGCCATCCGGGCCTCGGTGCCGAACAGGTTGATGGCCAGCGGCATGTCGGCGCCGCGGGGGGACTCGAACAGCAGCGCCGGCCCGCGCTCGCGGACCACCCGCGTCACGATCTCGGTGACCTCCAGGTGGGGGTCGACGGGCACGGAGATCCGCCGCAGGTCCTTTCGCCGTTCGAGATGCGCGAGGAACGCACGTAGATCCGCCCAGGCCATGCCTCCATCCTGGCAGCCGGCGCGCCCGGCCGTCCGGGCTCCCACCATCCGTCACAGTTGAAACCCGGGGAGTCACGACGCGCGGCTGTAACGGTAAGCGGGCGGACGCCGGCAGCGGCTGATGGCGGACCGGCCGGACGCGGGCCGGGGCCGGAGGGCACACTAGGGATACACGGGCCGGCCATCACCGCGACATGTGCGCTCTCCGGGGAGGGCGCCGCACGCTCGTCTGCCCCCTTCGGCGATGCCGCGTAGGGCCGGGACTACACACCCGCCGACCGATGTTCATACCCGATATGTCGAACCGGATGTAATCGATCAAGGAGAGCGGAAGGAGCGACCAGCCTGTGCTGGGCCTCGCACTGAGTTTCGTGTTCATCGGTTTCTGGGCGTACATGGTCGCCNACGTGTTCGGGACCCCGTCCGACGAGGTACGCGGTCTGTCCAAACCGATCTGGATCGTGGTCGTGGTTCTCTTCGCCCTCGCTGGTGCCGTCGCGTGGTACTTCTTCGGACGGCCGCGGGCGAACGGGCTCGGAGCGCGCCCGCCGCGGCGCGCGGTCTCGGACCACCCGGCCTTCGGCCAGCGTCCGACCTGGGACGTCGACCGCCGCGAGGGGGGCCTGGGACGGCCCGGCTCGCGGATGGGTACCCGGCGCCCGGCCGTGCGCCCCAAGGGCCCGGACGACGACCCGGAGTTCCTCCGCGAGCTCGCGGACCGCATCCGCGGCGGCGACGCGGAGCCGCCGTCCGCCCGCGGCTGACACCGCCCCTGCCCCAAGCCGAGGCGGCACCGCCCTATCCCCCCAAGGCCATACCCGCTCGGCCCGAACCGCACCACACACTTGGACGGCACCCACGCCCGGGCCGCACCCACGCCCGGGCCGCACCACACGCCCGGGCGGCCCATGCGGCACCGCGTGCACCCGCACCTGGCCACACCGGTCACGGCCGAGCTGAACCGAGCTCGGCCGTCCGAGACTGCTCCGGGACCCGGGGCCACGCTCGGCCGCGAGGGCGATCCTGCCGGCAGGGCCGGGTGCGGTGCGTTCTGCCCGGTGAACCCGAGAACCGGGCCCATCGCACCGCGATACCCGCACGTCCCCAAGCCGGCTGTCACCGGTTCGTGACCGTGNCACGCTCCGGGGGCGTGGACGCCACCGCGTCGTCCGCGCCCCTGATCACCACCAGGGACGCGTGCAGGGGCCCCGGAGGCCCGGGGCCCCGCCCGACCCTGGGTCGGCGGCCGCCGTTGGTCAGACGCCCGCGTAGGAGTGCAGGCCGGTGATAACGAGGTTCACCAGGTAGTAGTCCACGAACAGCGCGGTGAACGCGACCAGGGAGATGGCGGCGGCCCGCCGGCCCCGCCAGCCTGCGGTCGCCCGCGCGTGCAGGTAGGCCGCATAGCAGACCCAGGTGATGAACGACCAGGTCTCCTTGGGGTCCCAGCCCCAGTACCGGCCCCACGCCGCCTCGGCCCAGATCGCCCCGGCGATGATCGCGAAGGTCCAGATCGGGAACGCGAACGCGATGACCCGGTAGGACAGGGTGTCGAGAGCCGCGGACGACGGCAGGCGCATCACGATGCCGCCGCGGCTCTGCATCGCGCGGCTGGCGTCGGCCCGGCCGGCCGCCACCTCGGCGAGCCGGTTCTCCCAGCGCTCCTTGACCAGGAACAGCACCGTGGTCACCGCGGAGATCAGGAACACCCCGCTGGAGACGATCGCACCGACCACGTGGATCTTCAGCCAGTACGAGTTGAGCGCGGGCACCAGGGGCCCGGGCGCGACGTAGAGCACCGTGNCGGCGAAGCCGAGGTAGAGNACCACCGGCACCATGACGAAGACGCCCAGCCAGCGGACCCGCTGCCGGGTCATCAGGGCGAGGAACGTCGTGACCGCGATCAGGCAGATCATCGACGAGTACTCGTACATGTTGCCCCAGGGCACCCGGTCCGCCGCGATGCCACGGGTGACGACCGAGCCCAGGTGCAGCGCCCAGCCCACCACCGTGAGCAGCACGGCGATCCGCCCGATCCACTGGGCGCGGGCGGGCACCTCGACGTCGCCGTCGTTGCCGGCGACCAGGGTGTGAGCGGCGGTGTCCCGCTGGCGCACCGCCTCGATCTCGCGGGCGCGCGCCGCCGCGAGCGCGGCCGCGGCGGGATCGTCCGGGTCGATCTCCGCGACGGATCCGGCGTCCGCGGGGGCGCCGGCCCCGACGAGCACGGCCGGCCGATCGGCCGCGCGGGCGGCGGGAACCTCGACCGCCAGCTCCGCGGCACCGCGGCGCGCGCCCAGGCGGCTGAACGCGAACTCGGCCGCGTAGCCGAGCATGGCCGCGGCGTAGACCGCCATGCCGCTGCCGAACAGATGATCGGAGAGGCTGGCTACGCCCTCGTTGACCGCCATCAGTGCTCCCGTTCGCTGGCGTTCGACGCGGCGCCACCGGCTGCGGTGCCGCGCGATTCCGTAGTGCCCGGCGCCGCGGCGCCAGTGCCCGGCGCCGCGGACGTGTCCGGCGGTGCCACGGCCCCGGACGGTGCCGCCGGACCCGCCGACTCGGGCGACCCCGGCGACCCCGGCGACCCCGCCGACGGCGCCGGATCCCGTCCGCCGGTCGGGCCGGTGGCCTCGCGGACGAGGGTGGTGAGCTGGCCGAGCTCGACGACGAAGCCGTCCCCGTGCGACCGGGACAGGCCGCCGATCTCGACGACGGAACCGCCGCCGGGCGCCGGGCTCGCCCGGACCCACAGGCGGCGGCGGTGCACCCGCAGGCTGGCGATCAGCCCGACGATGATGAGCACCGCGAAGATCAGGGCCTCCCGCTTGAACGGGTCGGACTTCACCTGGAAGGTGGCGAACTCCGCGACGCTGTCGGCTTCGAGGCTCAGCCCGCCGGGCAGCCCGGTCAGGGTCCGCTGNCGGGGGTTGTTCACAGCGAGCACCTGAGCGTTGCGGGCCGCTCCGGCCGGGCCGGTCAGGGTGAGCTGGCGCATGTCCCGGGTGTCGACCGTGTACACGTTCTGGGGCACGCCCTCGTCGAGGTGGAGGTTGCCGACGAAACCGGTGATCGTCAGGCCGGGTGCGCGGGCCGCCGGGAAGGTCGAGACGTAGCCCTGGGTCGGGTCGAGGTGCGTCGTCGGGGTGAACACGCCGCTGAAGGCAAGCTGCTGGGGCTCCTTGCGGACNCCGAGCGGCGCCAGGCCCGTGTCGGGAATCTTGACCGTGCAGGTCGAGGTGAACATCCCGTCGCGCGGGGTGCAGGGCACGTTGCCCTGCCAGACGGTCCGGCCCCGGGCGTCGCGCAGGACGAAGTGCGGGGCGTACCCGTGCCCGATGAGGTAGATCTTGGCGTTGCCGAGGACCAGCGGATGGTTCACCCGGATCGTCGCCTGCCGGGTCGGTGCGTCCAGGTCGGGCGAGTAGGTGACGTCGGCGCNGAAGTCCGACGGCTCGCCGTTCGGCTCGTAGGCGGCCGCGAAGCGGTTCAGCGTCAGCGAGAACGGGCGCAGCTTCGCGGTGTCGACGAGCTTGCCGCCGCTGAACTGGTCGTACGAGATGATCGTGTTGNCCATGCTGTCCCCGGTGACGACGAGCGTGGTCCCCTGGTAGCCGAACCAGGAGCCGAAGCCGACCGCGGCGAGCAGCCCGACCAGCGCGACGTGGAAGACGAGGTTGCCCGTCTCGCGCAGGTAGCCCTTCTCGGCCGCGACGGAGTGGTCCGCCGAACCGTCCGGCCGCCGCGTCCCGGCGCGGGCGACGCTGGCGCGGAACCGGCGCCGGCGCAGCGCCGCGCGCGCGGCGGCCGTCGCGTCGGCGGGGGCCAGCGGGCTGGTCCACGCACTGCCACCCGGCAGCCGGCCGGGCCGCGCCGGCGCCTTCGGCGGGGCGGTGAACAGCGCCCTGGCATGCCAGCGGATGCGCGACGACAGGCAGCCGATCAGCGAGATGAACAGCAGCAGGTAGATCGCCGCGAACCAGGGGGCGGCGAAGACGTCGAAGCCGGAGAGCTTGTCGAGCAGGGGCCCGAGGGTCTGGTGCTTCGACAGGTACTGATCGACCCGCATCGGGTTGATGTTGCGCTGTGGCAGCAGCGACCCCGGCACGGCGGCCAGGGCGAGCAGGAACAGCAGTACCAACGCGGTGCGCATGCTGGTGAGCTGACGCCAGGAGCGGACCGCGAGCGCCAACGCCGGATGCCGCCCGGCCCGGGTCCCGCCCGGCGCCGGGCCGGGTTGCCCGCCGGCGCCGTCGGCCCCCCCGGCCGCGGCGCGGCGAGCACCTCCGGCTGCGGCGCGGCGAGCTCCCCCCGCAGGGGCCGGGTCCGGGTCGAGCCCGTCAGCCCGGTCGGCCCCGGGTGGCGCGAACGCGTCCGGCGCGACGGCGACGCGGGCATCGGCGTGCCCCTCGGGCAGTCGACGCCCGCCCGAGGAGTCCGGGTCGAACCCGACGGCCTCCTCGTCGATGGTGCCCGCCGAATCCAGGGTGNCCGCCGAATCGGCCGCGGCCGGGTCGCCGGGGCCCGGCTTCGGCGCGAGGTCGGTGGCCGCACCGGCAGGCTGGTGGGGACGGGTGGAAGAGGTCACAGCGGCGTCTCCGAGAAGCCGGGGGCATAGGGCCGCAGGTTCGCGATCAGGTCGGCCCACTCCCCGGTGAGTTGAAGCACCCCGACCGCGACGAGCAGCACGCCACCGGCCAGGGTCAGGGCGCGGGTGTGTCGCCGCAGCAGGTGCAGGGCGCCGACGGCACGCCGGAAGGCGAGCCCGACGGCGAGGAACGGCAACCCGAGTCCGAGGCAGTACACGGCGGAGAGGAACGCGCCCCGCCCGGCCGTCGCACTCGTCACCGCCAGCCCCTGCACCGCCGCCAGCGTGGGGCCGAGGCAGGGGGTCCAGCCGATGCCGAACAGCACACCGAGCACCGGCGCGCCGAGCAGGCCGGGGCGCGGCAGCCGGTGGATGCGCCACTCGCGGTTCGCCCAGGACATCCGGGAGAACATCCCGGCGAAGGCCAGACCCATGACGATGGTGAACGCCCCCAGGATCTGGCTCACCCCGACCTGATGGCGGACCAGCCACTGACCGAGTCCGCCGAAGGCCGCACCGAAGGAGACGAACACCGCGGTGAACCCGAGCACGAACAGGCCGGTGCCGGCGGCGACCCGCCCGCCGACGCGCAGCCGGCCCAGCCGCGGCCCGAGACCCGCGAACCACCCACCGCCCGCGCCGTTCCCGGCACCTCCGACGTCACCGACGTCGCCGACGTCACCGACGCGCCCGTCGTCATTCATGCGCCCGTCGCCGGCGTTGCGCCCGTCGCCGGCGTTGCGCCCGTCGCCGGTATTGCGCCCGTCGCCGGCCGCGAACGGACCGACCCGGCCGACCCGCAGCGGTGCACCGGCCGGTGCCGGCAGCGGCGGCGCGGCCACGGCGGCGGCCATGGCCGCCGCAGGCGTGGGCTCGGGCTCGGGCGAGCTGGCCGGTGGCCGAGCGGGGCGGCGCTGGCGGTCCTGGAGCTCCTCGCCGGACAGGCCGGTGATGAAGCTGAGGTAGCCGGGCACCAGGGGCAGCACGCACGGTGACAGGAAGGACAGCAGCCCGGCGGCCGCCGCGACCGGGGCGGCGAGCAGCACGGGCCCGTCCGTGACGAGCCCGACCACGCTCACCGCGGGTCCCCCGTCCCGCTCGGCCGCCNCCCGCTCACGCCTCGGCCTGCAACCGGGTCAGCACGGGCTTGAGGTCGTCGTCGGGCACGACCGGGCCGGTGAACCGGGCCGCGATGCGCCCGTCCGCGTCGAGCACGAAGGTCGACGGCAGTCCCGGGGCGACCGGCCAGCCAGCGGCGAGCGTGCCCAGCCGGTCGACGACGCTCGGGTACGGCACGCCGTTGTCACGCACGAAGGCCTTGGCGCCCGACGGGTCCTTCTCGTTGACGCCGAGGAACGCCACCGTCGGGTTCNCCTTGGAGAGCCGCACCAGACCCGGCGTCTCCGCCCGGCAGGGAGCGCACCACGAGGCCCAGAAGTTGACCACGACGATCTTGCCGCGCAGGGACGCGACGTCGAAGTCGGCACCGTCGAGGTTCTTCCCGGCCAGTCGGGGCGCCTCGTGCCGGTTCCCGGCCGGGACGAAGTCCTTGCCGGCGGACTGCTGGACGAAGTTGAAGCCTCCGCCGCCGGTCGCGTCGACCGTGCCTCCCCCGCCGGAACAGGCCGCCGCGAACCCCGCCACCGCGAGCATCACCGCGACGAACCCGACCCGCCTCATCCTGGTCCGCTGCCGGCGCGACCCGGCGAACCGGTCGTGGACAACGTCTGCCACCGGCGTGTCCGACCTGTCACCCGACGCGGACCGCCGTCCCTTCTCCGCCACGCGAACCAGTATGTGCCCTGCCCCTTCCCGGCCCGGAACCCGTCTACGACCAACTGTAGAACTCAACTCAGCGTAGGCGGCCAGGCTGGCCGGCGCGCGTGGAGTTCGACACGGCGGACACCACTGGGCTCGGCGGCTACCAGGTGGGTACCATCCCCCCGTCGACCCGGAGGTCCGCGCCGGTGATGTTCCCGCTGCGGTCCCCGGCGAGCAGGACGACGGCGGCAGCGACCTCCTCCGGTGTGCTGAACCGGCCGGTCACGGAGCTGCCGGCCGCGGCGTCGACGACGCTCGCGGGATCCGCGCCGGTGGCTCGCGAGACGGTGGCGGCGACGCCGTCGGACCCGAGCCACAGGTCGGTGGCGACCGGGCCGGGACTGACCGTGTTGACCCGCACGCCCCGGCCACCGACCTCCCGGGCCAGCGACTTGCAGAAGTTCGCCAGCGCGGCCTTCGCCGCGCAGTAGTCGATGACCGCCGGATCGGCGAGGACCGAGTTCACCGAACTGATCGTGACGATGGATCCGCCACCGGCGGCGAGCATCAGCGGCAGCGCCGCCCGGGTTGCCCGCACCGCGGCGAGCAGGTTCAGGTTGAGTGTTCCGAGCCACATCTCGTCGGTGACCGAGCCGAACCCGCCGGTCCGGGCGGGCGCGGAACCGACGTTGTTGACCAGGATGTCGACCCGCTCGCCGGCCCGCTCGACGAGCGCGGCCGGACCGTCGGGGGTGGCCAGATCCACCAGGTGGACCCGCACCGCGCCGCCGGCCGCCAGCTCGTCGAGCTCGGGCGAGCTGCGACGGGCTCCGGCCACCACCGTGGCGCCCTCGGCGACCAGGGCCCGAACCACCGCCAGGCCGATGCCCCGGCTCGCCCCCGTGACGACGGCGATCCGCCCGAGCAGTCCCATGTCCATTCCGAACCTCCATCGTCGGCCGAGCCGTGTCCGGCCGTCGAGTGTGACCGCCGGTGTCCGTGCGGGCCGTCCCGGCGCCCTCCGGGCACCGCCGCGCAGGCAGGCCAGGGCCGACGGCTGGTCCGGTCCTGAACGGGATGACCAAAGGGGTGACGCCGCCGGGTATCGCGCAGCGAACGGTCCCTCATCCGCGCGGCCGATAGCACCGGACCGCGAGGCGGACGGTCACCGCGGCGTGACGCCGCGGCCAGGCCGCCGCCGCACGAGCACGCAGGTCCTCGGCCGTGCGGTGGTGGCCGGTCGGGCCCATCAGGGCCAGGTCGACGGCCTCGTCGGGGGACAGCACGAGCGGAATGTCCAGGCGTTCGACGGCGGCCGGGGCGAACCGGTCGGCGATCCGCTCGTCGAGTCGGTCGCCCTTGTCCGGCTGGATCCCGACCAGCCCGAGCGGGTCCCGAAGCTCGGCGAGATGGCCCGGTTCGGGGGTGACGACGATGAGCAACCCGTCTGGTCGGAGCACCCTGCCCATCTCGGCCGGGTTGCGCGGCGCGAAGACGTCGAGGAGCACGGTGACGCAGCCGTCGGCGACCGGCCACGGGCCGGCGGCGTCGAACGCGACCGCGCCGATCCGGGGGTGGGCCCGCGCGGCCCGGCGCAGCGCGTACTTCGACACGTCGACCGCGACCCCGGCCGCCCCGGCGGGCAGCGCGGCGAGCACTCCGGCCAGGTGATGGCCGGTGCCGGCCCCGATCTCGAGCACCACCGGCCCTGCGCCGGCCGGCCCCGGATCGGCCAGCCCCGGATCGGCCCGCGAGGCGGGGTGAGTGATCGTGCCCGCCTCCCGGCCCGGGGCCTGCGCCGTTCGGACGGCGGGCGGCCCGGCGGTCGCGAGCTCGGCCAGCCGGGTGGTGAGCGGCCGGTAGTGCCCGGCCCCGAGGAAGGACTCCCGCGCGGCGACCATGGCGGCGGTGTCGCCGGCGACCCGGCGGGCGCGGCCGGTGCGCAGGTTCACGTAACCGCCGCGCCCGAGGTCGAAACCGTGCCCGGTGGCACAACGCAGGGCACCGCCGTCCCGATGCAGCGCGCCGGCGCACACCGGGCAGCGCAGCACCGGCAGCACCGCATCGACACCGACAGCGCCGAACCCGCCATCACCGACACCGCCGCCAACGCCGCCAACGCCGCCGACATCGGCGTCACCGGCACCGCCGCCGACGACGGCGGGTTCAGGCGGCGCGGGCGGCCGGGGCGGGTTTGGGCCGGTCAGGCGCCGACCGATCCGGGCAGGTTCGCGGTCGGGCCGTTCGGTTCGGCGTACTCGATCCCGACGAGCTCCCGTCCCCGGTAGACCGCGGTGGTGACGCTGGCCAGGCCGCACTGACGCCGGTCGGGACGGTGCCACAGGTGCACCCCCTCCAGCGCCCGCCGCGCCGTCCACACCGGGAGCTGGTGGCTGACCAGCACGACGTGCCGCCCGGGATGGGCGTCGCGCCGCTCGGCGGCGGCGGCGAGCATCCGCTCGGCGATCTCGGTGTACGGCTCGCCCCACGACGGCCGGAACGGGTTGGCCAGCAGCCGCCACAGGTGCGGGTAGCGCAGGACCGCGGGGCCCGCCTCGAACGGTTTGCCCTCGAAGGCGTTGCGGCTCTCGATCAGCCTCGGGTCGACCTCGACGGGCAGGCCGTGGGCGGCGGCGATGGGAGTGGCCGTCTGCTGCGNGCGGTCCAGGGGGCTCGCGACCACGGCGGCGACGTCCAGCCCGGCGAGGAACTCCGCCGTCACCTTCGCCTGGCGGTGGCCCGTCTCGGACAGCCCGAATCCGGGCAGCCGGCCGTAGAGGACCTTCTCCGGGTTGAAGACCTCCCCGTGGCGGACCAGGTGCACCCGTGTCAGCGGGCCCCGCCCCGGCTCGTCGTCCGCCGGTTCCAGCGCCGGGCCGCTCACGACCGGCCCCCGCTGGTCGCGGGCACGGGAGCCGGTTCGGGCACGGCGGCGGCGGCGCGGGCGGCGGCGGGCGCGGCGGCGGCGATCCGCTCCATCGTGGCGTCGTCGTGGGCGGCCGAGACNAACCACGCCTCGAACGCCGACGGCGGCAGGTAGATCCCCGCGTCGAGCATGCTGTGGAAGAACGCGGCGTAGCGGGCGGCGTGCTGCGCCTGGGCGCCTGCGTAGTCGACGACGGCCGCGGCGTCGGTGAAGAAGAAGCTGAACAGCGAGCCGGCGCTGCTGGGCAGGTGGGCGACGCCCTCCTCGGTGAGCGCCGTCGACACGATGCCGGCGACGTCGACGGCGCGGGCGTCGACGGTGGCGTAGACGTCGTCGGTGCAGGCCCGCAGGGTGGCCAGGCCCGCCGCGACCGCGATCGGATTACCCGACAGGGTGCCGGCCTGGTAGACCGGGCCGGCGGGCGCGAGCCGCGCCATCACGTCGGCGCGGCCGCCGAAGGCCGCGGCGGGCAGCCCCCCGCCCATCACCTTGCCGAAGGTGAACAGGTCCGGCGACCAGTCCTCGATGGCGCCCTCGTTGCCCCACCAGCCGGCGCGGGAGATCCGGAAGCCGGTCATCACCTCGTCGAAGATGAGCAGCGCGCCGTGGACGTCGCACAGCCGGCGCAGCCCGGCGTTGAAGCCGGGCAGCGGCGGGACCACGCCCATGTTGGCCGCGGCGGCCTCGGTGATGACCGCGGCGATCGTGTCGCCGCGCTCGGCGAAGACGGCCTCGACCAGGGCGAGGTCGTTGTAGGGCAGGACGATGGTGTCGGCGGTCGCGGCGCCGGTCACGCCGGGGGTGTCGGGCAGTCCGAGGGTGGCCACGCCGGAGCCGGCGGCGGCGAGCAGGGCGTCGACGTGCCCGTGGTAGCAGCCGGCGAACTTGATGATCGTCGACCGGCCGGTGAAGCCCCGGGCCAGCCGCACGGCGCTCATCGTCGCCTCCGTGCCGGAGTTGACCAGACGCACCTTCTCGACCGGGCCGACCCGCTCCACGATCAGCTCGGCGAGCTCGACCTCGCCCGGCGTCGGCGTGCCGAAGCTGGTGCCGGCGGACACCGCCCGGGTCACCGCCTCGACGACGGCGGGATGGGCGTGGCCGAGGATCATCGGCCCCCAGGAGCAGACCAGGTCGACGTAGGTACGCCCGTCCGCGTCCGTCAGATACGGGCCGTTGCCGGACACCATGAAACGCGGGGTGCCGCCGACGGCCCGGAAGGCGCGGACCGGGGAGTTGACCCCACCGGGAACGACACGCTCGGCACGCCGGAACAGCTCTTCGGAGGCCGGCGCGGCAGAGGGAACCACCATGCCCACGATCCTCGCAGGTCCACTCGGTCACCTGCGCCTCGCGTGGCCAGCGGCACGCCAGCCGCCACCCGTCGGCGTGGCGGCGAAGCGCCGGTGGAGCGCCGCCGGTGGACGGGGGTCTGCCCCGGCCGCCCACCGGCGGCGGTCTGTGCGCCGGACCCCGGCCGGCCGGGGACGCGGATCGCGCCCGCCAGCAGCTCCGAGGCCACCTTCCGGACCGCCGTCGCGGGCGGTTCGGCAGGGATGCCGGGCCCGGGGCGGAGGCGGAGGGATGGCGACGTTGTCCTGATAGTGCCCGCTGCAACGGCCACGCGCCCGGCGCCGAACGACTGATCGATAGGCGAGCCTGGCCTAGCCGGGGGTCCCCCGACGGGTGGTTCGCCGCAGCAGCGGACTTTCCGGCCGGGCCACCCCGCGGATGGCCCGTTCGGGCGTGAGCACTCTCACCCCGCGCGACGCCGAAGGCGCAATTCCTCGCGGTCGTACTCGGCAGCGCGCTCTTCGCCGCGGTCGGCGCGTTCATGGCGGCCACCCTCGGCCACGAGCCACGGTTCGCCGCGATCTGGTTGCCGGCGGGGATCGTCGGCGGCGTCGGGATCGGCGCCGTGCTCACCGGGCTGTCCTCGATCTCGGCCGTCTCGGTGCCCCCGATCCGATTCTCGGTCGGCACCGGGCTGACGCTCACCGCGCGCCAACTCGGCGGCGCCGTCGGGGTCGCCGTCATGGCCGTGCTCCTCACCGGCGACACCCCCGACCCGCTGGGCAATTCTCTCGACGTCTACTGGTTCTGCGCGATCGCCGCCTTCGGCGCGATGCGCGCGGTGCCGGCCTCAGGGACAGCGCACGATCTGGCCGGCGTAGGACAGACCACCGCCGAAGCCGAAGAGCAGCACCGGGGCGCCCTTGGGAATCTCGCCGCGTTCGACGATCTTGGAGAAGGCCAGGGGGATACTGCCGGCGGACGTGTTACCGGATTCCACCACGTCGCGGGCGATGACGGCGTTCACCGCACCGATCTTGTGGGCGAGGGGCTCGATGATCCGCAGATTGGCCTGGTGGAGCACCACGCCACCCAGTTCCTGGGGGGTGATGCCGGCACGTTCACACACCTGCCGGGCGACAGCGGGCAGCGCGGTGGTCACCCAGCGGTAAACGGCCTGCCCCTCCTGGGAGAAGGTGTTCGTCGGGGTCTGGATGCGAATTGCATGTCCCATGTCGGGCACGGATCCCCAGACCACGGGACTGATCTCCGGCTGCTCGGCAGCGACGACCACGAGGGCGCCGGCACCGTCGCCTACCAGCACACAGGTCGTCCGGTCGGTCCAGTCGGTGAAGGCGGTCAGTTTATCCGCGCCGATGACCAGTGCCCTGGTCGCGGAGCCCGCGCTGATGGCGTGGTCGGCCGTGGCCAGGGCGTGGGAGAATCCGGAACACACGGTGTTGATGTCCAGGGCCGCAGGGGCAGGGATCCCCAGGCGGAGAGCCACCCGGGCCGCCGTGTTCGGAGAGCGGTCCACGGCCGTGCACGTGGCCACCACGACCAGGTCGATCTCGTCGGCAGCGAGTCCGGAGTTGGCCAGGGCCTTTTCTGCGGCTTGCNCAGCCATGTCCGCCACGGACTCGTCTTTTCCAGCAATATGCCGGGTGCGGATGCCCACCCGCGTTCTGATCCATTCGTCGCTCGTGTCGACGAGCTCCGTGAGGTCGTCGTTTGTCAGTATTCTGGTCGGCTGATAATGGCCGAGAGCCAGCACTCGAGAGCCCATTTCGGGAGNCATCCCCTTCAATCGACGGAAGGCTGGCCGCNCTCCTGTGCCGGGAGTGCGGCTCTGACCGTTGACCTNCATACGTTCTGGCGAGCCTGAACTCCCNCTCTAGCGCCGGACTGATATCAACCGTCTTTAGGGACCATCTACCTGCCCCCGCAGACGAATGTGGCACATCAGCCCTGGTCAACCGTGGTAGGTGAACAGGGAATGACCGGATCGCCACCGCCTGCGTCGTGGACCGAGTTATNCGTCGCGCTTCTGCCGGACACCGGGTCGACACGTATGCCTCCTGCACGGGATCAGCCCGTCACGGGCACCAGCGCGGGCGTGAGCGTCAGCGCGCCGGGCCGGCCGGCTGCGCCGGTGCGGGGGCGGGCCGGGGTGGGCGGGGCAGCAACAGGAGCGCCACCGCCCCGGCCACCGCCATCAGGGCCAACGGGAGCAGCAGGGTGTGGCGGAAGGCCGCGACCACGCCGCCGGCCGCGGTGGCGGGGATGTCGCCGGAGAGGTCGGCGCCCTGGTCCAGGCCGGCCCGGCTCGCCAGGTTCGACGCGAGCAGCACCGACGTCAGCGCGGTGCCGACGGAGACGGCGACCTGGTTGGTGATGTTCAGCAGGGTGCTGCCGGCGGCGGTGTCCCGGTCGGGCAGGTGACGCATCGCCGTCGTGATCGTGGGCATGATCGTCGCACCGGTCCCGATCCCGGTCACCGCCATCGACGTGAGCAGCTGCCAGTAGGGCGTGTCCCGTTCGAGCAGCAGCAGGGTGGTCAGCAGGCCGGCGGTCGCGATCACGATGCCCGCCCCGACGACGCGCGCCGGCGGAATCCGGTCGATCAGCCGGCTCGCGACCTGCAGCGACACCCCGGTGGTCAGCNCCTGCGGGATGGCCAGCAGTCCGGCCGCCGCCGGGCTCTGCCCCCGGNCGAGCTGCCAGTACAGCGGCACGATGAACATCGAGCCGAAGTAGGCGGCCGCGAACAGACCCAGCGTGCCGGCCCCGGAGGCGACGGCCCGCCGTCCCAGCAGGCGCACCTCGACCAGCGGGCGGCGCGTGCGCAGCCGCAGCGCCCGCAGCACGAACACGACGCACAGCGCCAGGCCGAGCAGCGCCGGGACCAGCACGGCCGCCGAAACCAGGGTGCCGCGCCGGCCGCTTTCCGCCAGCCCGTACACGACGGCGGCCAGCCCCGGCCCGATCAGCACGAGCCCCGGCACGTCGAGCCGCTCGCGGGCACCCGCGGGCGCGTCTCGCGGCAGCAGCCACAGCGCCAGCGGGATGGCCACCAGCGCGATCGGCACGTTGATCAGGAAGATCCACCGCCAGGAGTACTCGACGAGCCAGCCGCCGAGCGTCGGCCCGACGAGCGGGCCGACGAGCACGGGCAGGCCCAGCACGCCCATCGTGCGGCCCCGGACCTCCGGCCGCGCGCTGCGCATCGCGATCGTCATCGCGATCGGGTTGACCAGCCCACCGCCGATGCCCTGCAGCACTCGGAAGGCGACCAGCGAACCGATGTTCGGGGCCAGCCCCGCCAGCAGCGAGCCCAGCCCGAACAGGGCCAGCGCGGCGACGTAGACGCGGCGGGTGCCCAGGCGTGCGGCCAGCCATGCGGTCGTCGGCACCGCGACCGCCAGCGCCAGCGTGTACCCGGTGGTGACCCACTGAATCACCGCCAACGGGGCGTGCAGGTCGCGGGAGAGGCTGCGGATCGCGACGTTGGTGATGGTCACGTCGAGCACGACCATCAGCCCNCCGAGCACCAGCACGGCCAGCGTCAGCCGGGTCTGCCGGTCGATTCCCCCAGGCGGCGGCGATACTGCCGGCTCGGCCAGCGTCCCGGCCGACGGACTGGGATCCCGCCAGGGCGNGGCGGAAGCGTTCGCCCGGGCACCTGCGTGNGCGGGGCCGATCTCACCGGCCCGCGGGTTCGGCGCACCTGGACGGTCGGGGGCTGTCCTGGGCGAACTGCCTGCCATCACGGTCCTCCTCGGCCCGGGCCGTCCGGCGGAGTCTCCACCACACCCGGTCGCCCACCACCCTCAAACCTGAAGTCAACATGAAGTCAAGGCGACCGACGCCGGTGGATGAGTAAGACCAGCGGACGTCGGGCAGGTCGGCGATCCGAGCCGGCGAGGCAGAGCACGGCCAGGCCGTGCAGTAGGACAATCGCCCGGTTACAGGTCAGCATCGCCCTCGTCGCGGAGCCGAGGCGTACAACCGGTACCGCCAGGCGGGCTCCAACAGCTCAGACGGCCCAGGGCCGCGGAAAGGGAGGCGGCGATGGCCGTCAACCAGTGCCGAGTCGACGGGGTATCGGTCAGCTACACCGATACCGGTACCGGGCCGGTGTTCCTGTTCGTCCACGGCGTCTATGTGACCGGCGCTTTGTGGAAGGACCTCGTCGCCTCGCTCGGCGACCGGTACCGCTGCATCGTCCCGACCTGGCCCCTCGGCGCGCACGAGCCGGTGGGCGACGCGGACCTGAGCGCCGGGGCGGCCGCCCGTCGAATCGTCCATCTGATCGAGCTTCTCGACCTGGACGACGTGACGGTCGTCGCGAACGACACCGGCGGCGGGCTGGTCCTCACCGCCCTGGGGGACGACTCGTTGGACCTGTCCCGCATCGGCGGGCTCATCCTGACCAACTGTGACAGCTACGAGCACTTCCCGCCGGGGTCGTTCCGGCACATCGTCCGGCTGTGCCGAACCAGCCGCCGGCTCGGCGCTGTCGTGCTGGGCGCGCTCGCCAGCGGGCGCGGCCGTGCGTTCTTCCTGAAGGCGGTCTGCNCGACGGCTGTGCCTCGGGCAAGGCAGGACGAGATTTTCGGGCAGTTCGCGACGAATTCCGGTACCAGACGGGAGGCGGTGCGCGTGACGGCATCCCTCGACCCCGCCCTGACCATGCGGGCGGCTACCGCGATCGAACGGTTCTCCCGGCCCGTCGTGCTGGCCTGGGGCACAGACGACAAGCTCTTTCCGCTCGACCACGCCCGCCGGCTCGAGCAGGCGTTCCCGCACGCCCGACTGGTCGAGATCCCCGACAGTTCCACCTTCGTCATGCTCGACGCTCCCGATCGGCTCGCCAAGGTCATGACCGAGGCCGTCGACGCCCGATAGTCGCTTCTCCCACTCCCGCTTCTTCCGGTCGCTGTGACCCGTCGGTTGCTGTGACCCGTCGTATCGCTACGCCGGTTGGCACCAGGCCGGTCATGGGTTGAGCCGCGCCTGCCCGCAGCCGGCCTCTCCCGAGACCCCGTCACGGATGCCGGGCAGACTGTCGAGGGGGCCGGGGCCGACAGTGCGGTGGGCGAGCGGCACCAGGCTGGCCTGNTGGAATCGGTAGTAGTCGAGGGTCACCGTGTACGCGCCGGACGCGTCACTCGGCCCCGACGCGGTGACGACCGCCGCGGCGGGGACGGCGGCGGGGCGGCACGCCCACGTCGCGACGAAACCGGTTGATCCGCCGTAGGCGAGCCCGGCCTGACTCCCGGCGAGGGTGACCAGGCGCAGGTGACCGTCGACGTAGCGGAAGACGGCCGCGGTCCGGACGGACGCGCCCTGGTCGGCCTGAACGAACACCTCGGCGTGGCCATCGCGATCGGCGTCGGCCGCACCGAGGACGTGGATGTCGACGAACGCAGGGTCGCCGGCCCGAAAACGGACCGAGTCCGTGCCTCCGCCGGTGTAACGGGCCTGGAGCGTCCCCGGCCGGGGGATGGTCAGGGTGTCCGGTCGACCGTCACCGTCGACATCGCCGTCCAGGGCGGCTTCCGACCGGACCGGCGTCGTGCTCGTGCTCGGTGTGCGGTTCGCGGTCGGCCTGCGGGTGGTCGTCGGCGTGCGGGTGGTCGTCGGCGTGCGGGTGGTGGTCGTGCTCGTCGTCGCTGTGCCCGCGGTGGCGGTCGGCGTCGCGGAGATCCCCGTGGTGACGGCACCGCCAGGTGTCGGGGCACCCGACGCTCGGTCGTCGGCGCAGGCGGCGAGGAGGAGCGTCCCGGCGAGGATGGCGAGTCCGGGACGGAGGCGGCTGCGAGGCACGGCATTCCTTCGGTCACATGCTGCTACCTGGCGGATGATCGGATGCCCACGGCACACCACTCCCGGTCAGCCGTGCGTTGTTCACCGATCACCCCACAGGCGTGCCGCTGCCGTGCCGCGGGTGTGCCACCACAACGTGGCCGTCTGCCGGCGGGGGGAGGTGGTCGGCGGGGGGACTCACCGACGCCGAGGTCAGTGTCCATGCCGGTGTGGCCCGCAAGCCGTAGGCGGGCCGGGTCGTGCGCGGCGGCCGCGGTCGGGGCGGGCGGGTAGGATTTCCCTGTGTCGACGGCACGTGTCACCGCCGAGGCGGCGAGCCCCCGGATGATGCTGATGTCCATGCCATCCGGCCTTTTCCGCGCGTCCTGACAGACCACCGATGAGGCCCCGACGGAGCCTCATCAGCGAGGTTGCGCACCGGGGCGGGAGGATCCGAAACCGATGGGTCGCTACTTCGTGNCGACGGCCATCCCGTACGTCAACGGCAAGCCGCACGTGGGGCACGCGCTGGAGCTGGTCGAGACCGACGCGTTCGCCCGGCACCTGCGGGCGCGCGGTGACGAGGTCCGGTGTCAGACCGGCACCGACGACAATGCGCTGAAGAACGTCCAGGGCGCCGAGGCCGAGGGAATCACCCCCGCGGAATACGTCGAGCGGGTGGCCGCCCGCTTCATCTCCCTGCGCGAGCCGCTGAGCCTCTCCTTCGACGACTTCATCAAGACCAGCACCGACCCGCGGCACCGGCCCGGCGTGGAGAAGCTCTGGGCGGCCTGCGCCGAGCGCGGCGACTTCTACCGCAAGAGCTACGCCGGCCTGTACTGCGTCGGCTGCGAGCTGTTCTACTCCCCCGACGAGCTGGTCGACGGCCGCTGCCCGGAGCACGGCACCGTGCCGGACCTCGTCGAGGAGAGCAACTGGTTCTTCCGGCTGAGCCGCTATCAGGACCAGTTGCACGAGCTCATCTCCACCGACCGGCTGCGTATCGAGCCGGNCACCCGCAAGCGCGAGGTGCTGTCGTTCATCGAGGCCGGGCTGGAGGACTTCAGCGCATCCCGGAGCATGAGCCGGGCGCGCGGCTGGGGCATTCCGGTGCCCGGCGATCCCGACCAGGTCATCTACGTCTGGTTCGACGCCCTCGGCAACTACATCACCGCACCCGGGTACGGCACCGACGACGCCACCTTCCAGCACTGGTGGAACGACAGCGACGCCCGCGTCCACGTCATCGGCAAGGGCATCATCCGGTTCCACGCCGTCTACTGNCCGGCGATGCTGCTCTCCGCCGGCGTGCGCCTGCCCGACACCATCTTCGTGCACGAGTACCTCACCGCGGACGGCCAGAAGATCTCCAAGTCGGCCGGGAACGCGGAGGACCCGGCGGACATCGTCGCCGCGTCCAACACCGACGCGCTGCGGTGGTGGATGCTGCGCGACGTCGCCCGCAGCGGCGACACCGACTACACCACCGAGCGGCTGCTCGCCCGCGCCAACGAGGACCTGGCGAACAACATCGGTAACCTGGTCAACCGGACCGTGTCGATGGTGAAGCGCTACCGGGACGGGGTGATCCCGCCCGTCGCGGCGGACAACCCGGGGGCAGCGGCGCTGCGGGCGGTTCGGGAGCAGGCCCCGGCGACGATCGATGCGGCGTTCACCGCGTTCGACTTCCGCCGCGCCGCCGAGGCCGTCACGGCGATCGGCAACGAGGGCAACCGCTACGTCGAGGCCGCGCGTCCCTGGGACCTCGCCAAGGCCGAGCGCAAGGAGGACGCGGGCCCCGCCGCCCTCGACGCCGTGCTCGCCGAGCTGGTCGCCACCTGCCGGGAACTCGCGGCGCATCTCACCCCGTTCCTGCCCGACGCGGCGCCGCGCATCGCCGCCCAGTGCGGCGACGGCGGTCCCCGCGTCGCCGACCCCGCCCCGGTGTTCCCCCGCCTGGAGGCCCCGGCCTAGGAGCGCGCCGCGACCGTGGGGGCCGGCCGCGCGGACGGCAACGCCGCGGGGCCGGCTGGCGGCAGCGGGGCGAACCGACGCAGGCGAAGGCTGTTCGTCACGACGAAGACCGAGCTGAACGCCATCGCCGCGCCGGCGATCATCGGGTTGAGCAGCCCAGCCGCGGCCAGNGGGAGCGCCGCCAGGTTGTAGGCGAAGGCCCAGAACAGGTTCCCCCGGATCGTGCGCAGGGTGGCCCGGGCCAGCCGGATCGCGTCCGCCACCAGCCGCGGGTCGGCGTTGACCAGGGTCAGGTCGGACNCCTCGATCGCCGCGTCGGTCCCGCCGCCCATCGCCAGCCCGAGGTCGGCCTGGGCCAGCGCAGCGGCGTCGTTCACCCCGTCGCCGACCATCGCCACGACCCGGCCCTCGCCCTGCAGCCGGCGGACCGTCGCCACCTTCTCCTCGGGCAGCACCTCGGCGATGACGTCCTCGGGCGCGATCCCGACCTCGGCGGCGACCGCGCGGGCCACGGCGTGGGCGTCCCCGGTCAGCAGGACCGGATGCAGGCCGAGGCGGCGCAGGGCGGCGACCGCCTCCGCGGCGGTGGGCCTGACCGTGTCGGCGACGCTGATCAGCCCGCGCGCGGCGCCGTCCCAGCCGACCACGACCGCGGTGCGCCCGGCATCGCGCTCCCGCGCCAGGGCGTCCGCGAGCTCGGCCGGCAGCTCGGCGAACAGGCGGGCCCGGCCGACGACGACCGCCCGGCCCTCGACGGTGCCGCGCACGCCGAGCCCGGCGTCGCTGGCGAAGTCCGTCACCGGCGGCAGCGACCCGCCGGCGGCGGCCCGGGCGGCGTCGGCGACGGCGCGGGCGATGGGGTGCTCGCTGGCGTCCTCGGCCGCCCCGGCCAGGCGGAGCACGTCGGCGGCGCTCTCCCCCGGCGCCGGGTGGACGGCGGCCGTCCGCATCCTGCCGGTGGTGACCGTGCCGGTCTTGTCGAGCAGCACGGTCTGCACCCGCCGCGTCGATTCGAGGACCTCCGGGCCACGGATGAGGATGCCGAGCTGCGCACCCCGCCCCGTGCCGACGAGCAGGGCGGTCGGGGTGGCCAGTCCCAGCGCGCACGGGCAGGCGACGATCAGGACGGCGACCGCGGCGGTGAACGAGGCCGTCGCCGGCTGCCCGGCGGCGAGCCAGGCACCCAGGGTGATCAACGCGGCCGTGATCACGGCCGGGACGAAGACCGCCGAGATCCGGTCGGCCAGCCGCTGGACGCGCGCCTTGCCGCTCTGGGCCTGCTCGACGAGCCGCGCGATACGCGCGAGCTGCGTGTCGGCGCCGACCCTGGTGGCCTGCACGATGAGACGACCACCCGCGTTCACGGTCGCGCCGACCACCGGATCCCCCGGCCCGACCTCCACCGGCACCGACTCGCCGGTGACCATGCTCGCGTCGACCGCGGAGACCCCCTCCAGCACGACCCCGTCGGTCGCGATCTTCTCGCCGGGGCGGACGACGAACTCGTCGCCGGGGCACAGCTCGTCGACCGGGATCCGCGTCTCGACCATCAGACCCCCGGGCCCGGACACCGGACGGCGGACCGTCACGTCCGTCGCCCCGAGGTGCAGCAGGGCACGCAGCGCGGCACCGGAGCGGCGCCGAGCACGCAGCTCAAGGAACCGTCCGGCAAGCAGGAACACCGTGACCCCGGCGGCCACCTCCAGGTAGATCGCGGTGGCGCCGCCGGAGTGCCCGCCGGCGCCGTGGGACATTCCGCCGCCGTGGGACATTCCCGCACCGGCGGTGCCGGTGCCGACGTCGGACAGGCCGCCGGTGAACGAGAACGAGTGCCGCATCCCCGGGTCACCGGCCCCACCAAAGACCAGCGCGTAGAGCGACCACCCGAAGGCCGCGAGCGTGCCGAGGGAGACCAGGGTGTCCATGGTGGCCGCACCGTGCCGGGCGCCGCGAGCCGCCGCGGCGTGGAAGGGGCGGCCGCCCCAGAAGACGACCGGTGTCGCCAGCGCCAGGCTGACCCACTGCCAGTAGTCGAACTGCCAGGCGGGCACCATCGCGAGCACGACCACCGGCAGCGCCAGCACCGCCGAGACGGTCAGGCGCCGGCGCATCGCCCGCAGATCCGCGCCGTGGCGCCCTGCCTCGTCGTCCGCGGCGCTTTCCGCATCGCCGCCGGCGCCGGCCGCATCGCCGGTGGACTCCGTGGCGTCGTCCGAGCCGACGGCGGTCGAACCGACGGCGGTCGAACCGCCCGCTCCTGTCGCGGTCGCCGTCGCGCGGCCTTGCCCGGCGGGCGGCCGCATCGCGGCGGCGGGCAGGTTTGCCGTGTAGCCGGCGGCCTGCACGGCCCCGATCAGCTCGTCGATCGTCACGGGACCCCCCGTGCCTGCCGTGTCGGCCGGCGCCGGCCGGGCGAGGGTGATGGTCGCCTTCTCCGTGGCGTAGTTCACCGAGGCGCTCACGCCGTCGATCCGGTTGAGCTTGCGCTCCACCCGCGCCGCGCAGGACGAGCAGGTCATGCCGCCGATCGCGAGTTCGACCCGGGCCGGCTCACCGGCCTCGACCCCGACGTTGGTCACGCGCTTCCCCTCCCCGGTCCGCCCGGCGACGCACTGCCCGCGGGCTCGGTCAGGCCCGGCCGACCAGTTCGAATCCGGCCTCGGTCACGGCCTCGCGGACGGCGCCGTCCGCCAGCTCCCCGGCGCTCACGACCGTGACCCGGCTGCCCGCGAGATCCACCGCGACGCTGGACACCTCCGGCAACCGCTCCAGCTCCTCGGTGACGGAGNGGGCGCAGTGCTCACAGGTCATTCCGGTCACGGTGTAGGCGGTCGCGGNCATCGCGGTCCTCGTCTCCTCAGCCACAGTCCACAGGCCGAGCGGATCCGCCCGGCAGCCCGAACATACCCCTCCCCCGTATGGCACACAATTACCCCCCAGGGGTACCTGCGACACGGCGACGCAAGTCACGGGAACAGACCTGGACGCGCTTCCCGCAACCCCTGGCCGCGGCGCTGCGCCCCCGCCCAGCCTCCCGAACTTCCCCACCCGCCGGCCGGGCCGGGAAACCCCGCCCGACCCCTGCGCCCGGCAACGCCCTGACCAGCGATCGAGCGCAGGCCGGGCCAAACGGGGTGATCCCCCGGACGGGGGATCACCGCCTGGTGGCCTGGGAGAACGCCGGCGACGTGCGGCCCGGCGACGCGCGGCCCGCGCCGGGTACCCGCCTGCGGCCGGTCGAGTCGGCCGCCCGGCGCCACCATCGACGCATGCCGGAGAAGCCTCACACCGGCGCGCCGCCGCTCAGCGCCCGCCACCATCTGGCCGCACGCCTCCCACCAGTCCGATCGTCGAACGCCCCCGCAATCCGGAGCCCTCGGCGGGCGATTTATCCCTCCGGACAGGCGGGACAGCTGGAGCTGGACCGCACCAGGGTGGGGCCGACTCGGGAGCGGCGAGGGCGGGAGCGACGAGGGCGGGAGCGATGCCGGCAGCGGCGAGGGGGTCAGCGGGGGGCGGCGAGGCCGCGAGCGACCTCGACGGCCCAGTAGGTGAGGATGATGTCGGCGCCGGCGCGGTGGATCGCCGTCAACGTCTCGGCGATCGCCCGGTCCCGGTCGATCCACCCCGCGGCGGCGGCGGCCTCGACCATCGCGTACTCGCCGGAGACCTGGTAGGCGGCGACGGGCACGTCCACGGTGTCCNCGACCGCGCGCAGCACGTCCAGGTACGCCAGCGCCGGCTTGACCATCACGGCGTCGGCGCCCTCGGCGAGATCCAGCGCCACCTCGCGCAGCGCCTCGGCCACCGAGCGGGCCGGGTCCTGCTGGTAGCCGGTGCGGTCGCCGAACTGGGGGGCGCACTCGGNCGCCTCGCGAAACGGGCCGTAGAACGCCGAGGCGTACTTCGCCGAGTAGGCGAGGACCGGCAGGTCGGTGAAGCCCTCGGCGTCCAGCGCCGCCCGGATCGCGCCGACCTGGCCGTCCATCATCCCGCTCGGCGCGACGACCTCGGCGCCGGCGCGGGCCTGCGCCACGGCGATCGAGGCGTAGCGCGCCAGGGTGGCGTCGTTGTCGACCTCGCCGGCGTCGGTCAGCAGGCCGCAGTGGCCGTGGTCGGTGTACTCGTCCAGGCACAGGTCGGTCATCAGCACTATGTCCCCGCCGACCTCGGCGACGAGGTCGGCCAGCGCGAGCTGGACGATCCCGGCGGGGTCGTCGGCGGCCGAGCCCCGGGCGTCCTTCGCCGCCGGCACGCCGAACAGGATCAGCCCGCCGACCCCGGCCTCGACCGCCTCGACGGCGGCCTTGAGCAGCGACGAGCGGGTGTGCTGGACGACGCCGGGCATCGAGGTCAGCGCAACCGGCTGGTCCACACCCTCCTTGACGAACAGCGGCAGGACCAGGTCCGCCGGGTGCAGCCGCACGTTCGACACGAGCCGGCGCAGGGCGGGCGAGCGGCGCAGCCGGCGGGGCCGTGCCGCCGGAAACCCGGCCGACCCCGAACCGGCCGAGCCCGAACCGCCCGAGCCCGGGCTCCCCGGGCCGCCCGACCCCGACCTCGCCGGACCGGAGTTTCCCGCCCCTGCGCCGCCGGCGCCCCGTGCTCCCGCTATCCCGCTCATCAGCCCCGCACCTCCCGACGATGACGACGACGGCCGGCCCACGCCGACGCTACCCGCCCCGCCGCTGCGGCTGGACAGGCCAGGAAGGCGCCGGCCTACCGCCGCGAGCCGCGGCGCGGCTTGGGCAGGCGGGCCGCAAGCGGACCGATCTTGCCCAGCTCCTCGCGGTGCTCGGCGGCGAACTCGGCGAGCGCCCCGACCAGAGCCGGGATGGACGCCTCCGGCGCCTGCACGTCGACGCGCAGCCCGAGTTCCTGGGCGGTCGCCGCGGTCGCGGGGCCGATGACGGCGATCACCGTGGTCTCGTGCGGCTTGNCGGCGATGCCGACGAGGTTGCGCACGGTGGACGAGGAGGTGAACACGACGGCGTCGACCCGGCCCCCCTTGAGCGCCTCGCGGATCGGGGCGGGCGGCGGGGCGGCCCGGACCGTGCGGTAGGCGGTCACGTCGTCGACCTGCCAGCCGCGGTCCTTCAGGCCCGCGACCAGGGTCTCGGTGGCGATGTCGGCCCGCGGCAGCAGCACCCGGTCGAGCAGGTCGAGCGACTCGTCGTACTCCGGCCAGTCCTCCAGCAGGCCCTCGCTGGACTGCTGGCCGGTGGGGACCAGGTCGGGACGGATCCCGAAGGCGCGCAGGGCCTCGGCGGTCGCCTCGCCGATCGCCGCCACCTTGACCCCGGNGAAGGCGCGGGCGTCCAGGCTGCGCTCCTCGACCTTCTCCTGCACGGCGCGCACGGCGTTGACGGAGGTGAAGGCGACCCACTGGTAACGCCCGGACACCAGGCCGGTGATCGCGCGTTCCATCGGGGCGGCGGTCCGCGGCGGCTCGACCGCGATCGTCGGCACCTCCAGCGGACTCGCACCGTGCGAACGCAGCAGGTCGGACAGGATCGCCGCCTNCTCCTTGGTCCGCGGCACCAGCACCGTCCAGCCGAACAGCGCCCGGGTCTCCCACCAGGACAACTTCGTCCGGGTGGCGACGACGGCCCCGACGGAGAGCACGACCTGAGTGATCGGCGCGGGGGCGGCGGTCAGCAGCGGCGCGACGTCCGCCTCGACCCGGTCGAGGGTCGAGGTGACGGTGCGCTGGTCGGTGGTGGTGCCGTCCACGGTGACCGCGATCGGGGTGTCCCCGGGGCGGCCGTGCTCCACCAGGGCCGCCGCGACCTTGCCGACCTCGGTCGGCGCCGCGGTGACCACGAGCGTGCCGGGCGCCTGGGCGAGCGCGGCCCAGTCGACGTCGCCGGGCGAGGGAACCGGCGCGCCGAACCCGCCGAACCCACCCGGGCTGCCCAGCCCCAGCGGCGACCCGAAGCCGGCGCCCAGCCCGCCGCCGAGGCCGCCGCCCAGCCCGGTCATCGGACGGGCGCCGAGCCGGCCGGCGCCGAAGGGCGGGCCGGTCAGCGGGCCCACGGGCTCGCCCACGCCGAACGGCGACGGCGCCGGGAGCGTCCCCGACGAGGAGAACACGCCCGACGTGCTGGCGAAGGTGATCGGCGAGCCGGGCGCGACACCGGCGTAGGTGGCCACCGCGGCGCCGGTGAGGACCCCGGGCACGACCCGGTAGGGAATCTTGGCCTTGGCGAGCGCCTGGGCGTCGGCGGCGCCGATGCGGGTCAGCCACGGGTCCGACGCGTAGAGCCGGACGACCCTGTCCCCGGCACGGGCCCGGCTGACCACCGCGGCGGTGGCCGCCTCGGCGTCGCGGACCGGCTTGGACGCCTCCAGGTCCCCGATGCGCAGCACCTCGGCGGAGAGGTTCTCCACGACGGCGGGCGCGACGTCGGGGTCGGCGACGACGAGGTCGGCCGACGAGAGGGTCTCGACCGCGAGGACGGTCAGCAGGCCCGGGTCACGGGGGCCGGCACCCACGAGTGCGACCGGGGAGACGGGCTTCTTCGTGCGTCGGGTGGCCATGCTCAGCGAATTCCCATCAGCGAGTGTGCTCCGGCGGACAGCAGGTCGTCCGCGAGGCGCTGCCCGAGCGCCTCCGGGTCGACGGCGGACCCGGTCACGTCACGCCGGAGGACGGTGCTGCCATCCGGCGCGGCGACGACCGCCCGCAGGCGCAGTCGACCCGCGGGGGACGCATCGCCGGCCGGTGCCACAGTGCCGACGGCCGCCGCCGGCGCAGGCTCTGCCACTGCCAAAGCGCCGACCGGGGCGGTNCATCCAGCCTCGATCCCAGCGAGAAACGCGCGTTCCGCTCTGATCGCGACGGACGACGATGCGTCATCGAGCACAAACCGTAGCAGCTCGGCAAGGCCACCATCGAGCGGCTGACCATGATCTGACCGCGTTTGGCCACTGTTCCGTCCCACATCCGGACCCCGGCCCCGCCCGTCCCGCCCGGCCTCCGCGCCCGGGCGATCCCCGTCGGCGTGGTCCCCGGCCCCGGCCGCGACCAGCGCGCGGGCCGGTCCGGCCAGCCTGAGCCCGGCCTCCGCGGCGCACTCGACCGCCAGCGCGCCCTGGCCGGGCGCCGGCAGCATGACCTCGGGGTCGAGGATCTCCGTGACGGCGTCCAGACGGTCCAGGCGCGCCAGTCCCGCATAGGCGAGGACGACGGCGTCGACCTCGCCGTCGATGGCCTTCTTCAGCCGGGTGTCGACATTGCCGCGGATCGCGACCACGTCGAACCCGAGCCCGAGCGCCCGCAGCTGGGCGGCGCGGCGCGGGGCGCCGGTCGCGACCCGGGCGCCCGGCCCGAGCGCGGCGAGCCCCCGCCCGCTGGGCGAGACGAGCACGTCCCGGGTGTCCTCCCGGGTCGGGACGGCGGCGAGCACGAGGCCGGGCGGGGTGGCCGTCGGCAGGTCCTTCAGGGAGTGCACGGCCAGGTCGATCTCGCCGGCCAGCAGGGCGTCGCGCAGCGCGCTGACGAACACGCCGGTACCGCCGATCTGACTGATCTCCGCGGGCGACCGGTCACCGGCGGTTACGATCGGAACGAGGTCGACCGCGCAGCCCACCCTCTCCCGCAACTGCGCGGCGATCATGCCGGACTGGGTCAGGGCCAGCGCGGAACGACGCGTGCCCAGCCGCAGCCGGCGACCCGCGAACCGGGCGCGCAGCGTCGCGCCCAGGGCCGTCGGGTCGGTCTCGGTGCTGGTCGGCTCCATCGCCGTCACGAACGCTCCACAAGATCAAGATCGGGCGCGGACACCACGGCGGGCACCTCGCGCGGCAGATCGAACAGTTCCCGCAGGGCCTCGGCGTAGGAATCGCCGCCGGGCGCGCCGGCGAGCTGCTGCACCCGCACGGTCGGGGCGTGCAGCAGCTTGTCGACGACGCGGCGGACCGCGCCCTCCACCAGTTCCCACTCCCGATCGTCGAGGTCGGGCAGGCGGGAGTGCAACCGGGCAAGCTCGCCGTGCACGACGGAGTCGGCGTGCGCCCGCAGCGCGACCACGGTCGGCGCGACCCGACCCGCGCGGCGGCGGTCGAGGAAGCCCGCGACCTCGGTCGAGACCAGGGCGCGGACCGCCTCCACGTCGTGCGCCACCTGGGCGCCGTCGAGCGCGACCCGCAGCGCCTCCAGATCGATCAGGCTCACCCCGGGCAGGGCGCGCACGCCCGGGTCGATGTCGTGCGGCAGGGCCAGGTCGAGGAACACCAGCGGTCGCCCGCCGCGCCCGGGCAGCGCGGCGGCCACGAGGTCGTGGTCGACGACGAGACCGGTGGCGCCGGTCGAGGAGATCACCAGGTCGGCCATGAGGATCTCGTGCGGAAGGTCGGTCAGGCCGACGGCTCGGCCGTCGTGCATCTCGGCGACCCGAGCCGCCCGGGCCGGGGTCCGGTTGGCGATCACGATCTCCGTGGCGCCGGCCCGGCGGGCGGTCTGCGCCGCCAGCGAGCCGACCGCGCCGGCACCGATGAGCAGCACCCGGGCACCCGCCAGCGGCGGCGGCTCGGCCACGGGCGCGGCGAGCACCGCGGCGCCCCCGAGCTCGCCCGCGACCCCGCCCGGCGGCGCGACCGGCACGGCCGGCACCTCGCTGAGGATCCCGAGGCTGGAGGCGGCGAGCCGGATGCCCACCGCGACGATCGAGGCGCCGGCGGCGTCGATCGACGTCTCGGAGTGGGCCCGCTTGCCGACCCGCAGCGCCGCCTGGAACAGCCCGGACAGCGCGCTGCCCGCGACCCCGGCCGACTGCCCGGTCCGGAACGCGCCGCGCACCTGCCCGAGAATCTGCGACTCGCCGACGAGCATCGAGTCCAACCCGCAGACCACGGAGAACAGGTGGCCGACCGCGCGGGCGTCGTGGTGGACGTACAGATGGCCGGCCAGATCACCGAGATCGATCCCGGAGATGCGACTGAGCTGGTCGGAGATGTCGGCCACCCCGCCGTGGAAGGTCTCGACGTCGGCGTNGATCTCGGTCCGGTTGCAGGTCGAGAGCACGACCGCCTCGTTGACGTGCGCCGCGGCGGCGAGATCGTGCAGGACCTTCGGGGTGTCGTCGCCGGACACCGACGCCTGCTCGAGCAGCGAGGTCGGGGCGGTCCGGTGGTTGAGGCCCACCACCAGCAGGCTCACGACACCCCACCCCCCGCCAGACCCTGCGCGCGTCCTCCGGCCAGACCCCACCGGCGGTCGCCGGCGAACGGTGCGCCCGCGCCCGGCGGGGTGCCGCGGCTCGGCGGGGACGGCTCGCCGGTATGGACCCGGTGCGGTGCCGGCTGCCCGAGCCGGCTCTCCCGGACCGGCCCGACCTGACGAACCGCCTGCGCCGGCCGTGTCTGTCCGGCTTGACGAGTCACCCGCACGACCTCATCCGTCTCGGTCCTCACCCTGGTTGTCTCGCCCGAGGCGGTCTCCCCGGCCGAGCGCCCGTCCGCCGCGGTCTCGGCGGCGGGAAACCCCTGCGATGCCTGACGGGCTCGATCGGGCCACGCGCCGTCCGGCGACGCCCCGTCGGCGCCCGTCCCGTCGAGGCTCGCGACAGCGCCGGTGCCGGCGAGCGCCGGCCCACCGGGCGGTCCCTCGCGAGGCGCGGACGGACGTTTCCGTGCCTCATGGAAGGAAAGGATCTGAAGCTCCACGGCGAGGTCGACCTTACGCACGTCCACCCCTTCCGGCACCGACAGCACCGTGGGGGCGAAGTTGAGAATGCTCGTGACCCCCGCGGCGACCAGTCGGTCACACACCTGTTGCGCCGCGGCGGCCGGAGTGCAGATCACGCCGATCGTGACCGTGCACTCGACGATGACCCGCTCCAGCTCGTCCACGGGCCGGACGATCACCGAACCGACCCGTTCGCCGACCCGTTCCGGATCCGCGTCGACCAGAGCCACGATACGGAAGCCGCGGGCGTGGAACCCGCCGTAGCCGGCCAGGGCGTGACCAAGGTTGCCGACGCCGACGAGCACCACCGAGCGGTCCTCGGTGAGGCCGAGNTTCGCGGCGATGCAGTCGAGCAGGACGTCGACCTCGTAACCGACGCCCCGCGTCCCGTAGGAACCGAGGTGGGAAAGGTCCTTGCGGACCTTCGCCGGGGTGACGCCGGCGGCGGCGGCCAGGGTGTCCGAAGACACAGTGTGCACCCCACCCTCCGCGAGCGTGGTCAGTACCNGGAGGTAGAGGGGCAGCCGGGCGACCGTGGCCTCCGGCACCACGGAGCGGCCGGAATGCGGTTCACTGCGGGCTCGTCGCCGGATCACCGCTGGGCGACGCCGGGGCTGGCTCATCCGCGGCTCCGATCTGTGGGCGCGCGTCNCCGCCCGGAGCTGTGCGCCCGAACCCGTGGCCCCGCCGACCCTCCGCATGCGGTTGCCGGCGCCACAAGTCGGCTGTCGACGGGCAGTGTACGACTTCGTGAAGGGATTCACGAAGTGCTGGGGAGAGCCCGACCAGCGGATCAGCGACCCCCGCCGGAACGCAGGGACCACCGGCGTCCGGCCAGCGCCCGCCGCAGCCGCTCCTCCTCCACCCGCCAGTAACCGTGTTCCCGACCGTCGACCAGGATGACCGGCACCCGGTCGCCGTACTCGTCGGCCAGCCGCGGATCGGCGTCGACATCCGCTTCGCGCCACCCGACCCTCTCCTGCTCCGCCACCCGCGCGACCGCGTCCCGCGCGGTGTCGCACAGATGACAGCCCACCCGGGTGAGCAGGGTGATCCGAGNGCTCCCGCCGCCGGGCTGCGCCGATCCCGACCCGTCGTCGTCCATAACCCGATGGTAAGTCCGCCGCGAGGCGGCTTCCGCCGGTCACGACGGTGACCGGGACCGGCGCGACCTCGATCTACGACTGCCGCGCGTTCGTCTTGCGGCTACACTCAGCTACCTGCGCCCTCACGTGCACCGGGCCTGCCGGCCCGTCCTGTCGCGACTGCATCCTCCGGAGCCGGGCTGTGACCGACTGCACGCTCGCCGACCTCGCCGCCGGCCTCGCCGCGGTGCGGCGCGGTCCGGACGCGTGGCTGCGGTCGCCGGCTCCCCTACTGCCCAGCGACGCGCGGATCCGCGTGACCCTGCGCCGGTTCTGGTCGGCAGTCGCGGCCGTGGCCGTCCCCCTGCCGGCAGCCGGGACGCCCACCGAGACACCGCCCTCGGTGGGCGAGGCAGGTGGGGCGGGCGGCAGGGCAGGCGGGGGTGCCGAGGCGGTCCGGATGGGCCCCGCGGCACGCCGCGGTCGGCCTGCCCCCGAACAGCTCGGGGCTGGCAGCCCGACCCAGGGCCGCGGCACGGCCGCCCCCGAGGGACCGACGGAGTCGGAGCGCGCCGCCCTCGTCGCGCGGGCCCGCCAGGGCGACGCCGAGGCCTTCGGCCTGCTCTACGACCACTACGCCGAGCTGGTGTTCCGGTACGCGCTGTACCGGCTGGGCGGCGACCCCGTCGCGGCCGAGGACATCGTCAGCGAGACGTTCCTGCGAGCACTGCGCACCATCGGCGCGTTCCGCTGGCAGGGCCGCGACATCGGGGCGTGGTTCGTCACCATCGCCCGCAACCTGCTGATCGACCAGGCCCGCTCGGCGCGGCGCCGGTTCGAGATCCCGACCGCCGACATCCTCGCCGCGGCGGACGAGCGGGCCACCGCGCTCGCCGTGCCCGGCCCGGAGGAGTCGATCGTCGCCGTGCTGACCCACCGCGAGCTGCTGGACGCGGTCCGCCGGCTGCGCCCGGACCAGCAGGAGTGCATCGCACTGCGGTTCCTGGAGGGCCTGTCGGTCCGGGAGACGGCACTCGCGATGGGCCGCAACGAAGGTGCCGTGCGGGCGCTGCAGCTGCGCGCCCTGCGCGCCCTCGCCCGCAGCCTGCCCGCGGCGGGGCCGGCCTGACGGCCCGGGCACCCACCGGCGCCGGTGACGACGGATCTTCGGATCATCCGTGGACCACGACACCTTTCTTGCCCCACCGGCACTTTTGCGCCGCCGGATCTGAACCGCCTGCAGCCACCGACAGGGGTCGGGCCGTAGTCTGACGGCGTGCCGACGAACCGAGGTGTGGAATCTGACGCGCCGAGGTGGTGACGACGAGTGGGCGGTGGGCCTGTCACCGTCCGGGCCGAGCGTCACCGTCCGGGCCGAGCCCCTCGCTCCACCGCGAACTGCATGGAGATGACTGATGAGGGTGCGACGCAGGGGTGTGGCCGAGACCAGGCAGGCGGCCGAGGCGGCCGCCATCGCCGCGTTGAAGGTCGCGGCCGAAGAGGTTCCCCGGCCCCCGCTCGACGAGTCCGCCGCCGCGTTCTTCGACGTGGACAACACGATGATGGCCGGCGCCTCGATCTTCTACTTCGCCCGCGGCCTCGCCGCGCGGGACTTCTTCGACTCGCGTGACCTGCTCCGGTTCGGCTGGCAGCACGTCACGTACCGGCTGCGCGGCCACGAGAACCCGGACGGGATGCGCGACGCCCGGGAGACGGCCCTGGCCTTCGTGGCCGGGCGCTCGGTCGCCGAGATCGTCCGCTACGGCGAGGAGATCTACGACGAGCGGATGGCCGAGCAGATCTATTCCGGCGCGCACGCCCTGGCCCAGCAGCACCTGGACGCCGGCCAGCGGGTGTGGCTGGTCACCGCGACGCCCGTGGAGCTCGCCTCGGTCATCGCCCGACGTCTCAGCCTGACCGGCGCGCTCGGCACGGTCAGCGAGGTCACCGACGGCACCTACACGGGCCACCTGGTCGGCGGGCTGCTCCACGGCCAGGCCAAGGCCGAGGCGGTGCAGGCGCTCGCCGAGCGGGAGGGGCTGGACCTGTCCCGGTGCTGGGCCTACTCCGACTCGATCAATGATCTGCCGATGCTCTCGCTGGTCGGCCACCCGGTGGCGATCAATCCGGATCCCGACCTCAAGACGGTCGCCCGCGAGCGGGAGTGGCCGATCAAGGACTTCCGCACGGCCCGCAAGGCGGTCAGGATCGGCATTCCGGCCGCGGCCGGCGCCGGCGCGCTGGCCGGCGGCGTCGCCGCCGGGATGGCGCTGCGTCGCCGGGTGGCCAGCGTCTGATCGCCGCGGCCCGCCGCGGTCGGCCGGCCCGGCCGCGGCGTCGCTCGGCTCAGAAGAACACCGACCGGCGCTGCATCAGCAGGCTGTACAGCGTGTGCTGGATGGTCTCGCGGATGCGGTCGGTGAGTTCGAAGACGAGCATCGGATCGTCCGCCGCCTCCGCCGGGTAGGAATCCGTCGGCACCGGCTCCCCGAACTCGATGATCCACTTAGACGGCAGCGGGATCAGGCCCAGCAGGCCCAGCCACGGGAAGGTGGGCGTGATCGGCAGGTAGGGCAGGCCGAGCAGGCGGGCGAGCGACTTCGCGTTGCCGATCATCGGGTAGATCTCCTCGGCGCCGACGACCGTGCACGGGATGATCGGCACCCCGGTCCGCAGCGCGGCGGAGACGAAGCCGCCCCGGCCGAAGCGCTGCAGCGTGTAGCGCTCGCTGAACGGCTTGCCCACGCCCTTGAAGCCCTCCGGCCAGACTCCCACCAGATGCCCCGCGGTGAGCAGCCGCTCCGCGTCCGCCTGACAGGCCAGCGTGTTACCGATCTTGCGGGCCAACGGGGCGAGAAAAGGCACGGCGAACACCAGGTCGNCCGCGAGCATCCGCAGGTTGCGGTGGGCGGGATGGTGATCGAGGATCGCCATCNCCATCATCAGCGCGTCCATCGGCAGGGTGCCGGAATGGTTGGCCACCACCAGCGCGCCGCCGACGTCGGGAATGTTCTCCAGCCCGCGCGTCTCGACCCGGAAGTAGTCGCGGTAGACGGGGCGCAGCAGCGGTGCGATCACGTGCTCGGTGAGGTCGGGATCGAACCCGTGCTCGTCGACGACGTAGTCGCCGGTGATGCGCCGGCGCAGGAAGGCCAGTACGCCGGCCAGGGCCGTCTCCAGGTCGCCGGCCTCGAAGCCGCCGCGGTCGCTTTCGGTGGTGCCGTCCTCGGCGCTGCTTGCGGCACCGCCGTCCACGCTGATCCGCGGGACCTGCCTCGCGGTGGCGCCCGGTCCGGAGCTCGCCCGGTCGCCGGCGGTGCGCCCTGCGGAGGTGCGGCCCGCGGCGGTGCGACCACCGCCGGTGCGGTCTGCTGCGGTACGGCCGGTGCCGGTGCTGGTGCCGGTGCGGTCGCTGCCGGTGCCGTCACGGGTGGCGGCGGTGGCGGGGTCGGTGACGGCGGCCGGGTCGCCGGCGGCACGGTCGGTGGGCCCTGGGCGGCTGGTAGGCCGCTTCGCTCGTGAGGGGCGGGCGCCGTTGAGCCGATGCACACCCGGGTCGACCCGCCGTCGGGGAGCGGGCTCGCCGGCATCCGCAGCGGCCGAATCGACGCTCCCCGCAACGCCGTGGGTGGCGGCCGCGGACGCCCCCGTCATCGCATCCGCCGCCGGGGCGTCCGCCGACAGGGCACCCGACGGTGGGGCATCCGACGGTGGGGCATCCGCCGCCGGGGCATCCGACGGTGGGGCGTCCGCGGCGGATCCGCCGGGCCGCGCGGGCCGGGCCGCCGGAGTGCGGGCGGCGGGTCGCGGGCGGGCGCGGCGGGCCGGGCGGGCGCCGTCCGCCAGGCCCGCTCGCTCCTCGCTGTTCAGCGGGATGATCTGCGCGTCCCCCCGGGACTCGTCACGGTCCGCCATGCGCTGCGCCCTCCCCCGTCCGCCGTGGCCGGCCGTTCCCACCCGTCGGAGGCGTCACGGCGAACCCACCAGCCGGCGCCGGTCCAGCGAGCCGAGCAGGCCGTGCTCGATCCGGGACACCAGCTCGTGGTCGATGGTGAACCGCAGGTCGCGATACCGGACGAAGTTGTCGAAGGTCTCCACGGTCGAGTATCGGGGCCGGTACCCGAAGACCGTCTTCAGGCGGGCGGTGTCGACCGCGCGCCCGTGGGCGAGCAGATCGAGCTGCTCGGCGGAGAAGTCGACGAGCCGCAGCCGGCGGGCAACGCCGCCGAGCGCGCCGATCGCCGGAAAGGGCACCGGCAGGTAGGGGCGGCCCGCCCGACGGATCGCCTGGGAGAGCAGCAGCACCCCGTCCCCGGCGACGTTGAACGTGCCCGCGTGGTCGCCGCGGGTCGCGCGCAGGAGGACCGCGAGGGCGTCGTCGGAGTGCAGAAGCTGGATGCGAGGGTCGAAGCCGAGCACCGTCGGCACCACCGGCAGGTCCAGGTACCGGGCGAGCGGGCTGTCCACCTGCGGACCAAGGATGTTGGTGAAGCGCAGCACCGTGACCGCGATGTCGGGTCGGCGCCGGCTGAAGCCGCGCACGTAGCCCTCGACCTCGACGGCGTCCTTCGCGTAGCCGCCGGTGGGCAGGGATCGCGGCTCGGTGTCCTCGGTGAACAGCGCCGGGTCGCGCGGGGAGGAGCCGTAGATCGACGTCGTCGACTTCACGACCAGCCGGCTGACGCTCCTCGCCTTCTGGCAGGCGGCAAGGAGCTGCATCGTGCCGATCACGTTGATCTCCTTCATCGCGGCCCGGCCGCCCGCCCCCAGCGGGGTCGCGATGACGTTGAGATGCAGCACCGTGTCGACCTCCGTGGTGGAGATGACCTTGGCGATCAACGGGTGCCGGATGTCGGCGCGGACGAACCGGGTGNGACCGAGATCCGCGTCGGGCGCCGCCGTGTCGACCCCGACCACGGCCTCGATGGCGGGATCCGCGGCGAGAGCCATCGCCACCTGGGCACCCAGCGGCCGCGCGACACNGGTAACCAGCACCCGGCGTGGTCTCATGACAGTCTCCCCGCAACGCCCGCAGGTGTCCCTCCGGCGCCGGGGCCGCACGGGCCCGCCGGATTGACCCGTCGGCCACCTTCGATCGCCGGTGGCCGTACCCGGTCGGGGACGATGCACGCGACCCCGCCGCGGTCATCGTACGCCCATACTTCCTACCCTCACTGCGCAGCGTGAGATTATTCGGCGTGTCGACTACAGCATGTGAACATCGTCAGGCGGGGAGCGGCAGATCCTGGACGATGCGGAACGCCGAGGGGTCCCGGGGAAGCTGCGCGATCACGACCGCGTCCTGGCGGCGCAGCCGCAGTGCGTCCGACGCCCGGCCGCAGTTCACCGCGATCATCACGCGGCGCAGGGCGTCCTCGCACACGGTGACTCCGCCCCGCGGCACCTCGCCGTAGGTCTGCGTGAAGGTCAGCCGCATGAGCCGGTTGCCGGCCCGGACCTCGACCCGATCGCCGAGCAGGATGCCGGCGGCCTCCAGGTCGATGCGGGTCACGTTCAGCGAGAGGTTGCCGAAGTGGTCGATGGAGACGACCTCACCGTGGACGTGATCGTCGTCGACGCTGCACGCGCGCGGCCGGAACCGGGTGAGCGAGGCGGCGTCGAGCCGCGGACCGACGTCCGTCAGTTCCAGGCCGGCCGCGAGCCGCGCCGCGACCGGCGCGTAGACGTCCCGGCCGCGGAACACCGCGGTGGGCAGCGGCAGCCACAGCTCCCGGTTGGCGATCTCGTGGACGTCCGCGATCCCCCCGAGGGCCTCCCAGGCCAGGGAGGCCACGCCGTTGTCCGGGCACACGAACACCGAGCCGTCGGTGGTGCGGACCGCGACCCCGCGGGTGTAGCCGTCGGCGTCGAGGCGCTCGACGACGACGAGGTGGATCCCGGCCGGCAGGTAGCCGACCGCCCCGGCGAGTGTGATCGCCGCATGCCCCACGTCCTGGGGCGCGATCGAGTGGCAGACGTCGAGAACGCGCGCGGACGGGGCGTGCCGCGCGATGACCCCGTGGCACACCCCGACGCAGGCGTCGTCGACGCCGTAGTCGGACAGAAAGTTGATCCACGATCCCGTCATGCCGTCCCCCTGCCCGCGGACCGGCCGCGCTGCCGCCCCCGCGGAGCAAGCCTGCCACAGAGTCATGGCTTAAGCACGCAGAGCGACGCGGCGAGGCTCCTGTCAGCACGGGAGACCTACGCCAGGCAGTGATGAAACGTCGAAAGACGTCGATGACGGGGAACGTGGGCCCAGCCGACCATCCGCCGGCCGCCGGCTTGTCCCCCCGCCGGCCGTGGGCCGGGAACCTACTTCTTGTTGCGACGCTGAACGCGCGTGCGCTTCAGCAGCTTGCGGTGCTTCTTCTTGGCCATCCGCTTGCGACGCTTCTTGATGACTGAGCCCACGTACCCGACCGATCTGTTGAGGAAGTTACCGGGCGAGCCTACCCGCCGCGGGGACCAACCACGTCGCGCCCGGTGTCCCGACTACGAACGGCCCAGTTCCCGGGAGCGGTCGGCGGCGGCCTCCAACGCGTCCATCAGCGCCGCGCGCACCCCCCGCCGATCCATCTCCCGCAGCGCCGCGACGGTCGTTCCCGCGGGTGAGGTGACCGCCTCCCGCAGCAGCGCGGGATGCTCGCCGCTCTCGCGCAGCATCCGGGCCGACCCCAGCGCCGTCTGGGTGACGAGTTCCGTGGCCAGCGGCCGCGGCAGGCCGAGCAGCACGCCCGCCTCCACCATCGCGTCGACCAGGTAGAAGAAGTACGCGGGCCCGCTGCCGGACAGCGCCGTGACCGCGTCGAGCTGGGACTCCGCGACCTGGGTGACCCGCCCGACCGGCTCGAGCAGCGCCTGCGCGGCGGCAAGATGCTCCGGCGCGGCGTGGCGGCCGCCGCAGATCGCCGACATCGCCTCCCCGACGAGCAGCGGCGTGTTCGTCATGACCCTGATGACCGGGGGCGACGACGGCAGCCGCTGCTCGATCGCCGCCGTGGTGACCCCGGCCGCGAGCGACACGACCAGTGTGCCGGCCGGGACCACCGGCGCGATCTCGGTCAGCAACGCGGCGACGTCCTGCGGCTTGACCACGATGAGCAGCACGTCGGCCTTGGCCGCCGCGGCCGTCGGCGGGTGCACCTCGACGCCGTGGCGGGCCGCGATCTCGGCGGCCCGGCCCGCGTCCCGCTCGGCCACGACGACGTCCCCGGGCGCGTGCCCGGAGCCCAACAGGCCGGACAGCACCGCCCCGCCCAGCCGCCCCGCCCCCATGACCGCAACGATCATGACCGTCCTTCCCTTCCGTCCGCTTCGACCTGGAGGGTACGGCCCGATCGGGCGAGGCCAGGTACGCGGGTCACCCCGGATCCGGGATGCCCGGATCAGCGGCCCCTGCGGGGCACGCCCCCGTCGCCGGACCACCGGTCGTACCCGCCGTGGCGCCCGCCCTCATCGCCCCGAAGACGACCGTCGGTCGTGCCGCGCCCGGGATCGGGACCCGCGGCAGACGGCCAGCCGCCGCCCACCCCGCGGTCGTGGCCGGCGCCGTCGGCGTAGCCGCGTCGGTCCGGATCATGCCCGGGGTGAGCGAGNGGGTCACGCGGCGGGTGGGAGTCGTACCCCTGCACCCGGGGCCGCTCGTCCGCGTCGAGCCCCGGCCCCGGCCCGTACCCGGATCCCGGCCCGAAGTGCGGCTCCTCGAGATAGGCATGGTCCACGTAGGCGGGCCCGACCGGCGGCGGGGTCGGGCCGGTGAGCGGGTCACCACCCAGACCGTGGTAACCGCCTGCGCCGCGGTAGTCCGCCGAAACGCCATACCCCGCCGCCGAGGCGTCGGAGACCCCGGGAGCGCCACGACCTCCCGAAGCGCCATGACCTCCCGAAGCGCCGTAGCCTCCCGAAGCGCCGTAGCCTCCGCCAGGAGCGCCGTGATCGGCCGAAGGGCCGTAGCCCGCCGCAGCGCCATAGTCGGGCGAAGAGCCGTAGCCTCCGGCGGCGCCGTAGCCTCCGGGAGCGCCGTAGCCGGCCGTTGAGCCGTAGCCTGCCGGAACGCCGTAGCCGGCCGGAACGTCGTAGCCGACCGACGGGCCGTAGTCGGCCGGAACGCCGTAGCCGTCGGGATCCTCGTGCTCCCCGACGCTGCTGTAACCGCGCTGACCAACGGTGCGCGGTGGCCAGGTCCGGTCGGCCGTCGTGGCCGCGTAGCCGGCACGGGGGCGCGCGTACCCCTCGTCGATCCAGACGTCGGCATCGTCGCCGGCGTCCGGCTCCGCGAAGCCCGGCAGTCCTCCCCCGCGCGGATCGGGAACCGGGCGGCCGCCCGGTTCCCGGTCGTGGAAGCCGGGCGGTTGCTGCTCGCCCCAGCCTCGGCCGCCACGATCCTGGACGGCACGTTCCTGGGCGCCAGGATCCTGGGCGGCGTCGTGCCATCGCGGGTCGGGACGGGTACCGGGTTCGGGGCCCGCGGCACGCCCGACCGGCTGCGGGTATCGCCGGTCGGGCGCGCTCGGTTCGCCGCGGTCCGGGCGGCCGCTGCCGTATCCCGCGTCGACGTACCCGGAGTCGGCGAGCGGGGCGTCAAGGAGGTCGGGGTCGGCATACCGGGCATCGCCGCGCCTGTTGCCACCGGTGCGATGGCCGGCGGCGGCCCGGCCGGCGTTGCCCGGGAGTACCAGCCGGGCGGTGTCCTCGTCGCGGCCGGTGTCCTCGGACCGCCAGTCCTTTTCGATCCAGCCATCCCCCTCGAGCGGACCAGCCCCCTCGAGCGGACCAGCCCCCTGGAGTCGGCCGGTCTCCTCAGGCCGGCCGGTGGCCTGGGACCGTCCGGTCGGCTCGGGCGCGGGGCGGCCGGCGGAGCTCTTCGTCGTCGCCGGTCCGCGCGGGGTGTCCGCCCACGTGGGGCGGGCCCGCTGCGCGGGTTTCTCGACGAACCGGTTCGAGAAGTAGGCGATGAACGTGCTGGCGGCGGCGGCGCACACCACCGAGGGCCACAGCCCGATCCGGGGTACGAGCTGACCGTTGGCCGCCGAGATGACCGGGTAGTGCCACAGGTAGATACTGAAGGTGATCTTGCCGAGGAAGGCCATCCGCGGGCTGCCGAGCAGGCGGACCCAGGCGGTGTCCCGGCGCAGGTCCGCGCTGAGGATGACGATCGCACCCAGCAGGGCGCTCGGGATGTACGCCGCATGATCGAGCCAGTTGGCCTCGTGGGTGTCCTTGTTCGGCCCGAGGAAGGCGAAGAGGATCAGCCCGATCCCGGCCAGGAGGCCGAGATCGGCGATGCGCCGCCCCACCGTCCAGCGCTCGACGGCGGCCGAGGTGACCGGCGTGACCCTGCTCCCCGGCTGCGGGGAGTGCCGGCGGCGGCGTCCGCCCGTGGGCGGGTCGGCGACCGGCTCCTCCTCGGCCAGGGCACGCAGCCGGGCGTCGCGCCAGACGGCGAGCAGGCAGCCGATCAGCAGCGGAGCGACGTGGGTGTCGAGCGCCAGGTACACCCGCGAGTGCGGCGCGCCGCCGCTGGCGACGGTGTACGTCCAGACCGCGCACACCACGATCATCGCGAGAAGAATTTTGATCAGGTGCGGCCGTAGCCGCGCGGACCGGGAGACGAGCAGGNACANCCCCGGCCACAGCAGGTAGAACTGCTCCTCCAGCGACAGTGACCAGACGTGGGCCAGCCAGCGACCGCCGNCCGCCGGGTGCACCACCTTGTACCAGTTGTTGACGTTGAAGAACGCAGACAGCGCGCTGCCGATGTAGTCGTCCCGGAAGGGGACGTCGTTCCATTTGAACGCCACCGTGACGGCGAGCCCGACGAGCAGGTAGACCCACATCGCGGGCATGAGCCGGTAGGCACGCCGGACCAGGAATCGGCCCAGGGAGATCGTCCCGGTCCGACTGCGCTCGGCCAGCAGCAGCGCGGTGATGAGAAATCCNCTGAGCACGAAGAAGACGTCGACCGCCACGTTGCTGGCGTGGATGGCGCCCATGTGGCCGGCAAGGATGATGTAGATGCAGACGACCCGCAGCCCGTCGAGGGCCGGGTTGTAGGCAAACTTCGCCGCGGCGTCCGCGGACGAGGCTCCGGCCTGCCGGGCCGGCGCCGAGGAACGCGGCGGAGGCTGGGCGCCGCGCCGTGGGCCGGTGCCGTCGTCCGCCCCGCCACGCTCGCGTCCGGCCCGCACCTCCCGCGCCCCCGGGCTGGATGCGCGCGGACTGGACGGGCGCGGATCGGACGAGCGCGGATCCCCCGTTCGGGGGTTCCCCCTACGTTCATCCCCCGAATACGGGTCCCTCGTGCGCCGGTCCGCCGTATACAGATCCCCGGTGCGCCGATCCCCGGAGCGCCGGTCTCCCGTACGCCGATCTACGGTGGGCCGCCGATCTCCCGCGCGCTGATCGCCCGTGCGCCGGTCCCCGGAGCGCCGGTCCCCGGAGTGCCGATCCCCTGTGCGCAGGTCTCCGGAACGCAGGTCTCCGGAGCGGGGGTACATCGCCCCGGTCTCCGTCTGCCAGGAGGTCATCGGGCCGGTCGCCGCCGCCCAGGAGTCCGCCGCTCCAGCCTGTTCCGGACCACGCCGCATGATGACCGTCGCCTCCTCTACCGGAACGCCGGCGGTCGGCGTCCGACTCAGGGGNGACCTGTGGCGCCGGGACGGGCCGGACGCGGCGCTGCCAGCCACGCACGGGTCCGCCCATCAGGGTCAGATCAGCATGCGGTACCCACAACACTGCGCTTCGCCAACAAAGTTGGACACCACCCCCGCGAACGCCGCAAGACTAACGGACCAGTAAATCTGGGGCGAGTCGGGTACTCAGTCCCGAAAACGACAGGAGAGCCTCCTGTACCCACAGTATCCGATACATTACATATAGGACATAGAGGGCGGCAGGGCGTCACCAACCGGTCCGGAAATGCGCACCGAGCCGCCCGCGGACGGCCGCGCGCGGCTCAGCCCTCCGGCGTCCGCGCAATCACCAGCAGGGTGCGAAAGGGCTCGACGACGACACCGTCGGGAAAGGCCCGAAGCATGGTCCGACGCTCGGCGTCGAGAAAGTCCTCGAGGCGATCACCGATTGCCGCGACGTACGACTTCGAGCGCAGCCACGTGAGGTAGTCGTCCATTCCGATGCGCCGCTGCCAGCGCCCGGTCAGGGTGACGACCTCGCTGAAGTGGCCGGTCCAGCGCAGCTCGTCGGCGAACGGGCGGGTGCGGTATTCGCGCCGGTAGCCGGGGCTCATCCGTTCCAGCCGTTCCTGCTGACGCTGCCACCAGCGGAACTCCGCCGCGTCGACATCGTTCCACCAGACGGCGATCGCGCCGCCCGGGCGCAGCACCCGCGCGGCCTGCGCCGCGGCGACCGGCACGTCCACCCAGTGCCAGGCCTGCGCGTAGCAGACCAGGTCGGCGATCCCCGCCCGCAGCGGCAACGCCTCCCCGTCACCCCGGACGGCGGGCACACCCGGGCTGCGGTCAAGCAGCCGGGCGAGCATGCTCGGGCCGGGTTCCACCGCGACGACGCGCGCGCCGCGGGCGAGCAACAGCCGGGTGGCGATGCCGGTGCCGGCACCCACGTCGATGACGTCCGTCCCCGCCAGCGGACGGCCCAGAACTCTTTCGATATCGCCGAACACATGCTCGGGATAGCTCGGCCGGGCGGCGGCGTAGGCGTCCNCCAGCGGGTCGAACAACGAGCCGGTCGGGGTCCGTCCTCGGGACATGCCACCATGGTGGCGACCAACCGCCCGCGTGTCAGCCGTAGGTGTGGTGAAGTCCTGCTGTGGACGGCGCGGCAAAGTGCAGCCGGGTGAACGCGAGCGCCTCGGCCAGGTCGGCCTCCCGCTGCGCCCGCGACTCGGCGCGTCGCGTGTTGATCTCGACGACGATCGTCCCGTCGAAACTGCCGCCGGCCAGCAGTTCGAGCAGTTCGGCGCAGGGCTGCGTGCCGCGGCCGGGGACGAGGTGCTCGTCCTTGGCCGATCCGAGGCCGTCGGCCATGTGCACGTGGACCAGCCGCTCCCCGAGGATGCCGGCCAGCGCGATCGGGTCCGAGCGCGACACGCTCGTGTGCGACAGGTCAAGGGTGACGTGGGCGTAGTCGTCCTCGACCGGCGACCAGTCCGGCGCGTACGCGGACACCTCCCGGCCGCGGGCACGCAGCGGAAACATGTTCTCCACCGCGAACCGCACGGCGGTCTCCCCGGCCATCCGCTCGATGCCCGTCACGAACTCCCGGGCGTAGTCCCGCTGCCAGCGGAACGGCGGGTGGACGACGACCGTCGGGGCGCCGAGCGTCTCGGCGACGGTGCGCGCCCGTACCAGCTTCGCCCACGGGTCGGTGCCCCAGACCCGCTGGGTGAGCAGCAGGCACGGTGCGTGGATCGCCAGGATGGGGATGCCGTGGTAGTCGACCAGTCGGCGCAGCGCCTCCGGGTCCTGACTGACCGGGTCCGTCCAGACCATGATCTCGACCCCGTCGTAGCCCAGCCGCGCCGCCATCTCGAAGGCGGACGCCGTGGACTCCGGATAGGTCGACGCGGTGGACAGCGCCACCCGCGCGCTCGGCGGAGCGGGGGCGGGGGCGGGGGCGCCGCGGGGCAGGACGACCGCGGACCGGGGGGCCCGGGCAACCGCGCGCGCGGGCGCGTGCGCCGCGGGGGCGGCCCGCTCCGGCGGAACCTGGGCGGCTGCCATCGCGGCCGGCGGCACCGGCCACGCATCCTCACGCGACGCCTGCAAACCATCTCCCTGCCGTACGGATCGGGAACCGGCCTGCTCGACCGTTCCCCTCATCCAGGCTAGGCCATCTTCGCGAAGCCGCTCGCTTCCATGCCCGGCTGACGAGGGTACGTACCCCCATATCGCACGTGACAACGGCAACATCCCGTCATCGTGACGCTACCGCGTCCCGCCCGCAACAGGACAAGTACCCCTATGCCCCGCGCCCACCGGCCCCGCGGCGCCGCCCCCTTCCGCAGGTCCGCCTCAGGCCGAGGTGAGCCAGTCGAGGCGGCGCAGGATGACGCCTTCCCGCAGCGCCCAGGGGCAGATCTCCACCTCGTCGATGCTGAACAGGTCGAGCGCCTCGGCCGCGACGACGGCGCCGGCGACGAGCTGTCCCGCCCGCGACGCGGAGACGCCCGGCAACCCGGCCCGCTCCTCGACCGGCATCCGGGACAGNCTCGCCAGGACCTCGGCGAGATCGTCGCGGCGCAGCACCCGGCGGGTGTACGGCCCGCGGCTGTAGGGCTCGGCGCCGGCGATGCGCGCCAGCGAACGGAACGTCTTCGACGTCGCCACCGCCCGGGTGTGCTCGCCGAGGTGGTAGATCGTGCCGACGACGGGCGCGATCTGGGCGCGCACATAGCGCCGCAGCTCGGCGAGCTCGGCCCGCTTGGGTGGGTCGTTGTCGGCCAGCCAGTCCCGGCTGAGCCGGCTCGCGCCCAGCGGCAGCGAGGCGACCACCTCCGGGTCCTCGTGCATGCCGGCGCCGATCTCCAGGGAGCCGCCGCCGATGTCCAGGGCCAGCAGCCGCCCGGCGCTCCAGCCGAACCAGCGCCGCACGGCGAGGAAGGTGAGCCTGGCCTCCTCCTCGCCCGGCAGGACCCCGATCGCGATCCCGGTCGCCCCCTTGACCCGGTCCAGCACCTGCTCGCCGTTGGTCGCGTCGCGCAGCGCCGAGGTCGCGAAGGCGGCCAGATCGTGCACCCCCAGGGCGTCCGCCTGCTGGCGCATGTCCAGCACGCAGGCGGTCAGGTCCTGCTCGCCGGCGGGCCCGAGCGACCCGTCGGCGTCGAGCAGCTCGACCAGCCGCAGCGGAGCCCGCACGCTGGCCGCCGGCTGCGGCTGACCGCCGCGATGGGCGTCGACGACCAGCAGATGGACGGTGTTCGAGCCGATGTCGATCACGCCGAGCCGCATCGGACCGGGATGGGACCCGGCCGGCAGTGGGCTCACGTCGACCGCGGGCCGCGCGGGCACCGACCCGGACGGGCCACCGACCACCGCCACGGTCGCATCGACCACACTGACCGACCCGGCCGACCCCACCGACCCGGCCGACCCCACCGACCCGGTCGGCCCGACCGCGCCGACCGGCCCGACCTCGGCGGCGTCCAGGGCCTCGACGGCCTGCCGGCCATCGGGCGCCTGGCGGTCTCCCGCGGCGTCCCCGCCCTGCGCTCCAGGCTCGGCGCGAGAGGTCNCACGGCCGGCCCCGAGCGGGAACCACCCTGTCGGACGCACGCCACCGAGCACCTGAACACCGCCCCCTCCGACCGCGACCTACCTGATCACGNCTCGAACTTGTAACCCAGGCCCCGCACGGTCACCAGATGCCGCGGATTCCCGGGTTCGCGCTCAATCTTCGTCCGCAGCCTCTTGACATGTACGTCCAGGGTCTTCGTGTCACCCACGTAGTCCGAGCCCCACACCCGGTCGATCAACTGACCCCGCGTGAGTACCCGCCCGGCGTTGCGTAGGAACATCTCGAGGAGTTCGAACTCCTTGAGCGGGAGGGTGACCATGCTGCCGTCGACCGTGACGACGTGCCGTTCGACGTCCATCCGGACCGGCCCGGCCTCCAGGGTGGCCTCCGCGACCTCCTCCGTCTCCGACCGGCGGNGCANCACGGCCCGGATCCGGGCGACGAGCTCGCGGGCCGAGAACGGCTTGGTGACGTAGTCGTCCGCGCCGAGTTCCAGGCCGAGCACCTTGTCGATCTCGCTGTCCCGCGCGGTCAACATGATGATCGGCACGCTGGACCTGGTCCGCAGCGTGCGGCACACCTCGGTGCCGGACAGGCCGGGCAGCATGAGGTCGAGCAGGACGAGATCGGCGCCGCGCCGGTCGAACTCGGCCAGCGCACTGGGGCCGTCGGCGACGACCCCGACCTCGAAGCCCTCCCGTTCCAGCATGAAGGACAACGCATCGGAGAAGGACTCCTCGTCCTCGACCACGAGCAGCCGGGTCACCTGTTCGCTCCCCCTGTCACATCGGACGGACCGGCCGACCCGGACCGCTTCCTGGCCCCGCCGGGGCGGCGCGCCGCCCCGGCGGCCTTGCTTCCGCCACCGCCGCCGGCACCACCAGTACCGCCACCGCCACCGCCACCACCGGCACCGGCACCGGCACCGGCACCGGCACCGGCGATGATGTCGGGATGGTCACCCGGCGCGCCCTCCACGTCAGGGACCTCGGAGCCGGCCGCCGCCGCAGTGAGGCGGTCGGTGAGGGTGAACGACTGCGTCGGACCGGTGAACAGCGGCAGCCGCAGGGTGAACGTGGACCCCGCGCCCTCCGCGCTCCACACGGTCACCGACCCACCGTGATTGGTGGCGATGTGCTTGACGATCGCGAGGCCCAGCCCCGTCCCGCCCGTCGCCCGCGAGCGGGCCGGATCCGCGCGGTAGAAGCGTTCGAAGACCCGCTCGAGGTCCTTCTCCGCGATCCCGATGCCCTCGTCGGCGACCGAGATCTCCACGGTCATCCCGCTGCGGCGCACGCCGAGCACCACCCGGGTGCCGTGCGGCGAGTAGCTGATCGCGTTGTCCAGAAGGTTCGCGACCGCGGTGACGAGCTGGCCCTCGTCGCCGAGCACCTGCAGCTGGCCGTCGCCGATCACCGCGATGGAGATGGCCTGCGCCTGGGCGACGAGCCGGGTGCGGTCCACCGCCTCGGCGAGCAGCGCCGCCGTCGGCAGCGGCCGCAGATCGGGCAACGGTTCGGCGCCCTGCAGCCGGGACAGGTCGATGATCTCCTGCACCAACCGGGCGAGCCGGGCCGACTCGTGCGTCATCCGGGAGGCGAACCGACGCACGGCCACCGGGTCCTCGCTCGCCGCGGCGACCGCCTCGGCGAGGACGTGCAGCGCTCCGACCGGCGTCTTGAGCTCGTGGCTGACGTTGGCGACGAAGTCCCGCCGCACCGCCTCGACCCGGCGCGACTCCGTGATGTCATCCAGGATGACGGCGACATGACCGGACGAGTCCAGCAGGCGGGCCCGAGCGCGGACGGCCACNCCCTCCTGGTCGGGCCGGGGCCGGGTCAGCGGCGGCTCGGGCACCGGGGGCAGGTCGATCTGGCGCTCCCGGGCACTGCCCGCCCCCCGGGTCGCCCGCACCAGCTCGGCCAGCTCCACCACCGCGAGCTCGTCGGAGTCGACCACGCCCATCCGCCTGGCGACCGTGTTGACCAGGACGACCCGGTCGCTGGTGTCCAGGACGATCAGGCCGATCGGCAGACCGGAGATGACCCGTCGGACCAGCTTCGCGGGCAGCATCGTTCCGCCTTCCGTGCCCCCGTCGGGGCCGGTTGGCGGGGCGCTGCTGCCGGGTACCACCGTCATCGTCCATCCATCGTGTCGGGCCGCCCGGTAGGCGGGGGCGGCTCGGTGTGGTGTGCACCGGTTGTCACGGCATCCGCCGACCTGTCACCCACTCGCCGCATGCTAGGTGCCTGCGCGCCGCCCGGGCATCGCTCCGCAAGCCTCCACCGCCGATGGTCGCCAGTTGTTCATCGGACCTATCGTCGATGTTCACCGGACCGCGAGAGGTGCGCATCATCGTCGAGGTTCGGCGCGACACAGCGCCGTCATCGCGATCGCGGCGATTCGTCCCATAGTTCGGTTCGTTCGGTCCACGCCCCATCCGACAACCGCCCCCTCCCGACAGCCGCCCCCACCACCCCACAGCCGCCCCTCGGCCCACTAGCGAACAGGAGGAGCCGTCCGTGCGGGACGCCTTCACCGATGAACTCGAAAGCATCAACCAGTCCCTGATCGAGATGACCAACCTGGTCGCCTCGGCCATGGCCCGGGCGACGACCGCCCTCCNCGACGCCGACCTCCAGCTCGCCGAGAACGTCATCAGCGGGGACGAGACCGTCGACCTGCTGCGCAACGAGATCGAGGAGCGGGCGTTCGACGTCATGGCGCGCCAGGCGCCGGTCGCCACCNACCTGCGGATGATGGTCACCACCCTGCGGATGGTCGCCGACCTGGAGCGGATGGGCGACCTGGCGCTGCACGTGGCGAAGGTGGCGCGCCGCCGGTACCCCGGCCGGGCGGTCCCGCCGGAGCTGCGCGGGACCCTGCTGGAGATGGGTCAGGTCGCGCAGNGGATCGTCGCGAAGGCCGGTTCGGTGATCGCCAGCCGGGACACCGAGCTCGCCAAGCAGCTCGAGTCGGACGACGACGCGATGGACGGGCTGCACCGCACCCTGTTCCGGGTGCTGATCGAGAAGCCCTGGCCGCACGGCATNGAGGCCGCGATCGACATCACCCTCTGCGGCCGCTACTACGAGCGGTACGCCGACCACNCCGTTTCCGTGGCCCGCCGGGTGATCTACCTGGTCACCGGGGACATCGCCTCGTCCTGACCGGCGCCCGGTCCGGCGACTCCCCCGGGACGACGCGCCAGGCCCGCGCGGGTACCGCGGGCCTGGAGGCTGATCGTCGTTACCTTTTCCGTTACTTCTTCCCCTGGGCGGCGACGGCGGCCGCAGCACTCGCGGCCGCATCCGGGTCGAGATATCCCGAGCTCAGCACGCCCAGGTCGTCGTCGAGCTCGTACCGCAGCGGGATGCCGGTCGGGATGTTGAGCCCGGCGATGTCGGTGTCGCTGATGTGGTCGAGGTGCTTGACCAGGGCTCGCAGCGAGTTGCCGTGCGCGGCCACCAGGACCGTGCGGCCGGCCCGCAGGTCCGGCACGATCGCGTCGTACCAGTAGGGCANCATGCGGGCGACGACGTCGGCGAGGCACTCGGTGCGCGGGATGAGGTCGGGGGCGAGATCGGCGTAGCGCTCGTCCACCCCGCTGACCTGCTCCGGACCGATCTCCGGCGGCGGCGTGTCGTAGGAGCGCCGCCAGAGCTGGAACTGCTCCTCGCCGAACTTCTCCAGCGTCTCGGCCTTGTTCAGACCCTGCAGGCCGCCGTAGTGCCGTTCGTTCAGCCGCCANCTCCGGCGGACCGGTACCCAGGTCCGCCCGGCGGCGTCCAGCGCCAGCCAGGCGGTGCGGATCGCCCTGGTCAGCAGGGACGTGTGCACCACGTCGGGCAGGACACCGGCCTCGGCCAGCAGCTCACCGCCGCGGGTGGNCTCCTTCAGGCCCTTCTCGGACAGGTCGACGTCCACCCAGCCGGTGAACAGGTTCTCGCGGTTCCAGTTGCTCTCACCGTGGCGGAGCAGGACGAGGGTCNTCATACCCGAGATCCTGCCTGTTCGCCCGGGCCCTCGGCCAGCATTGCCGGTTCCCACCGCCGACCCGCCGGATCGCCGCCGGTCGCAGCCGGGTTCGGCGGATGCGCCAGACCCACCGAAGGGGCCGGGCCCCAGGTCGGACGCCGCCGCCCGGGTCGAGCAGCGGGGCCGCGGCGGGCGGCGGGTCCACTGCGACAGGTCGTTGGCAGCGGGTCGGCTGCGGCGAGGTCTCCTGGGGCCAGACATGAAGCGACCCCCGGGCGCTCCGCCGCCGCTGGAAGCGGTGGCGGGCCGTCGGGACTTGTCGACGGCGCCCGGGGGTCGGGTGATCTGCCTGGTACTCGCCGGTGCCGGTGCCCGTGGGGCCACCCGGCTAGAGGTGAGGACCACGAGACCGGCTAGCGGACAGTCACCTCACGAGTCCTATGAGCATACAAAGTTTGGACCACCTCCCTTCTCGTGTACCGCAGACGCTACGCGGCCGGGCGGCCACCTCGCAACGGCTTTTTTGGACGCGTCGATGGGATGCTCGCGACACTCCGTTCGGGAACACGGCAAGCCGCCGCCGGCCGCCGTGCTTCGGCGGCGATCGCGTCGGCCCAGCCGGGCCGTGAGGGCGGCCCCGGGCCCCGAGGGGGGACCTAGACTCGACGGTATGACCTCTGGGTCCACCCCGAGCACCACAGCCACCCGATCCCCGCTGCTCGACCTGCCCGGCGCGGTGCCGGCGGCCGGCGACGACGCGACCGTCGCCGCCCACTACGGCGATCCGCTGCGCGAGCAGCGCGCGCTGCGCGACGGCGCCGCCCTCGTCGACCGGTCGCACCGCGAGGTGGTGCGCATCGGCGGCCCGGACCGGCTTTCCTGGCTGCACAGCATCACCTCCCAGCACCTGTCCGGGCTGGGCGCGCTGCGCGGCAGCGAGGCGCTGGTGCTGTCCCCGCAGGGCCACGTCGAGCACCATCTCGTCCTCGCCGACGACGGCACGGCCACCTGGGTGGACGTGGAGCCCGGCACGGCCGCCGGGCTGCTGCGTTACCTGGAGTCGATGCGCTTCCTGCTCCGGGTGGAGCCGGCGGACGTCAGCGCGCGGACGGCGGTGCTCAGCGTGGTCGGACCGGCCGCGGTGCCCACCGTCGCCGCGGCCCTCGGCGGTGCCGATCTGGACCTGCCCGAACCGCTGGCCCTCGAGCCCACCGGCGCGCCGGTCACCGGCCCCTACCCGGTGGCCCGAGCGGCGGACGGCACGCTGGTCCGCCGGATGGCATACGGCGTCGATCTGCTCGTCGACCGGGCGACGCTCGCGGCGACGGCCCAACGGCTGCTCGCTGCCGGCGCGGTGCCCGCCGGCCTGTCCGCCTTCGACGCCCTGCGGATCGCCGCCCGCCGGCCGCGGCTGGGCCGGGAGACCGACCATCGCACGATCCCGCACGAGGTGGGCTGGCTCGCCGACGCGGTGCATCTGGACAAGGGCTGCTACCGCGGCCAGGAGACGGTGGCCCGGGTGCACAACCTGGGCCGTCCGCCGCGCCGGCTCGTCCTGCTCCACCTCGACGGCACCGTGGCCGCCCCGGGTTCGGCGGTGACGGCCGACGGGCGCGAGGTCGGTTTCGTCGGCACCTCCGAGATGCACGAGGAGCTCGGCCCCATCGCCCTGGCGATCGTGAAGCGTTCGGTGCCCGCGGGCGCCGCCCTCGTCGTCACCGACCCCGACGGCGCCCCCGTCGCCGCCGCAATCGACCCGGACGACGACGACGCCAGCGCGGCGGCCGCGCCGAAGCGCCCGGCGGGCCGGCTGCTGCGCTCCCCCTGACGGTCCCGGCCCTGACCTGCGCTCAGGCGGTGCGCGAAAGGACCTGGTCGAGTTCGCGCGCCTCCGGGTCGGAGCTGTGCCGGCGCAACCGGCGCCGCAGCTCGTCGGCCCGGCGGGCGTTGCGCTTGGAGCGCGTCGCCTCCAGCATCGGCATCGCCTCCCGGGTCAGCGCGCAGCCGTGCTCGACGTTGCCCAGGTCGATCTGCAGGGCGGCCCGGCGCAGCAGGTAGGTCGCCCGGTCCCGGGCCCGCGAGGTCGGCAGCATCGTCAGGGATCTCTCCAGCCACCGGTCGGCCTGCGCGAGATGACCGAGATCGATGTAGCAACTGCCGATCTGGGCGTGGTACTCGCCGTCGTCGAAGTAGTCGGCCCAGGCCGGGTCCTCGGGCCGGGCGGCGTCCATCGCCTCCTCCGAACGGGCCAGTGCCTCCGCGCACGCGCCGGCCTCGCCGAGCGCGGCGTGGGCGCGGGCGCGCCGCATGTGCAGCATGGCGCCGACCCGGCCGCTGGCGCCCCCGATGCTGGTCACGGCGGCCTCCGCGAGATCCACCGCCTCCCGCGGACGGGCGAAGTCGACGCACTGCAGCGACATGTTCTTCAGCACGTTCGCGCCGAGCATCCGGTCACCACCGGCGTGCGCGGAGTGCAGCGCGGTGATCCAGTAGCGTTGGGCGGCGGTCTGGAAGCCGGCGTCGAAGGAGACCCAGCCGGCGAACCGGGCGAGCTCGGCCGCGACCACGTGCAGGTGACGGCCGACCTGCTCGGTGTAGGACCCGCGAACCAGCAGGTCCNCCACCACCCCGAGCTCGGCGTCGACCAGGCGGCGGACGCTCTCGCCACCGAGGCGCTCGTCCATCACCCGCAGGCCGGGGATGTTGTGTTCGATCCGGTTCACGATCTGATCGTCGACTCGTCCGCCGTTCAGCGCGGCGGACAGCCGGCTGGGCTCCAGGCCGAGCCACTGCGTCGCGAGCTCCGCGACGCCGACCCCGGTGATGGTGAGGAAACCGCGCCGGTCGGAGAGGGCGTCCTCGACGACGTCCATGATCGCCGTGATGCCGCCGGCCGGCGTCCACGGGTACTCGGTGCGCACGGCGTCACCGGTCGGCAGCCAGGCCGGCCACGGATGCGACTCCAGCCGGTCGTTCGGGACGCCGAGTTCGGCGGCGAGGGCGAGCTGGGAGACCCGGTCCGGGACGACGCCGCGGTGCTCCCAGCGCCAGACCTTCTGGCGCTCGGCCGCCATGTTCGCCACCCCGAGGTCACGGGCGCGACGGGCCACCACACGGGCCAGTCGCTGATAGGACCAACCACGCTGCGCGCGGACGAATGCGAGCGGATGTGTGCAGGCGTGCGCGTTATCCGTCAGCATCGACGATCTCCTCGAGTCGGAACTCCTGGGTCAAATCTGTGAGCGCCCACTGACGCTATGTCGCGACATCCTGGTGTCCATAGTGATGACCCCGGTGCGATGCGTGCACAGAGGTCACGGCCGGACCACTGGGGGCCTTGATTGCACGGATGTCGCCGGGGACTGCCCGGACATCCGGGCGTCATGTCCAGTTCTCCAACATTGCGGCCATGNGGCCGCGACCTGGGGCCCCATCCGGTCAATACGGGCACGGATGCCATCTTCGACGCATCCTGGTCACATGCGCCTATCCTCGTTTTACCCGACGGAATCCGAGGACCAGGACTCGGTCGGACACCATGTGCGCGATGGGCGTTTGACAGACAGCAAAGCACAGTGAGCGGCGCGCCGTCACCCATTTTGAGAAACGACGCGACCCGTGACCAGAATCCGCATCAACCGCAATACAATTAGCCGACGACGACGATTCCAGGTCGAGATGTCCTTCGTTCCCGTGGAAACGCCGTCAGGCTCTCGCAGTCCACGTCGCGGACCGCACCGCCCAGCGCGGGCACGACGGATCGTCCATGGTCACGTCCGCGTCCCGGCCTCGGTCTCGGCCGGGCAACAACCGACAGTCATCACCGCGGCGGCGAACGAGGATCGTGCCGAGNCCTGGCACGGTTCCCGGCCCGGAAACCGTGCCCACCCCTCGGCACGACGGCGGCCCTGCTGCTGCGTCGTGACCATCGGTGGAGATCGAGGTCCTTCCGGCACGCCGCGGGCTCAGGCGTCCGTGGTCACGGGAGTGATCGCAGCGCCAGTCCCGGCAGCAGCGGTCAGGGATGGTCGAGGCGGTCGCCGTCGGGCGCGAAGTAGGTGAGTGCCGACGTCGGAGCCCGGAGCACCACGAAGGCACCGGGGGTCAGGGCGAGGGCGGCGTTCACGCGGACGGCGAGCACGCCGGCGCGCGTGCGGACGTGGACGGTCCGCTCCGCCCCCAGCCGCTCGGAGACGACGACCTCNCCCGACAGTCGCAGCTGCTCGGAGCCGCCCACCCCGCGCAGGCTGCCGGGCTGCTCGGGAACGCCGACGTCCAGGCTGCCGCCGTCCAGGCCGCCCACGCCTGGGGTGCCGACGCCTGGGGTGCCGACGCCCGGGGTGCCGACGCCCGGGGTGCCGACGCCCGGGGTGCCGACGCCCGGGGTGCCCGCCCCCGGGCTGTCGACGTCCAGGGCGCCGAGGTCCAGGGTGAGGTGCTCGGGCCGGACGCCGAAGGCCGCCGCGCCCGCGGGCGCCGGCACGTCGAAGCCGTCGGCGCGCAGGCGGCCGTCGTGCCAGTGGCCGTCCCAGACGTTCATCGGCGGGCTGCCGACGAAGGCGGCCACGAAGCGGGTGGCGGGCCGGTCGTAGATCTCGTCGGGGGTGCCGATCTGCTGCAGGCGGCCCTCGCCGAGGACGGCGACGCGATCCCCCACGGCCATCGCCTCGGCCTGGTCATGGGTGACGAACAGCGCGGTGGTGCCCAGGCTGCGCAGCAGGCCGACGATCTCGACCCGTAGTTCGACCCGGAGCTNGGCGTCGAGGCCGGACATGGGCTCGTCGAGGAGGATGACGCGCGCTCGGGTCGCCAGGGCCCGCCCGATCGCGACCCGCTGGCGCTGGCCGCCGGACATCTGCGGGGGACGGCGGCCGGCCAGCTCGGCGATGCCGAGCATGGCGAGCGTCTCCCGGGCCCTTGCGACGGCGGCAGCCTTCGGCAGGCCGCGGCCGTGGCGCAGGGCGAGCGTCAGGTTGTCCAGCGCGGACTTGTGCGGGTAGAGCGCGAAGTGCTGGAACACCATGGAGACGTCCCGGCGGTGCGGCGGGAGGCCGAGCTGGCTGGTCCCGTCGAAGCGCACGTCGCCGGTGGTCGGCTCGTCCAGCCCGGCGCAGATCCGCAGCAGCGTCGACTTTCCCGAGCCCGACGGCCCGAGCAGCGCGACGATCTCCCCGGCCGCGACCGTGAGCGAGACCTCGTGCAGCGCGTGCACGGAGCCGAACGAGCGGCCGATCCGGTCGAATTCGATCGGCACGCCGGTGACCATCCCGAGCGGGAGATCGGGCCTGGCGGGGGCCGGGGCGCTCACCGGGTCAGCTCCACGGCCTCGGCCTGCGCCGCGGCCAACGTCTTCGCCGGGTCCTCGCCCCTGACGATGCGCAGCACCTGGTCAGACAGCGCGGTCGGCAGCTCGCCGCCGCGGGCCCCGCCCCACGCGGGCGCCTTGACCAGCGAACCGGTGAGCGCGAGGAAGGGCTTCAGCTGCGGGTAGGTGTCGTAGAACGCACCGAGCTGACTGGCGGCCTGGGTGTCCACCGGGATGTAGCTGAGCGCCTCCGTGCTCGCGACCACGACGTCCGGGGACAGCAGGGAGACGACCAGCTCGGTCGCCATCTCCCGCTGGCAGCGGTCCGTGGCCAGGACGGTCAGCGCGTTCCCGCCGGCGACGGGATGCTGGGTGCCGCCGGGCAGGGTCGGGAACGGGATGGCGCCGGCCCGGAATCCCTTCGCTCCCTGCCCGGCGATGAACTTCAGCCCGCCGGCGAGCGAGGCGACCGTGACCGCCGTCATCGCGGTCTGCTTGCGGATGCCGAAGCGCAGCAGCCCCTGCTGGGTCGGGTCGGTGGACTGCGGGCCGTAGGTGCCGACCTTCGCCAGGAACTCCGCGGCCTCCTGCGCCGCCGGGGTGGTCAGCGCCGGGCGGCCCGAGGCGTCCTGGATCGGGGTGCCCTTGGAGCTGGNCAGCGTGTTGAGGATCCACTGCCCGAACTGCTGGCCGGTCGGCAGGTCGATCGGCTGCACGTTCTGTCCGGATGCCTTGATCTTGTCCGCGGCGGCGAGCACGCCGGCGGTGGTGGTGAGGGTGGCGGGGTCGACGCCGGCCTTGGTCAGAACGTCGAGGTTGTAGACCAGGGCGAGCGAGGAGACCTGCTGNGGGATCCCGATCTGCTTGCCGCCGACGGTGCCGAGGCCGAGCAGGCGCTGGTCGTAGGAGGCGCGCAGCAGCCGCGGGGAGAGCTCCTGGGCGCCGAGCTCGCGGGCGAAGACCGGCAGCAGGTCGAANCCGGCGACCGCGACGTCGACGGAGCGGCCTGCCGACCGGTCGGCGCTGATCTGCTGGACGAGCGCGGTGTAGTCGGGGGCGGTGGTGTTCAGGTCCACGGTGAGGCCGGGATGGGCCTTCTCCATGTACGCCTTGCCGGACTTCGCCACGTCGTTGAGGGTGCCGACCGCGGCCATCCGCAGGGTCTTCACCTTGGCGGCGCATTCCGGGGACGCCGTCGCGCCGGCCACGTTGTCGACGCCCGCGGCGGCGGAACGCGCGGTGGGACGCAGGCTTTCCGCCGGGTTCGCCGGGCCGGAGTCACCGCCTCCGCCGCACGCCGTCAACGTGAGCATGGTGACCGCCACGGTCAGGGGCAGCAAGCGGCGGATGCGGATCACGCGTTGTTCCTCTCAGGCACCGGCGCCCGTGCCGGTGATCCCGGCGGCGAGACGGCGTTGGGCGACGACGAAGACGGCCAGCGACGGCAGGCTGATGACCAGCGCCGCAGCGGCGAGCTCGGCGAAGTCGGGGATGATCGACGAGGAGTCCGTCAGCAGGCGGGCAAGGGCGAGCGGCGGGGTGGCGATGCCGGGCGACCGGGCGACCAGCAGCGGCCACAGGTACTCGTTGTAGGAGAGCAGAAAGCTGAACACGGACACCGAGGCGATCGCNGGCGCCGCGAGCGGCACGATGATCGAGCGTAGCGTCCGCCAGGTGCCCAGGCCGTCCATCCGCGCGGNGTCGAGGACCGACGCGGGAATGGTGGTCATGTACTGGCGGAGCATGAAGATCATGCCGGCGTGGGTCATGAACGGCAGCACCAGGCCGACGCGGGTGTCGGCGAAGCCCAGCGCGGAGATCGTCACGTAGTTCGGCACCGCGGTGACCTGCGCGGGCACGAGCAGCGTGGCCAGCACCACGGCGAACAGGCCGGTGCGCCCGCGAAAGCGCAGGCAGGCAAAGGCGTAGGCGGCGGGGACGGCCGTGGCGAGCTGGAGCGCGAGGATCGCGAGGCTGACCCCGACGCCGGTGAGCAGCGCGGGTCCGAGGTCGCCGGCGTGCCAGGCCTGGTCGAACGAGTGGAACTGCACCCGCGACGGGATGGGGTTGGAATCGAGCGCGAGGGCGGTCTGCGGAGGGCCGATCGCGGTTCGCAGCATCCAGACGAACGGCAGGACCGCGACCACGATGCCGACGGTGAGCAGGGCGAGGCGCGCGAGGGTCGCGGCGCCCGGCAGCCGACGACGCGGTCCCGCCGCGCGGGCCGCGCGTGTCCGCAGGGCGGCCGGGCCGCGGTGGCGGGCCGGTGGTCCGGCCGGGGCAGGCGGGCCGGCGGGGACGGATGGGCCGGCGGGGGCGCCGCTGCTGGTCCCGGCGGTCACGCGGCGGCCTCCCGCGCCCGCCGGATACGCCGCCCGAGCAGCGCTCCGCCGGCGCCGAGCGCCACGATGACGACGAGCAGCAACAGAGCGATCATCGAGGCGTATCCGATGCGGAACGATCCGGTGAAACCGACCTCGTAAATGTAGTAAATGATGGTGGTGCTCGAATCGAGGGGGCCGCCCTTGGTGAGAACGGCGACCGTCTCGAAGGTCTGCAGCGTCAGGATTGTCACGAAGACACCCAGGAAGACCGTGGTGGGCGCCAGCAGCGGCAGGGTGATGTGGCGCANCCGGGCGAATCCGCGGATGCCGTCGACGTCGGCCGCCTCGTAGACCGAGCGCGGGATGGTGGTCAGGCCGGCCAGGTAGACGATGAACACAAAGCTGGTCAGCCGCCAGGCCCCGACGAGGGCGACCACCGGCAGGGCGGTCGAGGTGTCGCCGAGCCAGTCGACCGGCGCCACCCCGAACAGACCGACCACCGTGTTCGCGAATCCGTCGGGACTGCTGTCGAACATGTACGCGAACACCACCGCCATCGCGACGATGTTCGCGCTGACCGGCAGGAACAACGCGAAACGCACCAGGGCACGGCCGTGGGTCACCCGCTCCGCGGCCAGCGCCAGTGCCAGCCCGATCGCGACCGCGGGAATGACCGTGATGAGGCAGTACAGGAGGGTGTTGCGCACGGCCCCGCCGAGGTCGCCATCGGAGAAGGCGGTGCGGGCGTTCGCCGTGCCCACCCAGCTGAAACGCGGACCGGTCAGCGTCTTGTCGGTCCCCGCCACGAAGGCCGAGACCAGGGCGGGCCCGATGACGAACACGCCGAGCCCGACGAAGGCGGGCGCCAACAACGCGCCGACCCGCCAGCCCACCCGGCCGCCACCCACCCCGGTCATCCACCCATCCCGCTCATCCGCCCGCCGCGCATCACCCACGCACCGCGCATCATGCACGCACCGCGCATCATGCACGCAGGGCGCACCATCCACAGACGGCGCACCATCCACGGACGGNGCACCATCATCCCTGCGCGGCGCATCACCCATGCACCCCACTCGTCACGGTTACGCATCTTGGCCCCACCCGTGCCGGGATGCCTAGACCGGGGTCGGGCCACCGCAGGAACAACCGGTGCCTACCTGTGACCCTCCGGTCCGCGAGCCGCCGATCGGGGCAGNGGACGGACCGGGTCCACGGGTGCGTGGACGGACGCCACCAGCGGGCATCGGCGCCCCGCGTTCCGGATCCCGACGCGCTGCGGCGGTGCGGGCACCGATTCACGGTGTCCGGATACGTGGCGGCCGTCCCCTCCGCGGCCAACGCCTNCAAGAATGACAGGAAACGTCAGTCGATCTTCGGGAACACGATGAGTGACCGCAGCGAATCCGGCCAAGCGTCCGCCTGGGGGCGCGTCGCCGAGGACGGCACCGTCTTCGTTCGCACGGCGAGCGGTGAGCGCGCCGTCGGATCGTGGCGGGCCGGGAGCCCCAGCGAGGGCCTGGCCCACTTCGAGCGCCGCTACGACGATCTGAGTGCCGAGGTCGTGCTGTTGGAACGGCGGTTGACCCTCAGCGGGGTCGATCCGGGCGGGATCGCGGGCAGCGCCCGCCGGCTGCTCGACTCCCTCGACTCCGCCGCCGTCGTCGGTGATCTCGACGCCCTGCGTGCCCGGCTCGAGACCGTCCTCGCGGGCACCGAGGAGCGGCGCACCGTGCTCGCCGCCGAGCGGGCCGAGCGGACCGCCCGGATCGCCGCGGCCAAGGAGGAGCTGGTCGCCGAGGCCGAGCGGCTCGGCCGCAGCTCGGAATGGAAGACCGCCGGCGAACGCTTCCGCACTCTCGCCGAGGAGTTCCGGGCCGTCGGGTCCCTGGACAAGCGCACCGACTCGGCGCTGTGGCGGCGCATCACCGGCGCCCGCGAGGAGTTCACCCGCCGGCGCACCGCGCACTTCGCCGCCCTGGACACCCAGCGGGCCCGCTCGCGGGAGCGGAAGGAGGCGATCATCGCCGAGGCGGAGGCGCTGGTCGAATCCTCCGACTGGGCCGGCACGACCGCCCGCTACCGAGCTCTGCTCGCCGACTGGAAGGCGGCCGGCCGGGCGGCCAAGGACGTCGACGACGCGCTGTGGAACCGGTTCCGCGAGGTGCAGGACGTCTTCTTCAGCCGGCGCAACGCCGCGAACGCCGAGCGGGACGCGGAGCTGCGGGACAACCAGGTCCAGAAGGAGAAGCTGCTGGCCGAGGCGAGCGCGCTCGACCCGACCGACACCGAGCGCTCGCTGCGGCGCCTGCGCGAACTGCAGGACCGGTGGGACGAGATCGGCCGGGTTCCCCGCGAGACGGCCGGCACACTCGAACGCCAGATGGCGGCGATCGGCGACAGGCTGCGCGAGGCCGCGGACGCCCGATGGGCGCAGCGTTCCATCGCCGCGTCGCCCTTCGTGACCAGGCTGCGAGAATCCGTCGCCAAGCTGGAGGCCAAACTCGCCCGCGCCCAGGCTGCCGGGCGCACCAAGGAGATCGCCGAGACCGAAGCCGCGTTGGCCACCCAGCGCGCGTGGCTGGCCCAGGCCGAGAACTGACCGTCCCAAGGCCATCCGAGCCCAGGGCCATCCCGCCCTGGTCCGGACTTCCGCGTCTCGGGCGGTTACGGGGGTTACGGGGGTTACGGGGGTCGCCGCCCGCCCGCCCGCCGATCGCCCGCCAGGGCAGGCGGACATCGGGTGCCCGTCGGGCGGAGCGACCCAAAGGTGCTAACTCGCGCGCTTGCCAGAGTTAGCACTCGGACGTATCGTCGATCGCGTTGACGTTGCGTTGTGCCGGGCTCCCCGTCCCGGTGGCCGAGCGCCGATCACCGTCGGCCGCGTCCTCGGCGCGGGGTGCCCGCAGCGGTCGGGCGGCGCCCGACCCGTCCGTCGAAGGAGGCGTGTGACCCGGTGGCGGCCCTGAATGTTCGCGATCTCGGCGATTTCATCCGGGATCAGCGGCGCGCCGCGCAGATTTCCCTGCGTCAACTCGCCAAGCAGGCGGGGGTGAGCAACCCTTACCTCAGCCAGATCGAGCGAGGTCTGCGCCGACCGTCCGCGGAGATTCTCCAGCAGATCGCCAAGGCGCTGCGCATCTCCGCCGAGGTGCTCTACGTCCAGGCCGGGATTCTGGAGGAACGGCACGGCGGTGAGGACGTCATGGCGGCGATCCTCGCGGACGATTCCCTTTCCGAGCGGCAGAAGCAGGTGGTGCTCGACATCTACGAGGCGTTCTGCACGGAGAACGCCGTCGCCGCCCGAGCCGGCGCGGCGACCGGCGGGCCGGCCGCGGGCGGAGCCGGTACCCGCGTGGATGACGACTCCGGTGCGGAGGAAGCGTCCGGTGCGGACGACGACACCGTCGCGGAGGCGAGCGCCGGCGGCGCAGCGGGCGACGTGCCCGTCGCCGGTGGCGACGCCACCGCCGGTACGAGGGTGACGGCGACGGCGAAGACCCGCCCCGCGGGTACCGCTCGGCGGCGGCCTGCCAGTCGTCGCGCCGCTGCCGAGGCGGCGCAGGACGCTCTGGGCGCGGCCGTGCCGGCCGACGACGCGGCGGCGCAGCCGGCCATCGCGGAAGCGCCGAAGCGCCGTAGCCCCAAGCGGGCGACGGCGACCACCCGCGGCGGCTCGGCGGGAGCCGGGCGCACCAGGTCGGCCGGCGGCACCTCGTCGACCGCAGCCACCACCCGCACCCGTCGCCGCACCGCCACCCCGTCGACCGCCCCCGGCCCCGACACCAGTCCCGGCCCCGACACCACTCCCGGTTCGGACACCACTCCCGGTGCCGACACCACCACCGGCTCGAAAGGCACCACCGGCTCGAAAGGCACCACCGGCTCGACCGCCGCCCCTGGACCCGACACGGACGGGTCCGCCGGAGCAACCGGCGCCTGACCTGCTCCCGGGCCTTCGCCCCCCGCCGGACGACAGCGTCTCACCGGCACCGGCACCGGCACCGACCCGCTCGGCCGCGGCCAGAGCGGCGGATCCGTCGCCACGACACCACCTCGACCGCACGGACCGCACGGAACGCACGGAACGCACGGAACGCACGGAACGCACGGAACGCACCGAGTCGACCGCACATCCCTGACCCGACAGCCGCCACCGGAGCACACCCGCAGCGGCGGCCGAACCCCAGGAATCACCTACACGACGACAACAGATCCTCGACCCGAGGGAGACACCATGGCCACCACGCGCACGACATCCCGTACCACGAGCCGCCCGGCCAACCGGTCCGNCNCCCGGCCCACCGCCCGCGCCACCGCGCAGACGGATCACGACGAGGCCGCGGTGAAGGCCGAGATCAGGGTTCCGCTGGCGGAGGTCCGTAAGCCGATCTACGCCTCGGTGGGGGCCGCCGACCTCGCCGTCGCGAAGCTTCTCGCCCTGCCCACGACGACGACGAGCGAGGTCCGCCGGCTCTCCGACCGGGTCGGGTCGCTGCCCGTGCAGGCCGCCCGGGTGCCCACCCAGGTCGGCACCGCCGTTCGCGCGCTGCCGGCGACCGTGACCTCCCAGATCTCGGACCTGCAGGACCGCGCCACCCAGCTCTACAACACCTTCGCGTCCCGGGGAGAGCGCCGGGTGGCGAGCATCCGACGCAGCCCGTCCACCGCGGAGGCCGAGCAGCGCACCCGGACCGCGGTCAGCCAGACCCGCGCGGCGCGCACGTCGACCCGCCGGGCGGCGGAGGCGGTCGGTCGCGCGGTGGTCGACGCCGCTCCGGAGAAGTAACACCGGGAAAACCCGTACACATCGGATCCGCTATGGACGACCACCGGTGTACACAGATCGACCGCCGCCCGCGGACCTGGTGTCCGCGGGCGGCACTCCGATGTGTTGTATTGAGTACATGCGCTATCGCCCGCTGGGATCGTCCGGACTGCTCGTGTCAGTCGTCGGTCTGGGATGCAACAATTTCGGCTCACGCGTCGACCTGGCCGNCACCCGCGCGGTCGTCGATGCCGCGCTCGACGCCGGGATCACTTTCTTCGACACCGCCGACACCTACGGGAACAAGGGTGGTTCGNAGACCCTGCTCGGGCACGTTCTGCGGGGCCGCCGCGATGACGTCGTCCTGGNCACGAAATTCGGCAGCGACATGGGCGGCATGTACGGCCAGGACTTCAGCGCCCGGGCATCGCGGCGGTACATCCGCAAGGCCGTCGAGGGCTCCCTGAGCCGGCTGCAGACGGACNACATCGACCTGTACCAGCTCCACAAGCTGGACGCCTTCACGCCGATCGAGGAGACGCTCGAGGCGCTCGACGAGATCCTCAAGGAAGGCAAGATCCGCTACATCGGCGCCTGCAACCTCGACGCCTGGCAGGTCGCCGACGCCGAGTGGACCGCGCGGGCCTCCGGTGCCACCCGGTTCATCTCCGCCCAGAACCACTACAGCCTGCTCGAACGCGGCGTCGAGGCGGAACTGGTGCCGGCCACGCTGAAGTACGGCATCGGCGTCATCCCCTACTTCCCGCTCGCGAACGGGCTGCTCACCGGCAAGTACCAGCGCGACGAGGCGCCCGCACCCGGGACCCGGCTCGCCGGGCGGCAGGACGAGCTGACCGACGAGGTCTTCGACCGCATCGACGTGCTGGAGACCTTCGCCCGGGAGCGGGACCGTTCCCTGCTCGACGTGGCGATCGGCGGGCTGGCCGCACAGCCCGGCGTCGCCTCGGTCATCGCCGGCGCGACGAGCGCCGTCCAGGTGCGGGCAAACGCCGCGGCCGGCCAGTGGCAGCCCCGCCCGGACGACCTCGCGGTGCTCGACAAGATCGCGCCGACCCGCCGCCCCGCCGGTTCCTGACGCGCCGCAGACCGCGGCGGGCGGCCACCGCGCCCGCCGCGACCAGCCGCCGCGACCAGCCGCCGCGGGCGGGCCCCGGTCGCGGGGGCCGTCAGGCGGGAGCTGGCCGGCGGCCCAGGGCCCGGGCCAGCCGGTGTTCCCGCTCCGGCGGCAGGGTCGTCATGATGACGACCGGGTGGTGCGGGCGCAGTGCGGCGGTGACCTCCTCGGCCGCCGAACGGCGCACCAGGGCGAAGATCGCGGCCCGTCCCGGTTGCAGATGCCCGGCGATGCGCCGGACCAGATCGTCGTCCACGCCCGGCCCGCTGAGCCTGCTGGCGAGCGCCCCGGCGCCCGCCCCGATGCCGAGGCCGACGAACGGGGCGAGGAACACCGTTCCGATCACCCCGCCGCACAGAGCCCCGCCGAGAGCGGCGGTCCGGGCCGGGTTGGCCACGCGGCGCATGGTGACGCGGCCTCGCTCATCCCGCCACACCAGCGTGCCGTCGGCCAGATCGAGCCGCTTGTCCCGGCGCAGTCGGCGGCCGAGTGACCAGGCCTGCCGCGCCTGCTCCACGCTGTCGAACCCGAGAACCACGAGCTGTTCCGCCATCNCCGCCATCCCTTCCAGCCTTCCGGCTTCCTCTCCTGCCTGAGCCCCGGGTCCTGGCCTGAGCCCCGGTTTCTGCCCTGAGCCCCGGTCCTGGCCCGGGCCCCGGCCCCGCTGCGAGGCCGAATATCCTCCATCGGATCGCAGTCCCCGTCCACCCGCAAACGCACCAGTCCCTGTGGGCCCCGCCCCTCCCTCGTCCGGGTGGGTACCGCCGAGGACCGTCACAGCGAACGCCGGCTCGGGAAGACTGGTCGCCATGGTGCACGTGACCCTGCAGCAGGGCGACATCACGCTCGTCGAGGCCGACGCGATCGTCAACGCCGCCAACAGCGGACTGTTCGGTGGTGGGGGCGTCGACGGCGCCATCCACGCCGCCGGCGGACCGGAGATCCGTGCCGCCTGCGAGCGGCTGCGCGCGACCTCCCTCCCGCGGGGGCTGCCGACCGGTGAGGCGGTGGCGACGCCGGCGGGCCGGCTGGCCGCCCGGCACGTCATCCACGTCGTCGGCCCGGTGTACGACCCGGCAGAGGACCGCTCCGCACTGCTGCGCTCGGCCTACACGCGGGCGCTCGCGGTCGCCGACGAGCTCGGTGCGGCCAGCGTCGCCTTCCCCGCCGTCAGCGCCGGGGTGTACGGCTGGCCGCTGGACGACGCCGCCCGCCTGGCCGTGACGACCGTCCTCGCGGCGGACACCCGGGTCGCGCAGGCGCGCTTCGTGCTGTACGACGATCAGGCCTACCGCGCGTTCAGCGCGGCGCTCGCGGCGGCCAGTCGACGGTAAGTTCGCCCAGCCGCCAGCGCCGGGCGTCTGCGCGCACCGGCCAGCCCTGCGCCCGCAGCTCGGCCACCGCGGCGATCCAACGCTGCCGCGGCGAGAACACGGCCCGTGGCGCGGCCCGTTCCCAGGCCCGATCGAGCGCCCCGAGCAGGCGGTGGACGTCGTGACCGGGAACGTTGTGTTCGATCAGTGCCTTGGGCAGCCGCTCGGCGAGCTCGGAGGGGCGGCCGAGGCTCGGCAGGTGGGCCGAGAGCGTCAGGGTCGGGCGGGCGGTGACCCGCCCGGCGGGCAGCCAGCCGGGCGCCGGCCCCGGGGCCGGCAGGCAGAACCAGCAGGCCCGCCGGCCGATCTCGTCGCAGGTCCCCTCGACGAGCAGGCCGCCGGGCGCCAACCGCGCCGTCATCGTCGCCCAGGCGCCGGCGACGGCTGGTTCGGGGTACTGGCGGAGCACGTTCAGGGCACGGACCACGGCGGGACGCGTAGGCGCGGGCGGCAGCTCGAACCCGCCGCGGGCGAAGGTCAGCCCGGGCGGCCGGGCGGCATCCGTCGCGGCGGCCACTCGCTGCGGGTCGAGTTCGAGGCCGACGACGCGCACCCGCGGGCAGGCCGTCCGCAGCCGCCGGTGGAGTTCGACGGTGGTGACCGGCGACGCACCGAAGCCGAGATCGACGACCAGCGGGTCCGCGCTGCCCCGCAGCAGGGGGCCGGCGGCGTCGAGCAGCCAGCGGTCGACCCGCCGCAGCCGGTTCGGCGCCGTGGTACCCCGGGTGGGTTCCCCGAGGGCGCGGGCCCGGCCGGCCGCCAGGCGCGGGGCACGGCGGGGATTCGGCACCCGACCAGCCTCGCAGATCGGCCGTTCCGGTCGCCTCGGGCATCCACCCCGACCGCCGACGTTCGGCGTCTCCCCGCGCCGCGGCGGTGACCCGGATCGCGCTCGACCGCCCGGTCGGGCCGGCGCCCGGGGCGCGTCACCGCGTCTGTTTCCTTACAGCTTTGTGACCGTCGGCCCGGCGACCTCACCACTCGCACCCCTCTGACCTGCAATGACAGCGTAATTTGCGGCCCGTCGTGGGCGCTGGGGCGGGGGGCGACCAGTTGACCGGACAACGGGGCGGGTAGAACGGTGGTTGTCGTGTCGGTCCTGTGCAGGGTTGGTCGTGCCGGGCAGGCGACCCAGACGGATGGATGCGGAGGTGCCCGGTGCGGTTGATCAGGAGCGGTGCCGCGGTCCGCGCCGAGCCAAACCGGGGCACCCGGCCCCGGCGCGTGGCGATGCTGTCGATGCACACGTCGCCGATGGAGCAGCCCGGCACGGGGGACGCCGGCGGGCTGAACGTCTACGTGGTGGAGCTCTCGCGGCAGCTCGCGGCGCTCGGCGTCGAGGTCGAGGTGTTCACCCGGGCGGTGAGCAGCAAGTTGCCGACCTCGGCGGAGCTGGCCCCCGGCGTGACGGTGCGCCACGTCGACGCCGGGCCGTTCGAGGAGATCCACCGCGAGGACCTGCCGGCCTGGCTGTGCGCGTTCACCGCGGATGTGCTGCGCGCCGAGGCGGGGCACGAGCCGGGCTACTTCGNCGTCATCCATTCGCACTACTGGCTGTCCGGCCAGGTCGCCCTCGCGGTCGCCCGGCGGTGGGGCGTGCCGTTCGTGCACACCTCGCACACCCTGGCGAAGATCAAGAACGGCGCGCTGGCCGTCGGGGACCGCCCCGAGCCGCCCGGCCGGCTGCTCGGCGAGCAGGAGGTCATCGCCGGGTCCACCCGGCTGATCGCCTCCACCGCGGACGAGCGCGGCCACCTCATCGACCTCTACGACGCCGACCCCGACCGGGTCGACGTCGTCGCGCCGGGCGTCGACCTGGAGACCTTCCGGCCGGGCGATCCGGCGCAGTCACGGGCGCGCCTCGGCCTCGACCGGGATGGCGACCTGCTGCTGTTCGTCGGCCGGATCCAGCCGCTCAAGGCACCGGACCTGCTGCTGCACGCCGCTGCCGAGCTGCTGCGCCGCGATCCGACCCGCCGCTCGAGGTTGACCGTCGCCGTCGTCGGCGGCCCGAGCGGCTCGGGGCTGGAGCAGCCGGACGCCCTGGTCAAGCTCGCCGCGGACCTCGGGATCTCCGACCTCGTCCGGTTCCAGCCGCCGGCGCCGCAGCACGAGCTGGCCCACTGGTACCGGGCGGCCACCGCCGTGGTGGTCCCCAGCCACAGCGAGAGCTTCGGCCTCGTCGCGTTGGAGGCCCAGGCCTGCGGCACGCCGGTGGTCGCCGCCGCGGTCGGCGGCCTGCGCACCGCCGTCGCCGACGGGGTCTCCGGGCTGCTCGTGGCGGGTCGTGACCCGGCCCGCTACGCCGACACCCTCGACCGGCTGCTGCGCCAGCCGCACTGGCGCAGTCGGCTCGCCGCCGGCGCGGTCGGCCGGGCGGCCGGCTTCGGCTGGTCGGCCACCGCCCGTGGGGTGCTGCGCAGCTACCGGCACGCGCTGAGCCCCGCCGCCGTCGCGGTGTGAGTCGTCGGGTCGGGTGGGAGGATCTCCACCTGATCCGGCATCATCACAGTTGCAGGCGGGGAGGTCTGGAGCCATGACGGCACCCATCGACACGGCGGAGCGCGAACGGCTCGACGGCCTGATCTCCGAGACCCTGGCCGACCTCGAGCTCGCCTACGAGCGCGTCGGTGCGGGCTCGTTCCTGGTCACGCTGGAGGGTGAACACAAGCTGCGCACGATGACCTGGCTCGTCGTGCAGGACCACACCCTGCTGGTCGAGGCGTTCTTCATGCGCGCCCCGGCGGAGAACGCGGCGGGCACCTACGCCTTCCTGCTCGGCCGCAACGCGAAGACCTACGGCGTGCACTTCTCCATCGACCGGGTCGGCGACATCTTCCTGACCGGGCAGATCCCGCTNCTCGCGGTCACGGCGGAGGAGATCGACCGGATCCTCGGCTGCGTCGGCACCTACGCCGACGACAACTTCGACCCGGCGATCGCCCTCGGGTTCGCCGCGGCGATCGAGCGGGAGAAGGCGTGGCGGGCCAAGCTCGCCGCCGACGCCGGCAACGCCGCGAAGCCCGGCTGACCGGTCGCCGGCCGGCCCTCGTCGCCGGGTCGGCCCTCGTCGCCGGCCGGCCGGTCAGTCCGTGACGCGGTGCAGACGCGCCGAGAGGTGCGACTGCAACGGCTTGCCCTCGGCCTCCATGTCGATCGCGTAGGCCAGGTCCCCGCCCTCGACGATCCCGTAGAGCCGCACCGAGCGGGTGACGTCGCGGGCGGTCGCCGTGCGGATCAGCACGTTGTGGTCGAGGTCGACGCGGGTTCCCGTCACCGTGCCGACGTAGATCTCCGCGATGCCGAACGGATGCGCCAGCGTCACCTCGACGACCGACCCGCCGTCCTCGCCGGGCTGGACGCGCCAGAAGCCGGTCTCGGTGGCCAGTGGGCTACCGGGCTCCCGGCCGTCGCGCGGCTCGTCCGCCCACCAGGTGTGGGAGACGTAGCCCAGCGCCGGGCGGCCGTCGGCGGCGAAGGTGATCTCCTGGCCGTAGTGGAAGCCCTCGATGTCCTCGTAGCCGCCCACGCCCTCACCGCGCCAGGTGCCGACGAGGAAGGCCAGCGGCAGCAGGCTGGGATGCAGATCGGCGGGCCCGGCTCCCCCGGTCCCGGTCGTGGTCTCGGACCGCGGCCGCCCGGCGGCCGACCGGCCCCGGGCGCTCAGCGCTGCCCCTCGTACAGCTTGTAGACCACGTAGCCGGAGAACCAGGCGATCAGTACGGACATCGCCACCAGGAGCCCGGTGAAGAAGTAGTGCAGCACGCTCCGCAGCCTAGCCCCGCGCCGGGCCGACGGCTTCCGGCGGTCGGGTGGCGGGCTCCGCGGCTACCCGTCGGCGGCCGCCGATGGGGCAGACTGGGCCGATGACCCGTCCCCTCGTCGTCAAGGTCACCGCTGGGATGGACGCGCCGGAGCGCTGTTCGCAGGCGTTCACGGTGGNGGCCGTCGCCGTCGCCGCCGGGACGGACGTCTCGGTCTGGCTCACCGGCGAATCCGCCTGGTTCGCGCTGCCCGGTCGGGCCGCGGAGTTCGACCTGCCGCATGCCGCGCCGCTGCCGGACCTCCTCGCCGGCATCCTCGCCGGTGGCCGGGTCACCGTGTGCACCCAGTGCGCGGCCCGGCGCTCGTTCGGCCCGGACGACGTCATCCCCGGTGTCCGCATCGCCGGCGCGGCCGCGTTCGTCGACGAGGTGCTCGCCGACGGGGTTCAGGCGCTTGTCTACTGAGACCGGAAAGCCGTTGCAGAAGCCACCGCGGGCGCAACAACAGACCACGAACGGGACACGTCGAAACGCNTATCGCCGGCCATCGCATGCGCTTTCATGATCGCATGACGGTAGACTCCGACATACTCTTCGCGGTGGTCCTGTTCGCGTCCGCCGGGCAGCGCACCGTCCGCCGGATCATTGCGCCGTTCCCCGACCGGGGCTCCGCGGTCGCGTTCGCCCGCGACAACGGCCTGCACTGTTTCTCCGTGGGCCCGATGCACTTCGCGGTGCCGACGACGGTGGCGCCCGCGGACCTGCCGGGCGGTCCCCGCCCGCTGCTGCCCGCCGCCGTCCACGCAGGCACCGGGCTCGGCGACTCCGCAGCCTGAGCACCGCCGCAGCCAGCAGCGCCCCAGCCGCAGCACACGCACCGCAGCACACGCACGCAGTACCGGCCTCGGCCAGCCCGCTCCCCGCGAGGCGACACTTCCGAAAAAAAAGGGGGACAGCGGAAACTGCCCGCCGTCCCCCTTTGCCGCGCCTGGCGCGCCCTCTCCAGCGTCCGTCAGGCCGCGACCTCGACCTGCGTGTCGACCGGCTCGCCCTGGCGCGCGACGACCTTCTGCTCGCCGCTCGCGCCGGGCACGAGCGCCCGCACGGTCCACTGCCCCGGCCGCGCGAAGAAGCGGAACTGGCCGGTCGCGGACAGCGGAACCTCGGCGGTGAAGTCGCCACCCTCGTCGAGCAGCCGGGCGTAGCCGGTCGAGACCGGCTCGCCGCCCTGCACCACGACGCCCTGGATCACGGTCTCCTTGGCCACGTCAATTCCCTCCACCGACGGTCCACCGCGCCTCGCGCCGCACATGTCTCACGCACCCTTCTCGATCNGCACGCCCACCAGCGAGCCGTACTCGGTCCACGACCCGTCATAGTTCTTCACGTTCGGCAGGTCGAGCAACTCGTGCAGGGCGAACCAGGTGTGCNCCGAACGCTCACCGATGCGGCAGTAGGCGATGATGTCCTGCGAGAGGTCGACGCCGGCCTCGCCATAGAGAGTGGTCAGCTCGTCGTTGCTGCGGAAGGTGCCGTCCTCGTTCGCGGTCTTCGCCCACGGGATGTTCTTCGCGGTGGGGATGTGACCGGCCCGCTGGGACTGCTCCTGCGGCAGGTGTGCCGGCGCGAGCAGCCTGCCGGAGAACTCGTCGGGGGAACGGACGTCGACGAGCGCCTTCTCACCGATCGCGGCGACGACTTCCTCGCGGAAGGCGCGGATGTCGGTGCGCGCCTCCTTGGCGGTGTAGCTCGTCGCCGGCCGCGGGGTGACCTCGGCGGTCAGTTCACGGCCGTCGAGCTCCCACTTCTTGCGTCCGCCGTCGAGCAGCCGGACGTCCGCGTGACCGTACAGGCTGAGGTACCAGTAGGCGTAGGCCGCGAACCAGTTGTTGTTGCCGCCGTAGAGGACGACGGTGTCATCGTTCGCGATGCCCTTGCCGGACAGCAGCTTCTCGAACTGCTCCTTGTTGACGAAGTCCCGGATGACCGGGTCCTGCAGCTCGGACTTCCAGTCGAGCCGCACGGCACCCGGAATGTGCCCCTTGTCGTAGGCGGAGACGTCCTCGTCGACCTCGACCAGAACGACCTTGGGGTCGTCGCGGTTCGCCTCGACCCATGCGGCGTCGACCAATGCCTTCTCGCGGCTCATGCGCGCGCTCCTCCTACGGTGATGGAACGAAAGAACAGATACATCTGGCACCCGAGACAGAATGCGAACGCCGCGTTGAGGAAGGCCGCCACGAAGGCGGCCGCGGCAGCGGCATAACCGAGGACGGCGACGCCCGAGAGGAATCCCGCGACCCCCACGGCGCCGAAGATCGCACCGACGAGCTGGGCGAACCGGGGCGGAGTGGCGTCCTCGGTCGTCGCGGGCGGGCCCNGCCGCGGCCTGATCAGCGCCCGGAACAGCAGGCCGTAGGGGGCGTACCGCACGCCGGCGACCGCTCCCACGACGAACACCACGGTCTGTGCGAGCAACAGCCATCCGCTCCCCGTCACCAGCACCACGGCGAGCACGACCGAGGTGACGGCAGCGGTGAACCGCAGGCCACGAGGATCCACCATGAGACTTTCTCCTGACTGCCGGCTCGAGCTACCCGGTCGGACACACAGCGATGCGCCGGGTAAACCGATCACATCAGGGGCGCCAACCCGCGATCAGGAAGAACGACACAGGCAGCTGCCCACGCGGCACAGGTCGACCGCGCGGCGCCTCACGAGCTGCGTCTGGTACATGGTTCGTGCCACGGTAGCAGCGAAAGTCACGTCTGTGTTAACCCGCTGGCGGCGGTTCCGAAGAATCACTATCTGCCCGTTTGGTCCCGTCCGTGGGGACGGTCTGGCCCGTGGGGACGATCTCGTCCGCCGGGACGATCTGCGCCAGCGTCGCGAACACCGCCTGCCGCGTCGGCGGTGCGCCGCTGGCCCGCCGAACCTCGCGGCCGGAGGCGTCGACGATGAGCACCGTGGGCGTCCGCCGGACGGCAAGCCGGCGGACGAGATCAAGGTGCGCCTCGGCGTCCACCTCGACGTGGCGCACCCCGGGCACCAGCGCGGCAACCCCGGCCAACACCTGCCGCGTCGACCGGCACGGCGCGCAGAACGCCGTGGAGAACTGCAGCAACGTCGCCCGCTCCCCCAGCGCCTCGCCGAGCGCGGCGAGCTCTGCCCGCAGCCCGCCGTCGGGACCCGCCGCCACCGGGGAGGTGCCGTCGGCTGGGGAGGTGCCGTCGGCCGGGGACGGTTCAGCCACGACGGCCCTGGCCGGCCCGCCGTCCGCGGCGACCCGTCGCCCCCGGGACGGACGGAACCGCCCGTCCCGCGCGCGCATCGCCGTGCCCAGCGCCACCGCCACGACAACGGCCCCGACCAGTACCCAGACTCCCGTCACAGCTCCTACAGCGTGCCGGCGGCACGCGCTCTTCCCGGACCGGCGCCCCTTCCCCGGCCCGCGCCCCTTCCCCGGCCCAGGCCTCTTCCCCGGCCCGGGCCTCTTCCTCGGCCGGCGCCATCTGGTACGTCATCGGCCCGCGATGGCGGCGTCGGCGTCGAGCACGACGTGGCGACCGTCGGCGGCGAAGGTGATGCGATCGCCCGCGACCGTCGCCGAGGTCAGCTGCATGTTGAACGGCAGGCCGGCGACCGGCACGTGCACCGTGAGCAGCTCGGTGGCGGCCTGGCGCAGCGCGGGCGGCAGGATCGCGCCGACCGATGCCGCCAGCTCGCGGGGGGTGAACGTGACCGAGGCGGGCTGGACCCCGATGTCCGCCGTCCCGGACACGGGGTAGGTGGTCCCCAGGACCTGCACCGAGCCCGCGACCCGGATCGCCTGCCCGTCCGGGCTGACGGTGATGGCCGAGCCCTGGCGGCGCAGGTAGGCGTTGACATCGGCGAACGTCAGCTCCACGCGGGCGGCGAGCCGGTCCACCGGGATCCGCCGCACGTCGCCGCGGACGACGTCGGCGAGCGGGACCCGCACGCCCGCGAGGTCCGCGCGCACCCGGTCCACGCGGACGTCCTGCTCGACGTGACCGCGCACGTCCACCCGCACGTCCCGGTAGTTCCCGGCGACGACCTGGGTGAGGAACGGGAAACCGCCGAGCGACACCGCGGGACGCGACGGCAGGTGCTCGGCCCGCTGCGCCTGCGTGGCGATCTGGCCGGCGNCGACGCGCGCGGCGACCCGGTCCACGACGACGAGCACGATCAGCAGGACGACCACGACCACGGCCGTGATCCGCAGACCACGGCCGTTCATCCGGGGAGGTGCCGTCCGACCAGGTAGACCAGGGGCGCTGCGCACGCCAGCGGCAGGATCGCGGCGAGCAGGACAGCTGCCGGCCGACCCGCCGGCGCGTCCACCTCGTCGGCGGGCGAGCCGGCCTCGTGGGCGCGGACGAGCACCAGGTCGACCAGCGCGGCGACGGCGGCACCCGACGCGGCCGTCGCGAGTGCGGCGTTCAGCGTCAGGTCGTCGGGCCCCAGCGCTCCGAGGATCGCGCCCGCCGCCACCGCGACCGCCACGCCCAGCATGTCGGCCGGCACCGCCGCCAGGCCGGCCCAGCCGAACAGCCGGGCGGCCACGACGGCGCTGCCCGCGCCCAGCAGGCCGGCGATCACCAGCAGATCGGCCGGATGGTGTGCACCCTGCCCCGCCCGCAGCGCGAGGTACCCCGTGAACAGGGCGACGAGGATGATCCCGCTCAGCGCGGTGGCCAGTTCGGCGCTCACCCGGGCCGCGGGAGCCGACGGCGCAGCGGTGTCCGGACGGCCCGCCCGGCCCGGCGCGGCGCCGACGGGCGCGCCGGCGCCGACGGACGCGGCGACCGGGGCGCGCAGCGTCAGGGCCCGTCGCAGACCAAGCTGGTAGAGCACCACGACCGCGACGGCAGCCCCGATGACACCGGCGACCGAACCGTAGGCGTGCCGGTCGGAGACCAGCAGGACGACGTCGGCGAGCACCGCCCCCGCCGCGACCAGCGGGATCGTGCCCGGGGAGGCGCGCAGCGCGCGGCCCCAGGCCCACGCGAACGCGACCTGCTCGACGGCCAGCACGGCCGCCAGCACCCACGTGGCCAACACCGCCGCGCCGGCGGCCAGGCCGGTCGCGACCAGCGCGGCCAGAGGCGCGCCGAGCCGCACCCGCCGGGGCGGTGCGGCGGCCGGCAGGGCCGTCCGTCCCGACAGCACGCCGCGGGACAGCCCGGGATCGCCAGCGCTCACGCCGACATGCTGCCATGCCCCGTCCGCGGACCCGGCGCCGCACCGGTCGCGGGCCGGGTCGCGCGGGCGGCGGGCAGCGGCGTCGCCGGTGCTCAGCCGCCGGCGAACGGCGGCAGGGCCTCCACGACCGCCCCGTCGCGCAGGACGACCCCGGCCGGGTCGCGCCGACCCACCGGCTGGTCGTCCACCAGGTAGGAGCAGCGCCGCAGCAGCGCGGGCAGGTCTCCCCCGTGGCGGGCCGCGACGACCGTGAACAGCGCCGCCAGCGTGTCCGCCTCGATCGTCTCCTCGCGTACCCCCGCCGCGTCGCGGGCGGCGGCCCAGTACCGGACGGTGACCCGCGCCGTGAGCGCGCCCGGCGCCGACGCCACGCCCGGCTCGGACGACACGGACGCCTCGCCTGGCACGGAAGGTGCGGCCGGCACGGAAGGTGCGGACGGCACGGAAGGTGCACCCGCCACGGGCGGCCTTGGGCCGGGGGGCGCCGTCATCGGGTCCGCACCACCGCGCCGCCCCAGTGCGCCGAGGCGTCTGCCTTCCCCCGCCGACCAGGGCCGGCTGCCGCAAGGCTCGCCAGGTGCCCNCCGATGCGGTCGAGCAGGCCCGGACAGAGCCCGGCCTCGGCGTGGCCGAACTCGGGGACCAGCCACATCTGGGCCGACTCTCCGGCGGCCGCGGCGAGCGCACGCGGATGCTCCAGGGTGAAATACCGGTCACGATGCCCGTGAACGATCAGTAAAGGCATCGGCGCAATGGTGCCGACGATCTCGACCGGAGCGACGGGAATGGGCACGAAAGCGCGGGGGTCNATACGGACTCGTAACGCGCCTCGTGCCACCATCCGGCCAGTGGCATGCTCGGCGAGCCAGTGGATCCGCCGCATCGGCGCGGTGTCACGGACGAACCATCTGCTGGTGGCGCTCACACTGACGACCGCATCCGGGGGATGACGCAAGCGTAGTTCGTNACTCAGCGTACCGTTTTTGGCCAATCCGGCATGACGGAGAACCGCCGCCCCGCCCATCGACCAGCCCATGGTGATAACGCGCTGGTAGCCGAGCCGGCNAGCCTCGCCGACGCCGGCGTCGACGTCGAAGACCTCNCGATCACCAAACGTGCATGATCCGGTAGAATGACCATGACCTCGCAGGTCCATGACCAGCACTCCTACATATTTTCGTAACCCAGTCGCCACACGCCGTAACGCCGGATGCGCCATCGAGCAGGAGAAGCCATGAGCGATCACAACCGCCAGGTCCCGCGACTCTCCGTGCACGACCCCGCTTCTTTGATCATGACTCGTGGCCAGAATCTCAGAATCAGTGGTAGGCAGTAGCCCGTAGACGGTAGGAGCCGAGTACGACACTCCGCTATCCTCCCCACATACCGGCCTTCGTTTCATGCCCATGACGGTCGTGAGACGCCCAGGGCCGGGCATCGAGTTACTCACCGGGTCGACGCTGCCCCACCACACACCACCTGGAGGAGTCGTCTTGAGCGTCGTCCTTTTGCTCACCAACGCCCCCGGTCCCTCCGCCGAGTCGTTTCCGTCTCTTGGCCTGCTCACCCACACGGTACGGGTCGCTCCGCTGGAGGCGAGTGCTCTGCTGGACGCTCCGCCCGTGGACGTGATCGTGGTGGACGGACGCCGGGAACTCGTCATCGCTCGTGNCCTGTGCCGGCTGCTGCGCACGACCGGTCTCACGACGCCGCTGCTGGCGCTGGTGACCGAGGGCGGGCTGGCCGCGGTGTCCGCGGACTGGGGGGTCGACGACGTCGTCCTCGACTCCGCCGGTCCCGCGGAGGTCGAGGCCCGGTTGCGACTGGCCATCGGTCGGGTCGCTGCCGCCGGCGGCACGGCCGAGGCCGGTGTCATCCGGTCCGGCGACCTGTCGGTCGACGAGACCACCTACTCGGCCAAGCTGCGGGGCCGCCCACTCGAGCTCACCTTCAAGGAGTTCGAGCTGCTCAAGTACCTGGCGCAGCACCCCGGCCGGGTCTTCACCCGGGCGCAGCTGCTCCAGGAGGTGTGGGGCTACGACTACTACGGCGGCACCCGGACCGTGGACGTCCACGTCCGCCGGCTGCGGGCGAAGCTCGGCCCCGAGCACGAGGCGATGATCGGCACGGTCAGGCACGTCGGCTACAAGTTCGTGGCGCCGCCGATCGCGCCCCTGCCGGAGAACGCCTCCGGACCGACCGCCCGCGTCGACCGGGACGACGCCCGCACGCCCGAGCGGGTCTAGTCCGCCCACGGGCCCTGGCAGCGGCGGGCGGAGCCCATCGGCGGGCGGCGCGGCCGACCTGACGATGCCGGGTGGGAGATGTCCACGTCTCCCGCCCTGCATCGTCGAGTCGCAGCGACAGATCACGGGACAGCCGTGGCCGAGGGCCCGTACGGTCGTCCGGTGACCGCCTCCCTGACCTGGCAGCCGACCCTCAGCGCCGCGGACGTGGACGACATCGTGAGCCTGCTCGCCACCGCCGAACGGGCGGATGGCACCGGGCCGGTGTCGGAGGACGTCCGGCTGACCCTGCGCCCCGACCAGCGGGTCGGGGCGGCCCGTCATCTGCTCGCCGTGAGCGCCACCGGTGTCGAGGCATCGGGTCCGCGGCGCCCGATCGTCGGCTACGCGCATCTCGGCGGCGCGCTCGACAGCCGTCAGGCCGAGATCGTGGTCGACCCCGGGCACCGCGGCCTGGGGATCGGCCGTGCGCTGGCCACCGCGCTGACCGAGGCGCTCGGCGACCCGCCGGCCCGACTCGACGTGTGGGCGCACGGGGATCTGCCGCCCGCGGCGGCGCTGGCCGCTCGGCTCGGGTTCGCCCGCACCCGGGTGCTGTTCCAGCTTCGCCGGCCGCTGGGCGCGGTCGCGCCCCTGCCGGAGCCGCAGCTGCCCGCCGGGGTCACCGTCCGCGCGTTCGTCCCCGGCCGCGACGACGAGGCTTGGCTGGCCGTCAACGCCGCCGCGTTCGCCGATCATCCCGAGCAGGGCCGCTGGACGCTCGACGACCTGGCCCTGCGGCGGGCCGAGCCGTGGTTCGACCCGCGCGGCTTCTTCGTCGCCGAACGCGACGGCCAGCTGGTCGGCTTCCACTGGACGAAGATCCACGAGGTGGACGAGACCCCGCCGCCGGGCACGCGGCCCGGTCCGATCGGCGAGGTCTACGTGGTGGGGGTGCTGCCCNGTGCGGGCGGCGCCGGGCTGGGCCGCGCCCTGACCCTGATCGGCCTGCGCCACCTGCAGGCCGAGGGGCTCGCGGCGGTCCTGCTCTACGTGGACGAGGACAACGAACGAGCCGTGCGGATGTACACCGGCCTCGATTTCACCGTCCACACGCGAGACGTGTCCTACCACTGGCGCGGGGCGGCCGCCGACTGAGGCCGGTCACGCACCCCGGCGGGTCGCCAGACCGGACGCCGCGGCCGCGCTGCCGTGATCGACCTCGATGACCGAGGTCAGGTTGGTGACGTGCAGCAACCGGTAGGCGTCCTCGTTGAGGTTGCGCAACGCCAGCCGGCCGCCGGCGGAACGCTGCCGCTGGTGGGCGAACAGGATGACCGCCAGCCCCTGGGAGTCCAGAAAGCTCACCTGGGCCAGGTCGACCACGATGTCCCTGACTCCGGCGACGCGCGCGTCCAGCAACGCCTCGCGCAGGGGGTCCAGGGAAGAGTAGTCGATGTCGCCGACCGGGTGCACGACGATGGCCTCACGGCCGATCACTTCGACGCGAACGCTGGGTTCCATGGCTCCGTTGGCGACCGGACGGCATGGGCGCCACGGGAAGCCGGCCGGGCTGCCTCCCGCTACGCGCCGCGCCCCTGGCAAGCGCGACGATGGTCACCTACCCCCACCACACCACTCCCACACCCGCCCGATTCCCACCGGGAAGCGGTTTTCCTCACACCAGACCGACACTGCCATCACCGGTACCGGCGGTGGCGGTGGCGGTGGCGGGGTGGCGGGCCGCCGCCGCCCGCGGCCTGCCCTACGGGCGCTCCCTTCCGCCTTCTCCCCGCCGCGCGGGATGGGATGACCAGTCGCCGGATGAGAACGTCGACCCATGAACACCAACCCGCCCCGGACCCCTGGCGGCACCGATCATCCGAACGTCGTCACCTTCCTCGGCCAGCTCGACGGCGCCGCCGTCTCCGTCGGGCCGCCGTCCGGCACCCCGCCGACGCCGGAGGTGGTGCTGACCACCCAGCGTCCCCACCGTGACCCGGCCGTCCTGCGGCTGGCACCGGACGAGGCGGACCGGCTCGCGCGGCTGCTGTCCGCGGCCGCCTGCGCCGCGGCGCCTTCCACCCCCGCCGACCGTTGCGGCGAGGACGGCGGCGGACGGGCCGCCGTCCGCTCGCACCACGTCGTGTGCGTCGCCGAGGGATCCGCGGCCGAGGAGCTGCGCCATGCGCTTGCGCTGCTGCCGGCCCGGGCGCGACTGGTCGACTTCACCTCGGACACCGACGTCGTCCTCGTGTTTGCCACGGACGACCCGCGCTGGCCTGTGCCCCGGTAGCCGCCGCGAGCCGGTTCAGCCGCGCACCGCTTCGATCGCCGACACGACGGCCAGGACGAGAAAGGCACCCGCGGCGATCCGAGTGATCACCGCGATGGGCATGAGGCGGAGCAGCCCGCGTCCCCCGGCGATGGCCAGGCCGGCCACCGTCCACAGCGCCAGCACCGCGCCGATCCAGACCGCCACCGGCGCGTCGAAGCGGGCGGCCAGGTTCGCCGTCGAGATCTGCGTCAGATCGCCGAGTTCGGCGACGAAGACGACCCCGAAGGAGGTGGCCGCCACCCGCCAGAACGTCGGGGCCGCGACCGGCGCCGGGGACGCGGGCCGCCGGGCCGCGGCGTCGGCCCGATCCGGCCCGTCCTTATCCAGACCGTCCTGATCCAGACCGTCGTCCGGCTTCCCGCCGCCGCTGTGGTCCGTACCGCTCTGGTCCCCGCTGTCGCTCTCGCGGCCCTCGCGCAGCACGAGCACCGCTCCGGCGATGAAAAGCACCGCCGTGATCGTGTCGACGATCCGGTGCGGCAGCAGCGAGAAGGCACTGCCGGCCGCCACGGCCACGGTGACGTGCACGACGAAGGCGAGTGCGACCCCGGCCCAGACGTGCAGCGGCCGGAAGCGGCTGCCCAGCACGAGGCTCGCGACCATCGTCTTGTCGGGCAGCTCGGCCAGAAAGATCACGCCGAAGGTGATGAGTGCTGCGGTGATGCTCAATGCCCGGGACCTCTCCGTGGAACCGGGCCGGGAGCGGGGACGCGCCTTCGACCCGGCATGCCTGCCGTGTCGAAGGTCTCGCCCACCCGGCCGCGTGGGCCGGGCCCGGCCGCCGGGTACCCGCAGACCGGCCCACGACGGGTCGATCGGCGGACGCCAGCATGTCGACGACCGGGCCGCTCGGCGCCGCACCCGGCCGGCCCGGCGACGGTCACGTCCGTCGTCCCAGGCCGCGCACACCGGGATCGGGCCGCTCGGCGGGGCTACTCCCCTTCGGGGGAGACAGTACAGCCTGGGCGGACCGTCGGCATCCGCCTCGTTCTCCCCGACTCCGCTCCAACGGGCGCCCTGACGTGGAACGAGCCACAGGAACACGAAAGGACACCATCCATCGGTGGTGGCGTCCGTGAAAATCTCGGAAAGAAGCACTAACTTCACGTGGAGTGATGGACGACGCGCTTCCCCTTGCGTACCGCGCCGGGGACGGTCCGGTGCCGGCGCCCATGACGCTCGCCCGCACAGCGACGGGACTACACCCTGTGATCAACGCCACCGGGGTCATCCTCAACGGCGCGCTCGGTCGGGCCCCGCTGTCCGCGGCCGCGCGTGCCGCGGTGGATCTCGCCGCCGGCACCACCGATCTCGAGCTGGACCTGCACACCGGCCGCCGCGACCGCCGGGGGCGCACCGCCCTGGCCGCCCTCGCCGCGGCAGTGCCGGCGGCGGCGGGCGTGCACGTCGTCAACAACAACGCGGCGGGCCTCGCCCTCGCGGTGGCCGCGCTCGCCGGGCGGCGCGAGGTGGTGGTCAGCCGGGGGGAGCTCGTCGAGACGACCGACGGATTCCGGCTGCCGGAACTGCTGGTTGCCACCGGCGCGCGGATGCGCGAGGTCGGCACGACCAACCGCACCACCCTCGGCGACTACGCGGACGCCATCGGCCCCGACACCGGCCTGGTGCTGCGTGTGCACACGGCCAGCTACCAGGTTGTCGGGTTCACCGACAGCCCCGCCATCAGCGATCTCGCCGCCCTCTGCGCCGACTTCGAGGTGCCGCTCGTCGGCGACTGCGGCTCGGGCCTGCTCCATCACGAGCCGCTGCTCGCCGCCGAGCCCGACGTCACGAGCTGGCTCGGGTGGGGGGTCGGCGTGGTCACGACCAGCGGCGACAAGCTGCTCGGCGGCCCCCAGTGCGGTCTTCTCCTCGGCCGGGCCGACCTGATCGACCGGCTGCGCCGCCATCCGATGTCCCGGGCGCTGCGCGCCGGCAAGCTCACCCTCGCCGCGCTGGAGGCGACCCTGCGCCACCCCGACTCGCCGGTCCGGCAGGCCCTGCGCGCCCGGCCGGAACGCCTCGCCGCCCGTGCCGAGACGCTGGCGGCCTGGCTGCGCCGCGCCGGGATCGCGGCGTCCGCCGTCGCCAGCCGCGCGCTCGTCGACGGCGGCACCGGCGCGACGGTGGACATCCACGCCTGCGGATGTCGGCGTGGGTACGCCACCGGAGTCGATCAGGCCGCCGGGCGAGCAGCCTGCGGTGCACGAGGGTATGGGTGCGTCGGGGCCGAGCTGCCCAGCGCGGCGGTCGCGCTGGACGCGATGATCGCCGCGCCGCTGCGCCATGGGGAGCCGGCCGTCCTCGGGCGCGTCGAGCAGGGCTGCTGCCTGCTCGACCTGCGGACCGTGCCGGCGGAGCTCGATCCGGTGCTCGCCGCCGCCGTCCTCGCCGCGGCGACCGAGGCCGGCGCCGCCGTCCTCACCGACGCCCCCACCGAGCCGCACGGCACAGCGCCGTCCGACACCGTCGCCACGGTGGGCGGGTCGGCGGGCATGGGCGGGTCGGCGGGCATGGGCGGGTCGGCGAGCATGGGCGGGTCGGCAATGGCGGGCGGCATCCCGACGGTGGCGGGCGGCTCGGCGGTGGCGGGCAGCATCCAGGCGCCGGGCGGCGCCGTCGCGGCAGCGGACATGGTGACCGTCGAGTCCCTGGCGATCCCGCCCATCGCCGTAGCGGATCGGCGGGCGCTGTGAGCCGCGCCCGGCTGCGCGACATCCCCGCCGTCGCCGACGCCGGGCGCCGACTCGCCGGTGCGGCCGGTGGCTCGGCCCTGCTCTGCTACGGGCTGGTCCACCTGCTGGTCTGGCCCGGCGCCCCGACCGGCACGCCGGGCGAGCGCTACGGCTGGGACGGGCAGACGCAGCTGCTCGGGTGGCTGCCCCTCTGGGCGGTCTGGACGGTCAGCGGGGTGCTGCTGGCCGCCGCCGTGCTGGGCCACGCCGTCGGCGGGGCCGGACTCGCCGGGCTGCCCGTCGCGCGTCGGTACCGGCTGGCCGCGACCGGGACGGGAGCGGCCGGTTCCCTCGCGCTGTTCGCGGTGGCCTGGCCCGGCCTGGCACCCACACCCACCGAGTTCAGCGCCGGTCCGATCGTCAGCGGGGTGCTGCTGGCAAGTGTCGTCGCGACGGCGTGGGCCCGGCGCCACCCCCCGCCGGCCGGCGCCCGCCAACCCGACCGAAGCCACCCGGCCGGGGCGAAGACGCGCTCACGGGCCGGCGTCTAGGCCTCGGCCGAGGGCGTGCAGCTCCCGGGTCACGTTGAGGCGGGCCAGCGGCTCCCAGTTCCGCCGCGCCCATGCGGTCGCGTAGAGCGGACCGCCGTCCAGCAGGCCGCGCAGGAGCGCCCCTCGCCCCTCGCGCCAGGCGCGTTCGCCGACCCAGCCGTACTCCCGGCGGACCCGGCGCACGTAGCGGTCGTAGGCGGCCGGTGGTCGCGCCAGCACCCGCAGGTCGGCGTCGTTGACCAGGGCCTCGTCGTCGTGGGTCGAGCGATGCGAGGCCGTGGCGAGGACCAGCCGGGCGACATCCGCCCCGATCCGCTCGGGGCAGCCCAGTCGCGCAAGCACGTCGATCGCCAACTCCGCGGACCGCCGCTCGTTGTCCGCCAGCCGCGGTTCGTGGACGGCGTCGTGGAAGTACACGGCGAGCACGCAGACGTGCACGGCGCAGGCCGCCGGCGCCCGGCGGTCGGCGGCGAGCAGCACCCGCAGTGCGGCCGACATCTCCGCGACGTGTCGCAGGGTGTGGTAGTGCCTACCCGGCTCCTGGTAGCGCCGAGCCAGGTCGACGAAGGCCGCCACCCGCTCGCCCACGTCGGCGCGGGAGCCCGCGGTGACCAGCGCGTCGTCGAAGACCCGGGCCAGCGGCGATCGGGGGATGGCTTCGGCGACCTCGCTGACGTGGCTCATGTTCTCGCCCCTGTCCACCCGCCCTCTCACCTCCGCGAGCCCCTCACGTCCGCACGCTCCCTCACGTCCGCGCGCTCCCTCACGTCCGCACGCCCCCTCATGCCCGCGCACCCCCGCACACCCCCTCCCGGACCCTCGCGTCGTCGCCGGCCCGGCAGGCCACCGGCGGGGGATCACGACGACGAGCGTGCTCCCGACACGGGTCCGCGACCGGACGAATGCCTCCACCTGATACCAGAATGGTTCTTCCCTACCGGTCACCGCCCCGGCCCCCTGACACCCGCACGGGGCCAGGGCGCCGCCGGCGGCCGGGGTCGCGCCCGCCGGGGACGCATCACCCGTCCGGGCCACCCGGCGTTTGCGTGAATCGAACAGGCGTGCGAGTGTTGGGCCGTGGCAGTGCAGATCGTGATCGACGGGCAGCCCTACCTCCTGCCGGCGGGTACCGATCCGGACGAACTGCGCAGGCGGATCGCCCAGGCGGTCTTCCGCTGCGAGGTCGAGCAGCTCCACCTCGCGGACGGCCGGACGATGCTGGTCAACTGGCGGTCCGTCCGACTCATCGAGGTCCGCTCGGACGCGGACCCGCCGCCTCGCCCGGAGGGCCGCGAGAACGACACCGGNCACGAGCGGCGGCGGGTCGGCGACCACTAGCAAGATCCGATCATCCGTGTCCGGCCGGTGCGCGCGCCTGCATTACCTCAACAATGGTTGGGAAACACGCGGTTCACGATGCGACCCGGCGTCGACACGACCGACACCCGTCCNCCCAGGTCACCAGCCACCGCCACCCCAGGTCCCCGTCGGACCATCCGGACCAAGCGGCAACTTTCCGACATACGGGTAAAAGCTCAGATTCGGGATGATCGCTTACGCATTGGCATTGATGCGCCGTTTACCTCAACCATGATCCGTCGAGCTGGTTAGGTGTTATTTGTGCACCGGTTGCGGTGATTGTGATCTTTACGAGAGGACGGACGCAGCCGGCCCACTTCGTGTAGCGGCGTACAGGGAGTCTCGTAATGAGCGGGTACGACTATTCNGTTGCCATCCTCGGTAGCGGCATCGCCGGCTCGACACTGGCCAACATCCTCGCCCGACACGGTCACAGCGTGGTCCTCGTCGACAGCGGCACCCACCCACGCTTCGCGCTCGGCGAGTCGACGATCGGAGAGACGACATACCTGTTGAAACTGCTCGCCGAGCGGTTCGACNTACCCGAACTCGGCCACGTGAGCAGCTTCGAGGCAGTGCGCTCGCACGTCACCTCGGCCTGCGGCGTCAAGCGAAACTTCGGCTTCGTGTACCACCGGGACGGGCAGGTGCAGAACCCCGAGGAGGTCACCCAGTGCAGCGTCTCGGAGTTCCCGAACGGTCCTGAAATGCACATGCACCGTCAGGACATCGACTCCTACCTGTTCTACTCCGCGGTCCGCTACGGAGCGGACCCCCGCCAGCGGACCATGGTCGAGCGCGTCGAGTTCACCGCCGACGCGGCGACCCTGACGACGAAGTCCGGCGAGACGCTGCGGGTCCGGTACGTCGTGGACGCCTCGGGCCGCAACTCGGTGCTCGCGAACCAGTTCGCCCTGCGGGAGGAGCCCTGCCGGTTCCGGACGAACTCCCGGACGCTGTTCACCCACATGGTCGGCGTCACCCCGTTCGACGACGTGACGACCCCCAGCGGTCAGCCGTCGCTGTGGCACCAGGGCACCCTGCACCACATCTTCGACGGCGGCTGGCTGTGGGNCATCCCGTTCGACAACCATCGCAGGGCCACCAACCCGCTGTGCAGCGTCGGGCTCAACCTGGACGCCGGCCGTTTCCCGAAGGAGCCGGGGCGCACCGCCGAGCAGGAGTGGGCCGCCTACCTCGACCGCTTCCCCAGCGTGGCCCGCCAGTTCGCCGGCGCCCGACCCGCCTGGGACTGGGTCTCCACCGGGCGCACCCAGTACTCCAGCACCCNCACGGTCGGCGACCGCTGGGCGATGATGAGTCACGCCGCCGGGGCCATCGACGCGCTGTTCTCCCGGGGCATGGCCAACACCATGCAGGTGATCTACGCCTTCACCCCGACGCTGCTGGCCGCGCTCGCCGACGACGACTTCTCCGCCGAGCGGTTCGGCCACATCGACACGCTCAACCAGACGATCCTCGACGTCAACGACAAGCTCGTGCACGGCTCGTACGTCTCGTTCCGGGACTTCGACCTGTGGCGGGCCTGGTCGAAGGTGTGGTTCCTCGGCTGGAACATGGGCATCGCGAGGATCGTCGGGACCTACTTCGGCTATCTCGAGAAGGGTGACCGAGCCCTGTTCGACCGGCTGCTCGACGCCCCACACCTGGGCACCTTCTGCCCGGACCTGCCGGAGTTCCAGCCGTTCTTCGACTCCCTGAGCGCGGTGATGGTCGAGGTGGAGGCCAGCCGGCTGGCCCCGGCGGCCGCGGTCGAACGGCTCGCCGGCCTGCTCGGCGGGGCCGACTTCCTGCCCGCGCCGCTGCGGCTCGGCGACGTGCTGCGACGCTGGCACGACGGCTCCTTCGAGGCCCAGCGCCGGATGTACGAGTGGGGTCGGACCGACTCCCCGACGCCGCTGCGGCGCTGGTACGACTACGACCTCGACGAGCTGCTGACCCGCACGGGCGGGACGCCGCAACCGGCCGTCTTCTGACACCGCCGGGCCCCGGTCGGGCGCGGTCCGCCCGTACCGCCGGTCGGGCGGTCCCGCTCGCCGTCCGGCCGCCGGCGACGTTACGTTTGGGATGACACGTCGGCCGGCGCGAGCCGTCCGGCACCCAGCGGCCAGCGGAGGCAGCGCCGCCTGACGGAAGGTTGCCCACCATGGGACTGCCCCTCAAGGCACGTGACGTCCCCGGCCGCGCCGCGGCCGGGGCGTTCATCCTGCACTCGGGTCTGGGCAAGTGGAAGGCCGACCGGGCCACCGCCGAGGGACTNCACGGCCTGGCGGCGAACACCTATCCGTTCCTGGCGAAGCTCGACCCGGTGACCTTCACGAAGGTGCTCGCCGGCGCCGAGATCGCCCTGGGTACGGCACTCGTCACCCCCGTCGTCCCCACCGCACTCGCCGGCCTCGGGCTGTCCGCCTTCTCCGGGGGGCTGCTCGGGCTCTACGCCCACACGGAGGGCATGCGCGAGGAGGGCACGATCTGGCCGACGCAGCAGGGGCTGCCCATCGCCAAGGACGTCTGGCTGCTCGGCATCGGACTGGGCTTCGTCGTCCAGGGTCTCGGCGCCCGCCGAAGCCGGGCCACCGACTAGCCCGCGCCGCCACCGATCAGCCCGGGTCAGCGGACTGCCCAGGGGGGCCTGGGCGCGGGGATCCGCCCGGTGGCGGTCGCCACGGCGCCGAACCGGTCCGCCCCGGCCTGCCAGTCGGCGCGGGCGGCGTCGATCTCGGCCCGGGAGCGGGCGACGAAGTTCCACCACATGACCAGCCGGTCGGCGAAGGGCTCCCCGCCGAGCAGCAGCGCGCGGGCGCCGTCGCCGACGCGCAGCGGCAGCTCGTCGTGCCCGGCGCCCAGGTAGCCCAGCCGACCGGGGCCCAGGACCTGCGCGCCGACCTGCACCGCCCCGGCCAGAACCACCAGCCCGTGCTCGAAGTCGCGCCGCAGCGGCAGAACGGTGCCGCCGGTCCGCAGCACGAGGTCGGCGCCGACGAGCGGGGTGTCGGTGCGCGCCGGGGAGACGTTGCCGTCGAGCTCGCCGAGCAGCACCGTCGCCTCGGCCGCCCCGAATCGGGCGACGGGCAGCTCGGCGTGGTGGGTGAAGGCGGGTGGGCCGTGCCGGGTGTGCTCGGGCTGTGCCACCCACAGCTGCACGCCGTGNAGGTCACCCCGGTGATCCTCGGACTCCTCCGCGTGGGTCACCCCGTGCCCGGCGGTCATCAGGTTGAGCTCGCCCGCACGTAGGACCTGTTCGGACCCGAGGCTGTCCCGATGGACCTGGCGACCACTCAGCAGCCAGGTGACGGTGGCCAGCCCGATGTGCGGATGCGGCCCGACGGACACCGGATTCGACGGTGAGATCGCCATCGGACCCAGGTGGTCGACGAAGCACCAGGCACCGATGGTTCGCCGGGCCCGGCGGGGCAGGACCCGCCGCACCGGGATGCCGCCCACCTCGGCGGTCCGCCCTTCGATGACCGTCAGCGCCGGCCCGACCGCCCGCTCCGGCCCGACCGCCCGCTGCGATCCGACCGCCCGCTCCGATCCGACCGCCCGCTCCGATTCGACCGCCGAGGCCCGGTCGGCTCCCGACGGCGGTGACGGGGGGAGACTCGGCACCGGCGGTTCCGCCGGCACGGGGGCGACGTCGACGGGCAGAACGGGTCCACTCATCCCCCAACGTTACGACAATCGTTGCATACGCAACAAACAGTCGCCCTACTCACCCTCGTCCCGGTGGACGGTCTCCGGGAGAAAGGCCGGCAGGCACACCGAGATGTAGTCCGCGCCGTCCGCGCCACGCGTGCTGTAACGGACCCATTCCCCGGCGGCGGTGTGCACCCCCTGGCCGGCCGCGACCTCGATGATCCCGTCGGCGTGCTCCACCGTCACCGAGCCGCGCAGGACGATCGTGTATTCGTCGAACTCCGGCCGCTGCCCCGGCTCGGCCCAGCCGCCCGGACTCGACATGTGCGCGATGCTCAGGCTCCGCGTGCCCGTGTTCACTCCGCCCACGTACTCGCGAATGATCTTTGGAAGGTTCCCGGCGGCCTCGACGACGGTCGGGGACTCGATGAAGGTCGGCATGGGATGCATCATCGTGCCTGGCCGCCGGCCCGGCGACGGTGGAAGGCAGGTCGCGACGGCCGACGGTACGATCCGGTCGCGCTCCCCCGGTTCAGGCGGGGCGCGGAGGGGGCGTCGTGACAACCGAATCAATCTTTCACCCCAGGGCCTGGATGGCGACCGGGGTCATTCCCGCACGTCACGGCGCCATGGATCCCCCGCCAGCCGGTGCGCCGTTCACCGGTCTCGGCGCCGTCGAGGCGGCGCTGGCCGGGCTGACGTTCCATCACTTCGCCATCGTGGTGACGGATCTGGAGCTCGCCCGCGAGCTCTACACCGTCTCCCTCGGCATCGACTCCTGGCACACCCGGGCGCTGTCCGGGCCCGCCGTGTACCGCGGCCGGCCCGTCGCGCTCGACGGCGCCCGCGTCGCGATCGGGCGGCTCGGTGCCGGCCTGGTGGAGCTGATCGCCCCCGGTTGCCAGCCGTCGGCGGCGCGGGAGACCCTCGACCGGCGCGGCGAGGGCCTCTTCGCCATCGGCTACCTCGTCGACGACGTGGCCGCCCAGCTTCGCGTCCCGGTCTCCGCCGGGGCCCGGATCGAGCAGGTCAGGCCGGATGCGCGGCATCCGGTCGAGGCCTGTCTGGACGCGGGCTCCGGTCTGTTGGTCGACCTGGTCCAAAGCGGCTCATCCTGGCCGGTCTGACCACCGGCACGCCGTGGCGCGATCCCATGGACTTGTGCCGGCGACCCGTTGAATGTCATCATCGGTTCAGAGGCCGCCCGGCACCCCCCGAGCTGGGCGGCCTCACCTGCGCCATGAAGGCGCCGCCCGGCGCAGGCCCGCCGGGTACGGACAATTCCGCAGGGTACGTGCCGTCGGGGGAACTCCCGAAAAGCATNCCGGCGGTCGGCCCACCAGCCGCGCCGCGTTCCCCACCGCACATTGCGAGCCGGGAAAGAACCCTCCGCCGGTCAGAGCGAGGCCAGCCGAGGAAAGGGCCCCGTCGATCCCGTCGGAGACCGNCGGTCAGGTGGTGACGACGACTATCGTGAGGATCAGGCCGACCAGGGTCGTCGCGAGCGCGACGAACGTCGCGATCCTGCCTCGCCCGCTGCCCTTCCGCCAGGCCATCGCCCCGCAGCCGATCGCGATCAGCCCGGCGAGCGGGAAGAACAGCCCGAGTGCGGCGAAGGTGAACGCCAGGATCCACAGCGCGCGGGCGCCGGGCAGCTCCGCCTCCTCCGCCTCCTCCGACACCGCCGACGCAGCGTGTTCCCCCTGGTCCAGGCCACCGTCAGGGTACGGAGCAGGTGGGGCCCCAGCGGGAACGGGGGAAGCGGTCCCGGCCTGTTCCGGCTCCTTCGACGTCGGCGTGGAGCGACCTCGACCATCCCCGACCTGCGCTGCGGTCCACCCGTCCGGCGCCGTGCCCGGTGCACCGGCGGGCGTTTCCGCGGGAAGCGAGCCGGAATCAGCGCTGGTCACCGGGGNCGGCTTGGTCATCACGGACTCCTCGTTTACGTACTTTCCGGGTTTCTCGACGGATCTGCGGTCGGAGAACCGGCCCGTGGCCACAGAGCCTGACGCAGAATCCCGCCGGTGTCCCAGATCCTCCCGAAAGGCACGCCGCGCGGAGGCATCGGCCACCCGAAAGCGCCACCGACCGTGACATAGGTCGCCGTCGCCCGCGGCCTCGGTGAAATGCGACTAACGGCCCCGCTCGGCCAGGTTCTCCTCGACGAAACGCTCCATGCCCGCGACGAAGGCCCGCGCGTCCTCGGCCGGCCAGGCGTCGAGCCTGCGCTGGAACGCGCCCGCCAGCCGGCCGCGCAGCCGCTCGATGGCGGCGTGCCCCTCGTCGGTGAGGGTGAGCCGGGTGGCCCGGGCGTCGTCGGGATCGGCCGAGCGACGCAGCAACCCGAGCGCCTCAAGCCGGTCGCTGTGCCGGCTCACCACCGACCGGTCGATGCCGATCTCCGTGCTGAGCTTGCGCGCCGTCGTGGGGCCCGTCCGCGCCAGACCGCTGAGCACGGGGTAGGTCGCCTCGTCCAGGTTGACATCGCCCGCGGCCAGCAGGTCTCCGAACAGCCGCATCCGGGTCGGCCGNGCGAGCAGCATCCCCAGCGCGGCGGCGAGCCTGGCGCCGTCCTCTGATCCCACCGCTCGACCTTACTCTGCGTGCACGGTGCACGAGCCGGCCGCCATCTGGTGGACACCAGGACACGCCTGGGGACCCGCCACGCGGACCGGGACACAACGTCGATCTTCGGGTCGGGTGCCCCGGGTGGGGCGTCCTGGCGGCGCTTCGGCAGACTGGGGCGCAGGCGCCGCGGCGGACCATCGGGGAGCACGGCGGACGGCCACGACACCTCGCAAATCCGGAGACGAAACGTGACGGGCATGCTTGCAACCCTTCCGCTCAGCCCGATCGAGCGGATCGCCGCCGACCACCGGCGCATCCCGGTGGAACTCGGTCCGCGCAGCTACCCGGTCGACATCGGCGCCGGGGTCCGCCGGACCCTGCCCGACGTCGTGGCCGCCATCGGGGCGAGGCGGGCCGCCATCGTGTCCGCCCGCCCCCTCGACGCCGTGCCCGACCCGGGCGTGCCGGCGCTGCGGCTGGCCGCCCGCGACGGCGAGGCGGACAAGACGCTCGCCAACGTCGAGGCGCTGTGCAGCCGGTTCGCGGACTTCGGGCTGACCCGCGGGGACGTCGTCATCTCCTGCGGCGGCGGGACGACCACCGACGTCGTGGGGCTCGCCGCCGCGCTCTACCACCGCGGCGTCGCCGTGGTGCACCTGCCGACCTCGCTGCTCGCCCAGGTCGACGCGAGCGTCGGCGGGAAGACCGCGGTGAACCTGCCGGCCGGCAAGAACCTGGTCGGCGCCTACTGGCAGCCCAGCGCCGTCCTCTGCGACACCGACTACCTGGCGACCCTGCCCCGCCGGGAATGGATCAACGGCTACGGCGAGATCGCGCGAGCCCACTTCATCGGGGCACCCGGGCTGCTCGGCCGGCCGGTCGCCGAGCAGATCGCGGCCAGCGTGGNGCTCAAGGCCGGGGTCGTCGCCCGCGACGAGCGGGACTCCCACCTGCGCCACATCCTCAACTACGGGCACACCCTCGGTCACGCCCTGGAACGCACCACCGATTACGCACTGCGCCACGGCGAGGCCGTCGCCGTCGGCACCGTGTTCGCCGGCCGGCTCGCCGGGGCACTCGGCCGGATCGGGCCCGAGCGGATCCGCGAACACCTCGACGTCGTGCAGGGCTACGGGCTGCCCGCCGCGCTGCCCGCCGGGGTGGAGCCCGCCGAGCTCGTCGCGGTGATGCGGCTGGACAAGAAGTCGACGAGTACTGGGCTGACCTTCGTCCTCGACGGCGCGCACGGCCCGGAACTCGTGCCCGATGTCGACGAGGACGTGGTGCTGGCGGCGCTCGCCGCGATGCCCCGCGAGGACCCGGCGTGACGGCCCCGGCGGGGCTGCCGGTGAGCGGCACCACCCGGCTGTATGCCGTCATCGGTGACCCGGTCGCCCAGGTGCAGGCGCCGTCGCTGCTCAATCCGCTGTTCGCCCGGCTCGCGATCGATGCCGTCCTCGTCCCGGTGCACGCCCGACCGGCGAGCTTCGCCACCGTCCTGCGCGGGCTCGCGGCCACCGGGAACCTCGACGGCGTTCTCGTCACGATCCCGCACAAGGTCGCCGCCTGCGCCCTGGCCACCGAGCACAGCGCCGCCGCGCGGATCAGCGGCAGCGCCAACGTGTTGCGCCCGATTCCCGGCGGCGGCTGGCGGGCCGACAACTTCGACGGGGCCGGGTTCGTCCGCGGGCTGACCGCCGCCGGCCATCCCGTGCGCGGCCGGCGGGTCGCGCTCATGGGGGCCGGCGGAGCCGGCAGCGCCATCGCGGTCGCGCTGCTCGACGCCGGCTGCGGGCCGTTGTCGGTCCACGACCCGGACCGGGCGAAGTGCGCAGCCCTGCTCGCCAGACTGGACGAACACTGGCCGGGCCGGGCCGCCGCGGTGGCCGTGGCCGAGCCGGCGCTGGGCGACGCGGACCTGGCGGTGAACGCGACCCCGCTCGGCCTGCGTCCCGAAGACCCGCTGCCCTTCCCGCCCGCTGCGCTGCCAGCGGGATGCGTCGTCGCCGACATCATCATGAAGCCCCCGCGGACCCGGCTGCTCGACGCGGCCGGCGCGCTCGGGCTGGCGACCCATCCGGGCATCCACATGCTTGCCCATCAGGTGGACCTGTACCGGTCGTTCTTCCAACTCGGCCCGGCGGACCGCCCCTGACGAGCCCCGGAGGCTGCACATGCACTGCACATGCACACCCTCGCCCCGCCGGTGACGCCCGGCGTTCTGGGCATCGACATCGGCGGGACCAAGGTCGCGCTGCGCCTCGAACCGGCTCACGTCACCGCGCCCGCCCACGCCGCGACATCCACCACCACGCCCACCACCACCGGCGGCCTGACCCAGGTCGGCGGGCCAGGCCGCGTGGACGCTCCCGACGGCACCGTCACGCCGGTCGAGGCGACGTTCCGCTGGGAGCCGTCGGCGAGCGCCACGCGGGATCTCGACGATCTCGCCGCGCACGTCGCCGCACTGCGGACGAAGTGGGCCGGGCCGGTGACCGCGGTCGGGGTCGCGATGCCCGCGACCCTGGACGCCGCCGGCCGGGTGACGACCTGGCCGGGCCGGCCGAGCTGGACGGGACTGGCACTGGCCGAGGCGCTGCGTGACCTCGTGCCGGGGGCGACCGTCGCCTGCGCCGACGACGGCGACCTCGCCGCGCTCGCGGAGGCGCACGCGGTCGGCTGCCCCGACCTGGTGTACCTCGGCCTCGGCACGGGCGTCGGCGGCGGGATCGTGCTGGACGGTCGGCCCTGCCCGCGACCCGGCCACGGCTCGGCCGAGATCGGCCATCTGGTGATCTCCGCGGGAGGCCCGCGGTGCACCTGCGGTCGGCGGGGCTGCGTGCAGGCCACGGCCAGTGGCCCCGCCACCCTGCACCGGGCAGCGCGGTACCGCGACGGCGATGTCGACAGTGTCGCCGAGGACGCCGAGGACGCCGAGGACGGCGGGGACGGCGGGTCGGCGTCCCGTGCGGAGGTGACCTTCGCCGAGCTACGCGCGGCCTGGCTCGCGGGGACCGGCTGGGCGGCGCGGGCGGTGGGGGAAAGCGCGCAGGCGGCCGCCGTCGCCGTGGTCGGGCTGACCGAGCTGCTGCATCCGGCGATGGCGGTGGTCGGGGGCGGGTTCGCCGACGGGCTGCCCGGATTCGCCCAGGCCGTCGACGAACGCGCCCGCGAGCTCGGCCGCCCGGGTCATCCGCCCGCGCCGGTGCGGGCGGCGACGCTCGGCGGCCTGTCGTCCCTGGCGGGCGCGATCCTGCTGGCACGCCAGGGGTCCTGACCCGGCCCCGCCGGCTCGTGGGTCAGTCGCGCGCGAGCAGACTCCCGGCCCCGCCGGCCGCGGCCGCCAGCGACGGCGGCCCGGCCGGCGGATCCCCATCGACGGCGGCGTCGCCGAGCAGTGCCAACAGCTCCGCGGGACGGTGCAGCACGGCGTCCGGGCGGGCCGCGCGCAGCTCGACGCCGTCCGTCTCGCCCCACAGCGCGGCGACCGCCATCACGCCGGCGGCGCGGGCGCTGTCGATGTCCGCGACCGCGTCACCGAGCATCATCGCCTCCCCCGGCGCCGCTCCCAGCAGGTCGAGCGCGCGCAGCACGATGTCCGGGGCGGGCTTCGGCCGCGGGATCTCGTCGGAGCCGATGACGTGGTCGAACAACGACAGCACGCCGAGCTCGCCGAGCAGGTGGCGGGCCCGCGGGCCGGACTTGCCGGTGGCGACCGCGAGCCCGTGGCCGCGGGCGCGCAGCCGGCGCAGCAGCTCCTCCACGCCGTCGAAGAGAACCACCTCGCGGGCGAGCCGATAGCTCTCCCGCACGAACGGCTCCTCCATCGCCAGCGGCAGATCCATGATCCGCATGATGTCCGGGAAGTAGCGGCCGAGGTGGCGGTTGTACTCCTCGAAGGGCGGCTCGCCGGGACCGACCACCTCCGCGTAGGCGATCGTGAACGCCTGCCNCATCACGCCGAAGCTGTCGACGAGCACGCCGTCCAGATCGAAGATCACTGTCTGCCGGTGCGCGCCGCCGGCCATCGGCCGGCCCCCCGGTTCCGTTCCCACATGCCCCCCCGGGCTCGACGACGAGAACAACGGTGCCTTATCTGCGGGACATCATGAGCCCGCGCGGACGAGCTGCGGCGTCGGGCGGTGCGAGCGCGCCGAGTCGTAGAGGCGCTCGATGGCCGCGATCGTCGGCCGGACCTCGGCGATCGCCCGCCCTCGGGAGGCCGGATCGGTCAGCATGGCCGGCAGCTCGTCGAGCTGGCGGCGGTACTCGGTCCCGATCGGCTCGTCGGGCAGCGCCACCGCGGTCGTCTGCCCGCTGCGGGTCAGGGACAGGACCGACCGATCCTGCCGGTTCGGCCCGAAGCCGAAGGTGCAGCGCAGCGAGGCGGTTCCGGCGGCCCCCTCGACGTTGATCGCGGTGAGGTCGCGGGCCTCGTGCGAGGCCCAGCTCGCCCGCAACGACACCGAGGTCCCGTTCTCGGTCACCAGGAATCCGCGCGCCGTGTCCTCGACGTCCCCGCCGGCGGCCGGACCGGCCGGACCGGCCGGACCGGCGGAAGCGACCTGCTCACCGTGCCGCCAGGATGCCGCCCACGCGCCGTCGCTGACGAAGTCGTCGGACGTCGTCCCGACCACCTGGCGGAACTCGACGCTGCCGAGCAGGGGGGTGAGGGTGTCCAGCAGATGCCAGCCGAGGTCGACCAGCGCGCCACCGCCGGACTGCTCCCGGCGGGTGAACCAGCCACCCGCGTCGGGGATGCCGCGGGCGCGGATCCACGCGAGGTCGACGTGGCGGATCGCGCCGAGCCCCGCGGCGACCTCGTAGAGCCGGCTGACGTCGGCGCGGTACCGCGCGGCACTGCCGGCCAGCAGGGTAACGTCGCCGGCCCGTTCGGCGGCGGCGAGCCGGTCCGCCTCCGCCGAGCTCAGGCAGACCGGCTTCTCCAGGAAGACCGGGATGCCGGCGGTCAGCAGCCGCTCGGCGATGTCGGCGTGCCGATGGTTGGGCACCGCCACGACGGCGAGGTCGAACCGGGCCGAGCCGAGCTCGGCGACGTCGGCGAGCAGCGCCAGGTCCGGGTGCTCGGCGGCCACCGCGGCGCGGGCGGCGGGATCGGGATCGACCGCCGCGGCCACCGCGAACCGGGGGTGCTCGCGCAGCCGGGGCAGCCAGATGGACCGGCCGGCCCAGCCCAGCCCGACGACGNCGACCCGCACCGGCAACGGCGCCGTCACTGCGCCGCCAGGGTGTCGGCCACGACTGCCGCGACCTCGTGCATCTGCTCCTCGCTGCCCAGCAGGGTGCGATGGTGCAGCCAGACGCCGTCCGCGCTCAGCGCTTCGGTGTTGGGGCACCGCCGTGCGATGTCGTCGACGGACTCCGCCGGAGCGCCGGTCTCCCAGAACCCGTTGGAACGGTAGATCGCCCGGAAGGCGGCGAAGGCGGGCAGGCCCCGCTCGACGAGCGCGTCCACGACGGCGTTGCGCCGCTGTTCGCTGAATCCCGGAAGGCGGAACATCGCCATGTAGTGCGGGTTGNGGTCGCAGCGTTCGTCGCGGCTCTGCGGCACGACGCCGGGAATGGCCGACAGGGCCTCGGCGAGCACCGGCCACCGCTGCTCGCGGGTGTCGATCTGGCCGGCCAGGCGGCCGAGCTGGGCGCGCAGGACCGAGGCGGAGAACTCGTTGAGCCGGAAGTTCGACCCGGAGGTCTGGTGGAAGTACCGGCGGTCGGTGCGCGGTCGTCCGCAGCTGTGCCGCAGGAAGGCGATCTCGTGCAGCTCCGAGTCCGGGAAGGTGACGGCGCCGCCCTCGCCCGCGGTCATCAGCTTGCCGTTCTGGAAGCTGAACGCCGCCACCGAGCCGAGCTCGCCGACCTTGCGTCCCTGCCACTGGGCACCGTGCGCGTGGGCGGCGTCCTGGATGAGCGGGACGCCGGTGTCGGCGGACAGCTTCGCCAGGGCGTCCATGTCGGAGACCTGACCGGCCGTGTGCACCGGCATGATCGCCTTGGTGCGGGGGGTGACCGCGGCCGCCGCCGCCNCCGGATCGATGCAGTACGTGTCCAGGTCGACGTCGACCGGCACGGCGACCGCGCCGAGGCGCTGCGCGGCCTGGGATGAGGAGATGAACGTGAACGCCGGAACGATGACCTCGGTGCCCGGGCCGACGCCCAGAACCTGGAGGGCGAGCTCGAGGGCGTGGGTGCCATTGGTGACGGCGAGCGCATAGTCGGCGCCGTGATAGTCGGCGAATTCCCGCTCGAAGCTGTCGACCTCGCTGCCGCCCATGCGCCACCACTGACCCTGCTCCAAGGCTCGGATCAGTCCGGCGCGTTCCTCGTCGGAGTACTGCGGCCAGGCCGGCAACTCCGGTGCGCGTCGCACTACACCGCTCATGGTCCCCANCCTTTTCTTACGTGACGATAAGGTTCGCGCAAGGATCCAGGCCGTCTACGGTTCATTACCGTGAGCTGACCGAAGGATTTACGCGAGAGGTGCGCGACGGACGGTACCTCAACGCCTCGGACTCGCCTGTCGTCCCCCGGACGGGACTACCGCTTCACCAACGAGAGAGCAATCGACACGCCACGGAGACACTACCAACGCGCTCGGTCGTGTCGTCTACGGGTCGATATGGCCCGTCGCTGACCGCGCCATAGCTGCGATATCGTCCACGGGACGCCGACCGACCCGGCCGGTCGGCACCGGTGCCGGCGCGAGTGATGAGGTCTGGTGAGCACGCTTCTTCTGGTGAACGGTCCGAACCTGGGCATACTCGGTCGGCGGCAGCCGGAGGTGTACGGCACGGCCACTCTGGCCGACATTGAAACCNCCGTCACCGCCCGGATCGCCGAGCGCGGCTGGAAACTGGTCTCCGNCCAACGGGAATCCGAGGGCGAGCTGATCCACGCGATTCAGGATAACTACGACTCGGTCGGCGCAATCGTCAACCCCGGGGCGCTCATGATGTACGGCTGGAGCCTGNGGGACGCGCTCGCGAACTACCCGAATCCATGGATCGAGGTCCATTTGTCGAATGTCTGGGCGCGGGAGTCCTTCCGGCACGAGTCGATTCTGTCGGCATTGGCCCGCGGAGTGATCGTCGGCCTCGGCCCGCTGGGCTACGAGCTCGCCGCCCAGGCACTGCTCAGCCTGGTGCCCTCCTCGTCCGGCTGATCCGGCCACGGCCGATCCGGCCGATCCGTCACGTACCACCGCCGTCGTCAGTCCGCGGCCAGTGCCCGGGCGGCCGCGTCGGCGACGGCCGGGGTCAGGCGCGGATGGTCGACGGGCGGCAGCAGCCCGCCGGGCGGGGTCAGGTCGACCAGGGCCTGGACGGCGGCCAGTCGCGCCGCCGCGCTGATCGGTCGGTGGGTGCGCACCGCGGCGCGCAACAGGCCGGGCAGGGCGTGCAGCGGACGCGGACCCGAGGTGGCCGAGGCCAGCGGCGGGGGTGTCTCGGGCCGGGTCCGCAGGACCGGTACCTGCTCCGGCGGCGAGGCCAGGCCGATGAGGTCGACGAGCAGGTCGAGGTGGGCCGCGAGCCGATGCAGCGGCTGGATCCCGAAGGCGAGCGGATCGTAGAGGGTGAGGTCCCGGATCCCCGCGGCGAGGAGCAGGCCGGCGAGGTCGCCACCGCGGGCGGGATCCACGACGGCGACCCGGGCCGACTGCGGCCGCACTCCCCGGCCGCGCAGGTGGGTCAGGACGGCGGCGGTGGCGGCTACGGCGAGGCCGTCGTTGACGGTGTCGAGCAGCGGCGTGGCGCTCGGCAGCTGCGCGGCGCGGACAGCGTCGATGTGGCTGACGTGCGTGTGGACCAGCACCGTGGCGGCGAATCCGGGTGCCAGCATGCCGATCGCCCGGCCGAGCTCCGCGGCATCCCGCGCCGCGATGGGCATCGGGATGACGTCCAGACCGGTGGCCCGGTGCAGGTGGACCGCCTGGGACTCCACCGCGGGCAGGGCCGCCTCGGCGGCGAGCGGCTCGAAGTCCAGCACGGCGCTGGCGTCGGAGAGCAGCNCCACCCGGCGGGGTCGCCCGGTGAAAAGGTCGGTGTGGGTCGGGTGGGTGGCCAGATGGCGGATCACCCGACGATCCGCGTCCGCGTCGAGGAGCGCGAGATCGTGCCCCGTGGTCACCGACGCGCACAGGGCCTGGGTGAGTTTGCCCGTCGACGCGACGACGAAGACCGGGTCCTCGGTCTGGAGCAGGTCGGCGCCGAGACGGTTGCGCAGGGCGCTCAGCAGCCACGTCAACGTCGGGCCGCTGTCGGCGTCGAGCGTGATCCGGCGGCCGGCCGGGTCCGGCTCGTCCGCATAACAGGTGATCGCGCCGGGACCTGCGGCGATGACGGCGTCGATGTCCGCCCGGACTCCGCGCGGCACCCGGATCGTGACGCTGTATGCCGGATTGGCCGCGGCGGCCGGCCCGGACCCGCCGGCGTCGCCCTGGCCTGGTACCCGCCCTGTCACGAGCCACTCTCCATGATCGTCCCACCCGGGACGGAGCCGGTGGACCGGTCCGGTCCGGCGACGCGGAGACGCCGCGCCATCGCTGGGCCCGCCACCGCCGCGGCGAAGCGCCACCGCTCGCGGGAGCGGATTATGCGTACTTCCGGCGGTTGGCCGATTTTCTCACCGATACCGAGATCCTGACCCGAGCGGCGTCGGACGCGCCACCTGTGCAAGCACGTTCCGGCGGCCCGGCCCGGGTGCCTCGCCCCCCGCGCCGCCGGCAGGACAGGGCGGTGAGCGCCGACGCGTNACACCGCCTCCCACAGAGGCGGCCCGACCGGGAGACTCTCTGCGCGGTGCGGGAACGTGCCCCAGGTAGGAATCGGACCTACGGCCTACCGCTTAGGAGGCGGTCGCTCTATCNACTGAGCTACTGGGGCGGACGGGGCATCGAATCGACGCCATGGGCGATCTTACGGCCGCCGGCGGGGATGCCGACGGCAGGCTGACGCGTCACGACCGCGATATGCCGCGCGAGATCGGAAGTCCGTCCCGATTCTTCCGCTTCGTCCGGGTTCGCGCGGCCCGCCCGGTCAACCGAACTGCTGGGCCATCTCGACGAGCTCCTTGCACTTCGGGCATATCGGGAACCGCGAGGGGTCCCGGACGGGTTCGAACTTGTAGCCGCAGAGCGCGGTGACCCGACCGCCTTCGATGGACGCGCGGACGATCTCCTCCCGGCGGGCGTAGTGGGAGTGGTCGTCGCCCTCGTCCGTGCGGGTGTCCGACGTCTCAGGTGCGATCTGAGTCGTGCTCATGGTGTTGATTCTAGTGCGGACACCGCCGGCGTCCCGGGCGGGTGAGCCCCCGTTCGGCGGCGGCCGACCGGGCGGGCGCCTGACCGGCGTGCGGGCGGGTCCGGACCCACGGGGAAACTGTCCGGGGGACACGGCATACACGGGACGCATGGCCCTTGCACCCTGGGGACGGGGCGTACTCTGGACGGGACGAAGGAGACCGGTGACTGGACTGATCGACAGTACCGAGATGTACCTCCGCACCCTGTACGAACTGAGGGAAGAGGGCATCCCCCCNCTACGCGCGCGTCTGGTGGAGCGGTTGCACGTGAGCGCGCCTGCCGCCAGCGAGTCGACCGCTCGGATGGCCAACGAGGGGCTGGTCTCCCTCGCTGACGACCGGACCGTCCAGTTCACCGAGAAGGGTCTGCTGCGGGCCACCGCCGTCATGCGCAAGNACCGGCTGGCCGAGCTGCTGCTCACCAAGGTCATCGGGCTCGACTGGGCCCTGGTGCACAACGAGGCGTGCCGCTGGGAGCATGTGATCTCCGACGAGGTCGAGGCCCGGCTCACCGTGCTGCTCGGTGATCCGAAGCGCTGTCCGTTCGGTAACGAGATCCCGCCCGCCCAGCGAGGCGATGCGCCGCGGCCCGCGTCCGCGCCGGTGAGCCTGNTGGCCTCGGCCGATCGGGCAGCCGCGGACGGCAGCAGGCCGGTGACGGTGAGCTGGATCTCCGAACGGCTGCAGACCGATGAGGTCGCCATGCGCCGCCTNCAGGATGCGGCGATCGTGCCCGGCGCTCAGATCATGCCGGGCTCGCGCGGCGACCTGATCCACGTCGTCTCTCCAAACGGCCAGAGCGACGCGGAGATCAGTCGCAGCACGGCGGCCCTCGTCTACGTGGACCGCTGACCTCGCCGCACCCCCAGCCCCCCTTCGGCGCCGCACCTTGCCGACGCCGCACCCCCGACGTCGGGCCTGCCGACGTCGGGCCTGCCGGCCACCCGTTCCCCGGGTGGCCGGCGTCAGGCTCCCGGCCGAATGCCTCCCTGGAAGCTCGACCACCAGACGTTCTCCTCTCGAACCACCTCTCCGGTGCGGGGAGCATGGATCATCTTCCCGTTCCCCACGTAGATCCCGACGTGGTCGACATCCGGGTGGAAGAACACGAGGTCTCCCGGAACCAGCGCGGCGNGGCTCACCCGACGCCCCTCGTCCCANTGCGATCCGGTGTNGTGACTGAGAGCGACGCCCGCCTTTCCCCAGACCCACTGGGTCAGCCCGGAGCAGTCGAAGGTCGCCGGCCCCTCGGCCCCCCACACATAGGGCTTCCCGAGCTGGGCGTAGGCCTCCCGCACCGCGGCCACCGCACCACCACCGCCACCCATCGGCGCGGCCGCCGCAGCGGTGACCGGCGCCGCGGCGAAGGCCCGGCCCGCCGCCGCGGCCACCCCGGTCTCCTGTTGATAGCGGACCCGCTCCGCCGCTGCCTCGCGGGCCACCCGCGCCGCCGCGGCGGCCTCAGCCGCCTTCCGGGCCCGCGCGGCGGCCGCCTGCCGAGCCTTGGCCTGCCGCTCCAGCTCGGCGTAGCGCGACTCCAGCCGCTGCAACAGCCCCTGCTGCTCGTCCGCCGCGGCCTCGATGGTCCGCTTGCGCCGGGCGAGATCCTCGATGATCTTCTTCTTGTCGGCGAGGGCAGCGTCGGCACCGCGGCGGGCCTCGGTGAGATCTCGGCGCGCCAGCCGCAGACCGATGTCCGCGACCCGCTGCCGGCGAGCCAGGGCCTCGACGGCGCCCGCCCGGTCCAGAGCGCGGCGAGGATCGCCGGTGAGCAGCAGGGACACCTGGGCGAAGCCCCCCGCCCGGTCCGCCGACACGGCGAGGCCCCGGTGTCGATCCGCGGCCTCACGCACCGCCCGGTCGGCCCGGTCGACCCGGTCGGCGGCGTCCCGGGCGGCCCGTTCCGCCTCGGCGAGCCGGATCCGTCCGGCGTTGAAGGCCTCGGTGGCGCTGGCCGCCTGCTGGGCCGATTCGTCTAGCTTTGAGCGTGTACGTCCTATGTCGGCCTGAACGTCGGCGAGACTCTGCGACGTCGGGCGAGCGGCCGACGTCGCAGGAACCGCCCAGGCGGAGCCCGCCGGGCCGCCGATCGTCACAGGACCGGCGAACAGAATGCCGACCAGGCCGAGGACAAAGAGGCCTGCGACTTTCGGGCCCGCGACGTTGTCGCGCGCTCCTTTGTCCGCTGCGACTTTCGGGCGGCCAGGGCGCGCGCGCGACAGGCCCGGTCGTTGTCGGGAGATGGGCAGGACGGGCTCGGCGCATCCGCCGGGATCAGCGGCGCCAATCGGGTCGATGGGGACACGCCGGCCGGCGGCGCTGCGGTGGCGGGTCTCGGGGTCCGGTTCGCCGACGCTATGCCAGCCCTCCGTAGGGACACTGCTCACACCGCCGGACGGTAACTGTACGCAGTTATACAGTCACGGAAGCACGCCGATCCGGGCGGAGAGTCTCCGCACGCCCACCGCTAGGCGACCTAAACGGGCCACAGGCCGCCCAATTTAGCGATTTCACACGCCAGAAACAGCTAAGACACAGGTCGGGAACAGATCTTATCGACTCTTNGGACCCGAGGATCCGGNACGAGCGCAGCGTGGCCGGGGACCGGGTGAGCGCAGTCCGCGCACCGCGCGGGGGGATGACAGGAGAGACATGGTCAAAATGGATACGGGCGATACCGCATGGATGCTCATCAGTTCCGCGATCGTGCTGTTTATGACGCCCGGACTGGCGTTCTTCTACGGCGGCATGGTCCGGGCGAAGAACGTCCTCGGCATGATCATGCAGAACTTCTTCTGCATCGGCATCGTCACACTCGTGTGGTCGGTGGTGGGCTTCAGCGTCGCCTTCGGTGCGGGNAACGGCTTCTGGGGCGGATTCCACTTCTTCGCGCTGCAGAACCTCTCCGAGGGCGACAACAATATCCCGTATGTCGTGTTCGTGGCTTTCCAGCTCATGTTCGCGATCATCACTCCCGCGCTCATCACCGGTTCCATCGCCGACCGCATGAAGTTCAGCGCCTTCGCGGTCTTCGTGCCGCTGTGGTCGGTGCTGGTCTACTCGCCGATCGCGCACTGGGTGTGGTCGGCCAACGGCTGGCTGTTCAAGCGCGGTGCGATGGACTTCGCGGGCGGCACGGTCGTCCACGCCAACGCCGGTATCGCCGCGATCGTGCTGGCCCTCGTGCTGGGCAAGCGGGCCGGCTGGCCGAGCGGGGACTTCCGCCCGCACAACGTGCCGTTCGTCCTGCTCGGCACCGGCATCCTGTGGGTCGGCTGGTTCGGGTTCAACGCCGGCTCGGCGCTGGGGTCGAACAAGCTCGCCGGGTTCGCCCTGCTCAACACCCAGATCGCGACCGGTGTGGCGATCCTCGGCTGGCTCGCGATCGAGAAGATCCGGGACGGTAAGGCCACCACGCTGGGTGCCGCGTCCGGTGNGGTCGCCGGACTGGTCGCCATCACCCCGGCCTGTGGTTTCGTCTCCCCGATGGGTTCCATCGCGGTCGGCGGCATCGCCGGCGTCGTCTGCGCGCTGGCCACCTCGATCAAGGGCAAGGTCGGCATCGACGACTCGCTCGACGTCGGCGCGGTCCACCTCGTCGGCGGTGTGCTCGGNGCTCTGCTCACCGGCTTCTTCGCCACCGTGGACACCAACTCGGCGGGCCACGACGGCATCTTCTACGGCGGTCCGTGGAGCGTGCTCGGCGAGCAGGCCCTGGCCGTCGGCGCGACACTGGGTTACTCGGCCGTCGTGACGGCGATCATCGCGCTTGCGATCAAGTACACGATCGGTCTGAAGCTGAGCGACGAGGACCAGTTCACCGGCATGGACGAGGCGCTGCACGGTGAGACGGCGTACCGGTTCACCACCATCGGTGGCAGCGGTTCGCTCTCCACCAGCGTCACCCCCGTCAAGGTGCCTGAGGAGGCCCAGGCATGACCAAGCTCGTCACCGCCGTCATCAAGCCCTTCAAAGTCGATGACGTGAAGGCGGCGCTGGAGAACCTGGGCGTGCACGGCCTGACGATCTCCGAGGTCCAGGGCTACGGTCGGCAGAAGGNCCACACGGAGGTCTACCGCGGCGCGGAGTACAAGGTCGACTTCGTTCCGAAGATCAAGATCGAGGTCGTCGTGACCGACGAGGCCGCCGACGACCTGGTCGCGGCGATCACGACGGCCGCGCAGACCGGCAAGATCGGCGACGGCAAGGTCTGGGTCGTCCCGGTCGACTCCGTGGTCCGGGTGCGCACCGGCGAGCGGGGCACCGACGCGCTGTAGCACCACGTGGCGGCTCCAGGGCGCCACGCCATGCTCTCCGCGTACCACCCCTGGCCACCGGCACACCACCCGGCACCACAGCACCACCCGGCACCACAGCACCACAGCACCACCCGGCAACCGCACCACGCAGGAAGCACCAGAGGTCGCGGACGCTCCGGGCCCCAGCCCGGGCGTCTCCTTCCTCGCCCGACCACATGAGGCGGCACCGCGCGATCATCGACGCGGTGCCGCGCCATGTGTCGGCCCGGCCCGCGCGGGCCGGGTCCGTTGGAGCGGCCGGCGCCGCAGGAGGCACAGAGCCATGAAGGACCGTCTGGAGATCCTCAGGGGACGCGCCGAGCCGCTGCCCACGGCCACCGGGCCGGCGCTGCGCCGCACTCTCACCGACCTGGCCGACGCGGCCCTGACCGACCTGCTGGGCGAGCCCGGCCCCGGGGTCGCCCTCGTCGCCGTCGGCGGCTACGGCCGGGCGGAGCCGGCGTTCGGCAGTGACCTCGACCTGGTCCTGCTCCACGACGACACCCACCGGGACATCGCCGCCGTCGCCGACGCCGTCTGGTACCCGCTGTGGGATGCGGGCGTCGGCCTCGACCACAGCGTGCGCACCGTCGACGAGGCGATCACGGTGGCGGACGACGACCTGAAGGCCGCGCTCGGCCTGCTCGACGCCCGCCACGTCGCGGGCGACGCGGCGCTGACCGCCGATCTCGCCCGCCGCGCCCGTTCCCGCTGGCGCACCCGCGCCCCGAAGCGGCTGCCCGACCTCGCCGCCGCCGTCGCCGAGCGCGCCGCCCGCCTCGGCGAGGTCGCCTTCCTGCTCGAACCGGACCTCAAGGAGTCCCGCGGCGGCCTGCGCGACGTGCACGCCCTGCACGCCCTCGCCGCGGCCTGGGTCGCGGAGGTCCCCTCCGACCGGGTGCTCGCCGCCGCCGAGGTACTGCTCGACGCCCGCGGCGAGATCCGCCGCCTGGCCGCCGGCCGCCCGCAGGACCGGCTGCTGTTGCAGGACGGCACGGCGGTCGCCGCCGCGCTCGGCTACCCCGACTCGATGGCGCTGGCCCACGCGGTCGCCGACGCCGGCCGGACGATCTCCTGGGCCTGGGACGCGACCTGGTACCGCACCGCCGCCGGGCTGCGCAACACCTCCCGCTGGCGCGGCCGGCGGCCCGTCCGCCGCCCCCTCGACGAGGGGGTGATCGACCAGGGCGGCGAGATCCAGCTCGCCCTGGACGTCGAACCGGCGAAGGACCCCGTCCTCGTGCTTCGCGTCGCCGCGGCCGCCGCCCGCACCGGGCTGCCGCTGGGCCGCTACGCCGTCGACCGGCTCGCCGCCGAGGCGCCGGCGATGCCGCAGCCGTGGCCGCCCGCCGCGCGCGACGCGCTGGTCGCGCTGCTCGCCACCGGCGACGCGGCCGTCGGCGTGCTCGAATCCCTCGACCAGGTCGGCCTGCTGGTCCGGCTGCTGCCCGAGTGGGCCGCCGTGCGCAGCCGCCCGCAGCGCAACCCCTACCACCGCTTCACCGTCGACCGGCACCTGATGGAGACCGCCGCCCGCGCCGCCGCGTTCACCCGCGACGTGGACCGCCCCGACCTGCTGCTGCTCGGCGCGTTGCTGCACGACATCGGCAAGGGCTTCCCCGGCNACCACACCGACGCCGGCATCGACCAGATCCGGCTCGTCGGCCCCCGGCTCGGCCTGCCCCCCGAGGACGTCGACGTGCTCGTCGCGATGGTCCGCCACCACCTGCTGCTCGGCGAGACGGCCACCCGACGCGACATCGACGATCTCGCGACCATCGAGGCCGTCGCCACCGCGGCCGGCAGCGACCGGATCCTCACCCTGCTGCACCGCCTGACCGAGGCCGACTCCCGGGCCACCGGCCCAACCGCGTGGAACGCCTGGAAGGCACGCCTGATCAACGACCTCGTCGAACGGTCCCGGGCGCTGCTCGGTGGCGAGCGGGTGCCNTGCCCGCCGCGGCTGGACGATCGTCAGCGCAGCCTGCTCGCCCTCGCGGCGGAGCACACCGTCCAGGTCAATCCGCTGCCCGACGAGGGGATGTTCGAGATCGTCGTGGTCAGTGCCGACCAGGTCGGGCTGCTGGCCGTCACCGCCGGTGTCCTCGCACTCAACCGGCTCGACATCCGGCGGGCGTCCGCCCGCAGCGCCGACGGGCGCGCACTGCTGCAGGCCGCGGTCGCCGCCCCGCACGGCCGGGTGCCGGAGGAGGCGAAGCTGCTCGCGGACCTGCGGGCCGCCCTCGCCGGCACCCTCGACATCGCCGAGCGGCTCGCGGCCCGGGAACGCGACTACTCCGGCGCGAAGCAGTGGACCACCCCCGGGCCGCCGCAGGTCATCTTCGACGACGGACTGGGCTCGACGACCGTCCTCGAGGTGCGCGCCCCGGACCGGGCCGGCGTGCTGTTCCGGATCGTGCGGGCGCTGTCCGAGCTGCGGCTCGACGTCGCCACCGCCATCGTCGCCACCCTCGGGCTCGACGTCGTCGACGCCTTCTACGTCCAGGAGGCCGACGGCCGGCCGGTGGCGGACGACACCCGCCGCCGCGAGATCGCCCGCGCGGTCCTCGCCGCGCTGGGGGTGGAGGATCTCCCCGACCAGCCGGCGCCGCCGGCCGAACGCGCCAGCTCCGCCGGCTCCGTGGGCTCCGCCGGCTCGGTGGACTCCGCCGGCCAACGGCTGTGATCCATCCCGCCCGCCCGCGCCGCACCCGGGCCGTTGGCACCCTCAGGGGAGACGCTATGATGGGCGAGCACGTTGGGAGGCTTCGCCTAGTCCGGTCTATGGCGCCGCACTGCTAATGCGGTTGGGGGCTTCAACCCCCTCCCGGGTTCAAATCCCGGAGCCTCCGCCCCTCGTCCGCGCGGCCAGCCTCTCAGGCTGGCCCGCTGAGCAGATCAGATCAGCCTTCTTGACTGTCCTTACCTCCTCGCCGAGAACTCCTTCCGATGGGGAGCCGCTTCGCCGCGCGACGCGGTTCCGCGGTGGCTGGTGAAGCCGGGGGCGGACCCGGTCAGCAGCAGGCAGCCCAGGCCTGTCGGGTCGACCGGCAGGCTGGCCAGGATTTCCAGAAGCCGTGTGCCCTTCTCGGCGGCAGCGGGCTTTGGGTGGCGATCGCGGACCGGCCTGTCGCTCCTGCTCGCCGGGCCTCCTACGCGGGACCGAGCCGCAGGGTCGTGATCGCGGCGGAGGCCGTGACCATGGATTCGGCGCCCGCGTCGCCGTACTTGGTGCGGTAGGCGGCGTCGATGTCCGCGCGCAGCTGGGCGGTGCCTTCACCGACGTCCTGGACGGTGACGTCGGCGTCGAGGCCGGGGACGTGGATGCGGGCCCGGCGTGAGGCGAGGGCGCGACCGAACCAGCCGGTGTCGCGCCGGTACCAGGTCCGCACGTACACCTGGTCACCGACGCGGACGACCCAGATCGGCAGCGGGTGTCGCAGGGCCCCGTCGGCGCGTCTGACCGCGATCTCCAGTTCTCGAGCCGTGTCGATCCGCTCCAAGGCGTCCGCGGACCAGGTCAGTTCGTTCATGCCCCGATCGTGCCCTTGCCCGGCCACGGACCACCACTGTCCGGGTACACCGGCGGTATCTCTCGAGTATCAGTTGGGCGCTGCCCAGCAAAGCGGACCTCACCGGCGCCGTACTGAGCGGGGCGAACCTGACCCACGCCTGGCTCGACGAGGCAGACCTCACCAACACCGGCCGACGCGGCTGCCGACCGGGATTACACGCCCGGCGTCGTGGGACCGGACGGAGTCACCGCACGAGGAGTGAGCGCCGCACGGCACAACAACCTGCCTCCTACCTCAATGGACACACCAAATTTTCCCTCGCGAGGGGATCCGGTGCGCCTTTTCTTCTACTTCCTTCAGGGAAGAGCGTAACGTCCCACCCCGGTTTGACTGGGAGCCACATTCGGGGGGAACGGTGGTCTTTTTTCGGCGCGCCTGGCTTTGGTGCCGGCGCCATCCCAAGACCAGCGGGGCGGTCACCGTCCTGCTCGCCTTGTTCGTCATCATCATCGGTGCGGCCTCGGATCCGCCCAAGAAGCAGACCGCGTCGATGCGGCCGGCGTCGCTGACGATCGCCACACCGACAGCGTCAGCGACAGCGACGCCGTCGGCAGTCCCGACGTCGTCGTCGACCCCGACGTCCTCGGCAGTACCGACGTCATCCGCGGCACCGGTGTTGGCGATGCCTCCCTCGACGACGGCCGTTCCGGCGCCTCGGGCGACAGCGGCTTCGGTGGGGCAGGCCGCGCCCAGCACACGTAGGGTCGCCACCCCAGGCGCCACCCAGCTCCCGGCCCCACCGCCCGCGACCCGTGCGGCAGCGCCACCAGCCGCACAGGCACCGGCCGCACAGCCACCGGCCGCACAGCCACCGGCCAACCATCAACCGGCAGCAGCGCCACCCGCCGCAGCCGCCCCGCCGGCCGCGGCGGCTCCACCGGCCGCGGCTGCTCCCGCCTGTCACCCACTGGCCGCCAGCGGAAACTGCTACAAGCCCGGCCAGATCTGCCGCAATGTCGACCATGGCGTGCAGGGGATCGCGGGTGACGGCAGGGCAATCGTCTGCGCGAACGACAACGGCTGGCGCTGGGTCGCGGCCTGACGATGTCCTCCGGTTGACGGCGGCTGCACCCCGAGACGCAAACGTCGTCCCCGTGACGGCAGCCTGCGGTGCCACGCAGGCCGACGGGCCATGGCCGCACGCCGGCCCGGCGGCCGCCCGCCGGCCGCGGCGCCGGTGGTCGGACTGGTGGCGGGGCCCGCGGACCTGGCGTCCTCGGGTCCCGTCCCCGCGATGCACCGGCGAGTGGCGGCTGATCTCGTGACGCATCCCACCACCTCGATCATTTGGCCGGCCGGCACGCTCGGTGCCGATGACCAGGCCGGACCCTCGGACCATTCACGGGGGGCGCGGATCGGAGGTGGCGTCGGATCCCGTCGCCGCGCGCCCCCTCAGGCATCATGGCGCGGTGAGTGTCGGGGCCCGCGGACAGATCTCCGCTCGGGGGCCGTATCTGGTGCTCCTCGTGCCCGTGCTGCTCGGCATTCTGCTCATGCACGGTGGCCTGTCCACGCATGCCGGCCCCCACGACCACCCCGCCCATCCGGGCGCCTTCTGCGGCTCTGACGGGCTGCTGGTCGCGGCGGGGAGCCGGCCGGGCGCGCCGCACGGCGGGGCAGCGCACCAGCGGTCCGCCCCCGGCCACCCGGCCGGCCTCGAGGGCGCAGCCGCGGCCATGGCGTCGGACCCGACCGCGGACCGTCACTGCGGGCACGTCGGCGAACTGTGCCTGGCGTTCCTTCGCCTGACGGGCATCCTGCTCGTCGCCCTGTTGCTCGCCCGCGCCGTCCGGACGGCCGGGGGCGCACGAGCCCGCTCGCGCCCGGCACCCCGCCCTCCCGAGCGATCACCACCGTGGGGACCGCCTCGCCCCCTCGCGCCTTCACTCGCCCGCCTCTGCGTGCTGCGCGTGTAGACCCGCTGCTCCGCCGGGTGGGTCGTCGACGACTCCCGACCGGTGGACCGGTATTCGGCTGAGCACGCAGCCGGAGTCCGCACGCATCTGGAGGACGAGGAACTTCAGCATGAAACGACTCATCCTGCTCATCCCGGCGGTTGTCGCCGCGGTCACCGTCGGCGCCTGCGGCAGCGGGGGCAGCGCCGGTGCACCCACCGCCACAGCGACGACCACGATCGGCGGCCACAACGCGGCCGACGTCACCTTCGCCCAGATGATGGTCCCCCATCACCGGCAGGCCATCGAGATGGCGGAGCTGGCCCCGTCCCACACGCAGAACCCGCAGGTCAGATCCCTCGCGCAGGAGATCCGGGCGGCGCAGGCACCGGAGATCGCAACCCTGGCGGGCTGGCTCACCGCCTGGGGACAGCCCACCGCCTCCCCGACCGACCCGGCTGTCTCCGGGCACAGCACGGGTGGCCACGGCTCGGCTGACCACACCGCGAGTGACCACGGCACGGCCGGCGGTGGCCTGGGCGACGACGGCATGGCCGATCACGGAGTCCAGACCGAGGCACCGGACGCCGCCATGGCGGGAATGATGTCCAGCGCGGACATGACCGCCCTNCGGAACGCGACCGGACCGGCCTTCGACGAGATGTTTCTCGCGATGATGATCGAGCATCACCAGGGCGCCGTCGCCATGGCGAAGACCGAGATCCATGACGGCATCCACACCCCGGCGAAACAGCTCGCCGAGAACATTCAACGCACTCAGGCGGCCGAGATCGTCAGGATGCAGGACCTGCTCACCAGAATCTGACCGGCCCGATGCAGGAGGGGATGGTGGCTGCGACGTCGGCCACCATCCNGCCGCGCCGGGCCCGCCGACGGTTTCCCGAGCCTGTATCGAGCCACGGACGGCTCCGACACGCCGCACATTCACTACTCCCCATCACCCGCTCCTCTCTCCCGCACCTTTCGCCACACACGGTTCGACAAAACGGAATCCACCCGTCGGCAGCCGCCCGAGGATCGGAAGGCACCGCCGCGGCAGCCCTGCTCGGCGCGGGAGACACCCGCCCGGGGCGGTCCCACGGCACATCACCCGCGCCGTGCGGGTCGAGGTCGCGCCCCGCGCCCCTTCGACGCCACGGGGCGGCAGCCGGAAGGATTCCAACTCCGTGCCCACCGATGACGTCGCGGCGGCCGTGTTCGACTCCCTCCCTTCCCCCGTTGCGGTTCTCGGGCCGGACGGCACCGTGGTCCGTCTGAACGAGGCGTGGCGCCGCAGCGCCGCGACCGGGGTGGCCCTGCTCCCCGTGCGGCCCGGTATGAGCTGGTTGGCAGCATGCGATCACGCGGCCGAGGCCGCGGCCGCGGCGCGCTCGGCCGGCGCTTCCGCGGACCCGGCCCGCTCCTCACCCGCCGCCGGACTGACCGACCTCGCCGCGATCGATCCGGTCACGCCGGTCCGCACCCTGGCGTTCCTCTCCCGGCAGATGATCGACCGGCGACGGACTCGGGCCCGCATCGAGCTGCCGCAGTCGGCGCCGCGCGGCCACCGCTGGCTCGACGTCCGCCTGAGCACCCTCATGCGCGGCGACGGACTGATCGTCGTCGTCGAGGACGTGACCGAACGGCGCCAGCGCGAGGAGGACCTCCGCCGTCAGGCCACGACGGATCCGATCACCGGTATGGCGAACCGGACGGCACTGCGAGCCCTGCTCGCGGCCAGGCTCACCCCTGGCGGATCCGGCGCGTTGGACGCCACCAGAGCACGTGCCGTGAGCGCGGCCTCATCCGCACGAACGCCTCCCTCCCCGGAGCAGGCCGGGACCGCCGTTCTCTTCCTGGACCTGGATGCATTTCGTCGAATCAACAACTCCTTCGGTTATCCGACCGGTGATGCCGCCCTGCACGCCGTCGCCCGCCGCTTTTCGAGCGTACTCGGCCCCGCCGACATTCTCGGCCGATGGGATGGCGACGAGTTCGTCGTGCTGGTCGGCTCCGGTGACGCGCCGGATGTTGCCGACCTCGCCGAGCGGCTGGTGGCGGCCCTCGACGAACCGCTCGACGTGCATGGCCACCGCCTGCGGCTGTCGGTGAGCGTGGGGGTCGCCCTCGTGGGCGCGGCTCCGTCCAACCCCAGCAACAAGCCTCCTGACCAGCACAAACGGGGACGCCAGCCAGGAATCCAGGCCACCGGCGCCCCGGCCGAGGAGGGGGACGCCCTGGTCGCGCGAGCCGGAGCGGAGGTGACCCGCGCACGGTCCAGGCTACGGGCCGGCCACGACCGCCGATCCCGCTCCGGTCCGTAACTCGACCTTGCGGTCGCCGACAAGAATAGGTCGACAACCACAGGGCCACATTCATATACGCAGCGTCGCCCGAGGTCGCCGGGAGGCTTTTCGGGTCGTATCTTCGGCCCATGCAAATCGCTTTCACCGTTCACGATGTACGCACCGGAACGAACGTCGACGTGCTTCTGCGCGCCGGTGCCGACACACCGCTCGGCGTCGTGGCCGACGCGCTGGCGACCGCCGTCCGGCCGCCCCGCCCCGGCCGGGCCGCGGCGAGGGCCAGCCCCTCGCTGACCCTCGCCGGCGGCGGCCGCCCGCTCAGCCCGGATCTGCCGCTCGCCAGCTCACCGTTGACCGAGGGCTCGGTCGTGATCCTCGACGCGCCGCCGGCCCGGCGGGCCTCCGGCGCGGGCCTGGCCGAGCTGATGATCACCGCCGGCCCCAGTGCCGGCGTCATCCATCCGCTGCCGGTCGGCGAGCACACCGTCGGTTCGGCTCCCGGCAGCGCCATCCTGCTTGCCGGCCCCGCCACCGATGAACCCGTGCTGACGGTGCGGGTCGCCGCCGACGGACGCCTTTCGGTCACTCCCGGCCCCGGCGCGAGGATCGTCGGCTGGGACCGGCCGAAGGCAGACAGCTCGGTCCTTGCCTCCGTGCACACTCCGAGCACGGCGTTGCGGCTCCTGCGTCCCACCGCGGTCGCCCCCCTGGCCCTTCCCTCCACCGCGGTTGCGGGACGGCTCGACGTCAACCGCCCGCCGCGGCTGCGCCCACCCCCGCGGGCGACCGCCTTCGCTCTGCCCGCGGCGCCCGAGGAGCCCCGCCGAGCGCCCGTCCCCGTGCTGGCCACCCTCCTCCCCCTGCTTGCCGCCCTGGGCATGGCCGCGGTGCTGCGGACGGTCTACGTCCTGCTGTTCGCCGTCCTCGGGCCGCTGAACCTCGCTCTGTCCGTGGTGAGCGGGCGCCGGCGGGACCGCCGCGATTTCCGCGCGGCCACCGCGCGCCATCGACGGCTCCGTGCCGACGTGGAGCGCGCGGCGCAGGCGGCGCTCGAGACGGAATGCGCCGAGCGCCACGCCGAACAGCCCGACCCGGCGAGCCTGTTCGCCACGGCCTGGCGGCGGGACTCCGGGCTCTGGCGGCGTCGTCAGGGCGACGCCGACTACCTGCGACTTCGCGTCGGAATCGCGAACCAGCCAAGCACGGTCAGGATCACCGCCGCCGGCCTGCCGGCCGCGCCGATGCACGCGGATCTGCCCGCCGTGGTCGCCCTGCGCGAGGACGGCGTCGTCGGGGTGGCGAGCGCCCGGTCCCAGGACATCGGCTGCTGGCTCCTCGCCCAGGCCGCCGTTCTGCACAGCCCCGAGGAGCTGGCGATCTGCGTGCTGGCGGCCGATGCCGGGCGTGCCGCCGGATGGCGGTGGACTCGCTGGTTGCCGCACTGCCGGACCGCCGCCGGGGACGCGGGGCCGTGGTTCGCGGCGGACGCGGCGGGCCGGGTCGCCCGGGTCGCCGAACTGCGGTCCCTGCTGCAACGCCGCCAGAGTCTGCCGCCCGACCGCCGCCCCACCGGCCCCGACATCCTGCTCGTGCTCGACGGTGCTCGTTCGCTGCGATCCATCGCCGGCCTGATCCCGGTGCTGCGCGCCGGCCCGGCTGTGGGCATCCACGTGATCTGCCTGGAGTCCGACGTGCGTGATCTCCCGGCTGAATGCCGGGCCGTCGTCACACCCGACGGCGAGTCTCTCACCGTGCGTCGGGATCAGGCTGGGGTGATCGGGCACGTCCGCCCCGACCTCATCGGTCCGGCCGGGGACGGCGGCGACACTCCGTCCGGAGCGGCCCGCTGGTACGAGTCGGTGGCGCGGGCACTTGCGCCGCTTCGGCTGGCGGCCGACGACCGCGCCGCTCTCCCCGTGGCCGTGCGGCTGTCGGACATCAGCGGCGAGAGCCGGCAGGCCGCAGCGGCGATCCGGCGGGCATGGTCGCTCGCTTCGGGCTCGCAGACCCCACCGGGAAGCCGTCCCGTCCCGGTGGGAGTCGCCGGCGGCAGCACGTTCGCGCTCGATCTTTCCCGGGACGGCCCACACGGGCTGATCGCGGGCACGACCGGATCGGGCAAGTCGGAGCTGCTGCAGACGATCATCGCTGCGCATGCCGTGGCCTACCGGCCGGACGAGCTGGTGTTCGTGCTCGTCGACTACAAGGGGGGCGCCGCCTTCGCCGAATGCGCCGCCCTGCCGCACACCGTGGGGCTCGTCACGGATCTCGATCCGCACCTCGTGCGCCGGGCTCTGATCTCGCTGTCCGCCGAGCTGCACCGCCGCGAGGCGCTCCTCGCGCGGTTCGGCGCCAAAGATCTCGACGCTCTGCGTCGGGCGGCGTCGGGTGCAGGTCCGAGCGAGCTGGCGGTCCCGCCCCGACTGGTTCTCGTCGTCGACGAGTTCGCCACCCTCGCCCGCGAGCTACCCGACTTCGTGACCGGCCTGGTCAGTCTTGCCCAGCGCGGGCGCTCCCTCGGCATCCACCTGCTCCTGGCCACCCAGCGTCCGAGCGGCGTCGTCTCCCCCGAGATCCGGGCGAACACGAACCTGCGCGTCGCGCTGCGGGTCACGGACGTGGCCGAAAGCGAGGACGTCGTCGGGTGTCCGGACGCCGCCGCGATCGATGCCGCCACCCCCGGCCGGGCGGTGGTGCGCACCGGGCCCGAGCGGGTCACGACCGTGCAGACCGCCTGGGTGGGCAGCCCGGTCCGCACGGAGGGCGACGACCCCGACGGGGCCGCGCCGCGGGTGAGCCTGCTGGCGTGGCCCGGGCCGGACGTGCCGGAGTCGGAACCGGCCCGGCCGTATCCCGCGGCGACGTCGCGGGATACCGCACCCGGCGACACCGAGCTGACCGTCCTGGTCGGGGCGGTCCGCGAGGCCGCCGCGGCCATGGGGATCCCCGCCCAGCCGAGTCCCTGGCTTCCACCCATGCCGGAGCGCATCGCGCTCGGCGCACTGCCGGCCGTCGTCGGCTCCGACGAGCTCTACCCGCACCCGGCGGATACGCCAGGGCGGCGCCGCCCCGAGTCCCGCCAGGGCAGGCCAGAGCTTCCCGGCACGGTGCTCACCCCGGTCGCCATCGGCCTGTCCGACCGCTGTGACCGCCAGGCGCAACAGCCCTTCGCGTTGGACCTGGAGGACGGCGGCCACCTGATGGTCGTCGGCGCGCCGCGGTCCGGACGGTCCACGGTCCTGCGGACGGTGGCGGGCGCGATCGCCGGCGCACTGTCCCCGCTCGACGTCCACCTTTACGGGCTGGACTACGGCGGTGGAGCGCTGGCGGCCATGACCAGCCTGCCGCACACCGGCGCGCTCGTCGGGCGGGATGATCCCGATCGGGTGGGACGACTGCTCGCCCGGCTGACCGTCGCCGTCGAGCAGCGCCGCCGGCGACTCGCCGCGAACGGGGTCGCGGATCTGCAGGAGGCACGGCGCAGCGTCGCCCCGGCCCCGGATGGTGCCGTCGTCCGGCCGCCCTACCTCGTGCTTCTCGTCGACGGCTTCGAGGCTCTGCTCGCCGCGTCCGAGGATGCCGACGGCGGCGAACTCGTCGAGTGCCTTCTCCGGCTGCTGCGGGAGGGCCCGGCTGCCGGGCTGCGGGTGATCCTGTCCACGGACCGGCGCGGGCTCACCGGCCGGCTGGCCTCCCTCATCGATGAGCGGCTGATCCTGCGGATGGCCGATCCCGGCGACTACGCACTGGCTGNCATCCGCGCCGCAGACATGCCCGAGCGGCTGTCTCCCGGGCGGGGTGTCGCGGTCGGAGGCCGCTTCACGGCTCCGGTCGAGGTTCAGGTCGCCGTGCTCACTCTGGAAGCGACCGGCCGGGCGCAGGTGGCGGCGTTTCGGGCCCTGGGTGCGCGAGTGCGGGCCGACGTCCACACGAGCGGACCGGCACGGGACGGCAACCGCCCCTTCCGCGTCGAAGCGCTCCCGGAGTGCGTCACCAGCGCTCGGATGGCGACCGCCCAGGCTCGTCGATCCGCCACCGCTCCCCACCGCCCACCCGGGCCCCGGCTGCGGGCCGCTCTCGGACTCGGCGGGGACGAACTGGACGTCGTCGACCTCGCGCTCGACGAGGAGCCCGGCTTCGTCGTGGGCGGGCCGCCGCGATCGGGACGCAGCTCGACGCTGCTCACCCTCGCACTGTCACTGCTGGCCGGTGGTGTCGACGTCGTCGCGGTGACACCGCGCCCCTCGGCGCTACGTGCGTTGGCGGGCCAACCGGGTGTTCTGGCCGTGGTGGATTCCGTTCTGCGCCACCTGGCCGGGGGCGGGGCCGGCGACGAGGGTGGCCCGGGGCGGCCGATCCCACCTCCCGGAACTGCCCACCTCGGCGCCGGCGTGGCCGCGCCCTGGGCCGTCCCGCCGGGCAGGCGGCCGCCGGTCGTCCTCGTCGACGACGCCGAGCTGATCGGCGAGCAGGCGGCCGCCGAGCTTGCGAGCTTCTGGCAGCAGGCACGCGACGCCGGGGGCGCGCTCGTCATCGCCGGGTCGACGGAGGAGCTGGTGCTGCAGTACCGCGGCTTCGTCGTCGACGTCCGTCGTGAGGGGCACGGACTGCTCCTCGCCCCGAGACGACCGGTCGACGGGGAGCTCCTCGGTGTCCGGCTCCCTCGGACGAGCCCCGGCCCCGTACCGCCGGGTCGGGGAGTTCTCATCCGGCGTGGACTCCTACTCCCCGTGCAGGTCGCCTGCCCACCGGCCACCGTTCCCGTCGACCTTCAACCTGGCGACCGGCCCCGCTCCCGGCATCAGCCCCACCTCCAGCACCGCTCTCGACAACTGCCCCATCCGCGACACAGTGCGAAGGGAATCGGATGAGAACTGTCACGACGCCGGCGGCCCTGCAGGCCGCCGCACGGATGAGTCAGCAACTACCCGGCCTGNAGACGACGGCGGTGAACCTCATCGACCACGGCAACACCCTTGCGGACCCGCGCAACTGGGAGGGCCCGAAGGCCCAGGTCTTCCGCGCGCAGATCTGGCCGGAGGTGCAGCAGGCGCTCACGGACCTGCACGCCAACCTCACCGAGCTGGCCCGCGGCATCACCGAGATCAACAGGCGGACCGCCGCGGCGGGAAGCTGATCATCGTTCCCCGACCCCCCGGCGCCGTTCGTCCATCGACCAGAATCCCCGTGGAGGACACCGTGACCCTGTCGTCCGACGTCACCGTTCGCAGCACCCCGCAGGCCGTGGCCGCGATCTCGGACCTTGCCTCGATTGTGAACGGACCGCTGCTCACCCACTTCGACGAGCTGCGGTCCACCGCGAGAACCCTCACCGATCCGGAGAGCTGGGACGGCCGCGGCGCGACCGAGTTCCGGACCACCGTCTGGCCCGGCTACGAGCGCACGCTCACCGAGCTGCACGCCCGGCTCGACCAGCTGCGCACCCGCCTTGCCGAGATCCAGAGCGAGATCCAGAGCGCCGGATGACCGAACCGGGCCCATCGGCTCAGCGACCTCGTCGACACAGGGACCCCGCCGCCACAGGGACCCCGCCGCCACAGGGACCCCGGGACCCGCCAGTTCGGGGAGCCCGCCGGTTCACGGACAAGTCCCGGACGCTTCCGCCAGCAGACCGACGGCAGCAGCGGTGGCGAGCAGGACACAGGCGCGAGCGGTCCGCACCACGGCCTCGGCAACCTCCATCTGCAGCAGCGACCAGCCGGCGCCGAGATCGAGCAGATCGGCGGTCGGATGTCGCAGGGAGAAGCCGACGGCGGCGACCGGCCACGCCTGCGCCGGCAGCGGGGAGACCCATCCCCCGAATGCGACCGAGACCCAGCGCCCGCCTTCGGTTGCCGACCCGCACAGGTTCAGCCGGGTCGCGAGGTCGCCCCCGCCGAGGCCCGCAGCAAAGGGCGTCGGGGCGAGCAGGAGCACTCGGGAAATCGCCGGGCCGCCCGGCGCCGACTNGATGTACGGCTCCTCCGCCGGTGACACCCGGCCACTGACCGGGTGAGCAGGAGAGACGCCGGACTGCGGCCGGGGCACCGCGACCGGGCCGGTGGGCGCGTCCAACGGCACATCCACAGGCGCCGTCGCGAAACGCAGGCCATGCGCGACCGCGCCACCCCACAGCGCGAGGCTTCCGTACGGGGCGCCCTGGATCAGGGACCGGGCCGCCATGATCGGTGCACTGTCGACGCGTCGCCGCCGGTCCGTCATCCATGCCTCCACGTCGAACCACGAGCCTTACTTAAGTTCGCCTAACTTAATGGAGGAGGTGATGATGCNCCACAAGCTGGCGGTCATGCTTTGCACCTGCTGGACCGATCTCTCCCGGACTGGTGCTCCAGCACCGCGGACAGCAGCCGCGAAGGCACCGGAATCTGGCCACACCCCTGTCGACCTGCGCCGCCGACCTGTGCCGGCGACGTGCGGTCAGACGGGTGCGCGAAAGTCGGGACCGTCGGGAACGAAGCGGAACGTCGCGGTCACGGCGTCGAACAGACGGTGCAGCGCGTCGGTCACCGCGATATTCGGACTGCGGCACTCGACCTGGGCCACGCGCGGCGCACCCGGCACGGGGATCAACGTGCGCATGCTCGCAACCAGGCTCGGCTCGATGTCCAACCCACCGCCGGAGGCCGACGCACCGAGCATGCGGGCGGCAAGGCCGACGGCAGGAAGATCCACGATCTGCACCTTGCGCCAGGCACCCGACAGGGACGGCAGGGACTCCTCCTGNAGTCCCACCACGAGCTCACCCACCGTGGGGACCGACTCCCCCGGCCCCGCGTCATGGCGGAAAGAGCTGACCGACACCGTGGCTGACAGGCCTGCACCGTCGATGGCCTCCGCCATCACGCCGCAGTAGACCGCGCCGCTCGCCGTCGCGCNCCGTGCCGCGTCGCGCAGCACGGCGGCCATGACCGCCCGGCGGTCGGCCAGCATCGGCGTGCCGCGGATACGGGCGTGAACGAGAGGATCGATCGAACGCATGGTCAGGCCGGACCTCAGATCCAACGTGAACCAGCTCTCGGGCACCGTGATGGCGAAACGATCCGGAGCTCGCCGGCTCGCCGCCGCGTATCCACTCAAGCCACATCCCTGTGCTCGACACGCGCCGATCAGTACCGCAGCTTCAGGATGCGGAGATTACTCAGCGCAAGGTTCAAACCGGACATTTAGCGTTTGATCGGGTACCGAATGCTCATCGTGCGTGAAAGATCCCGTATCTGTCATCCCTACGTTCCCGCTCTGCGATCGCACTGGTACGGTTACACCGGGTTCGTCCCGCTGTCGCCGTCTCGGCGCAGCAGCGTGAGGAGGCCGGATGCCCACTGCGCGCCGCCTGCGTAGGGAGCCCCGGACGCCGCCCGGCAGCCGTTCCGGCCGCTCCCTGTTTCCTCTCCGCCGCTCCGGAGAGCCTGCACGTTGGACGATCAGGGCACCCAGGATCTCGATCTGGTTAATCGTCACAAGAAGGCCAGAGAACTCTCACTTCGCCCCGGATCGCCGCGGCAGTCGACCTAGCATGAGCGCCACGCGACGTGCCCAGCGGACCGACGACGCCCCTCGCCCGGCACGCACGTGCGCCCGACCCTGCGCCTGATCGGGGACGAACCATGTCGACCACACCGTTGCCCTCGGCACCGTCGCCCTCGCATCCGCCCGACCCCACGGGCACCCCACCGTCCGTGCCGGAATCCGCCGTGCGGCCAGGCACGCCGCAGCCGGATGCGAAGCGGCGGCGTGGCCCGGCCGCGAGGGGTGCGGCCGGCCGGCGCGCCACCGGCGGCGAGGCGGTGCCGACCCGGCAGGCGGTGCCGACCCGGCAGGCGGTGCCTATGGTCCCGCCCGAGGATCGCGCGCGCGAGCGGCTGCAGGCGGCGGGCGCGCTCGCGGCGATCACGGTGGCGGTCCTCGGCATCCCCGTGGTCCTCGCGCTGGTGCTCGGTCCGCCGATCCGGAGCGGCAGCGGGGCAGGCGGGGTCGTCCGGGCCATCCTTTCCCTGCTTTTCTGGGCGGCGTGGGCGCACTTCATCGCCTGTCTCGTCGCGGAGTGGCGCGCGGAGGTTCGCGGCAGCGGTCTGGCTCCGCGCATTCCGTTCGGCGGTGCCCCCCAGATNCTCGCCCGCCGCCTCGTCGTCACCGCGTTGCTGCTCTCGGGCACCACAGCCCTCGTGGTTCCGGNGACCTACGGGCAGGAGACGGCACGTGGGCAGCGCCCCGGACCAGGCGGGGTGCTGCGAGGGATGCCCGCACCGGGTCCGCGCCCGGAACTGGCGCCGCCCCGGGTCGCGGACGGGGCCGGCCTGCGGGACGGCACCACGAACGGCCTGGACGGACCTGGGGCCCCCGACCACCCGGATTCGCCCGACCATCCGGACACGCCCGACGGCGTTGGTTCAACGGCCCAGGCCTCCCGCAGTTGGGCCACCCTGCCCGTCTCACCTGCCGCGCGCCCCACCTGGGCCCTCGATGGAGCCTCGCCGCGTGCTGGCGTCTCGCCTCCTGACGAGCTCCCGGGCGACGGCGGATACGAACACGCTCCCTATCCCGGCGACCGGTATGGCGACGTGGCCGATCCCGACGGTCTGGACGGCACCGGCCCGGACGGCACCGGCCCGGACGGCGTCGGCCCGGACGGCGTCGGCCCGGACGGCGTGGGTCGTTCGGACGGTGTCGCTGGCGCTGACCGTGTCGGTCGCCTGGCCGGGGTGCGGACGGCGGAGTTCGCAGGGCCGGTTCTCCCGGCGCAGCAGCCTGTCGCCGGTCAGGACGAGCTGCCGCCACCATGGCCTGGCGACCGCCCGGAGCTGATCAGCCCGGCCGCGGACCAGCACAGCCGCCTGGTCCTCGGCGAGCGCATGGTGAAGCTGTACGAGGTGCGCCCGGCGGACGGACGTCATCACGACACCCTCTGGGGCATCGCCGAGCGCTTTCTCGGTGATGGGCTGCGGTACCGCGAGATCTTCGATCTGAACGAGGGCCGCACCCAACCGGACGGCCGGACGTTGTCCAAGCCGTCCCTCATCCACGCCGGGTGGGTCCTGCTACTGCCCGCCGACGCCCAGGGCGACGGGTTGCGCGTCCTGCGGATGCCCGAAGGCACCGCCGAGTGGCCGCAGGTTGCGGCTGACCCCGCTGGCGACGGCGAACTGGCCGAGCTTTTCGATCACGACAGCTTCGGCGACGCCGCAGACGCCGACGACGACGCCGCCTTCGAGGCCTGGCCCGGCGCGGCCGACGACCGGTACACAGCCCACGACCGGGACACGGCCGATGACCGGCAAACAGCAGGTGATCGCTACGCACCGGACAACCCGTTCGCGTCATCGCGCCTGCCCTCGGGGCCGGACGCACCGGAACAGGCGGCGGGTCCGATGCTGGCCGCCTCCCTCGCACCGCCACAGGACTTCCTGGGCGTCGCGGCCGCCGGCCTGCTCGCGGCCGGGGTGATGGTGGCGCTGTCCGGGCGCCGAAGCGGTCCGGCCCAGCCACCCCAGGACGCCACGGAACGGGCGCTGCTGCTCGCCTCGGACACCGAGGCCGCCCGCTTCATCGACCGGTCACTGCGGGTACTGTCCGCCGCGCTCACGGAGCAGGCGCGTCTGCTTCCCGCGGTCTACGCGGCCATCCTCACCGAGGATGCNCTGATCCTGCACATGGCGCCGGCGCAGGAGGAGCCGCCACCGCCACCCTGGGCGGTCGGTGAGGTTCCCGGATCCTGGTGGATCGAGCGCACTCCGGAACTTCTGGCAGTGTCGGGGGACGGCTCCTTCGCCCAGCCGGTCCTTGGGGTGCCCGCGCCGTTCCCGGCACTGGTCAGCTTCGGCCATGACGACGCCGGGTCGCGCATTCTCGTCGACCTCGAGGGCGCACCCGGTGTGATCAGCCTCCTCGGCGACCGCGTCATCGCGATGCAGGTGGTGATCGCCGTCGCGCTCGAGCTGGCCACCAACGTCTGGTCGGACGACCTGCGGGTCTGCCTGATCGGTTTTCCCGCCGACGACGACCTCGACGAGCTNCTGACGATCGCCCCGGAACGGCTGTGGACCGCGGTCAGCGTCGCGGAGGCCCTCGACGAACTGTCCGGTCCCGACGACGAGGACGCGGTCCTCGACGTCGGAGCCTACGGTGACGACTTTCCCCTCGAAGCGGGCCAGCGGATCGCCGGCAATCCGGGGGCCCTGGCCCCGGACCTGCTCGTCCTCGCGGAGCCGCCGGCCGAGGCCGACATCGCTCGGCTGGCGAGAATGGCGCAGGGACGCCGGCATGCGGTGGGCGTCCTCACGGTGGGCGACTCCCCGGCCGCCCGGTGGCGGTTCACGGTCGGACCGGACCGCCGGATGTCGCTGGGCGTGCTGGGTGTCGAGGTGTGGGCGCAGTCCATCTCCGGGCCCGAATGCCGGGCGATCGCGGCCCTGTTCCGCGCGGCCGACGCGGCGACCGTTCCGGCTCCCGCCGGACCTGCCGAGGACGAACCGCCGCCGCAGGCCACGCCTGCGCCCGCCTCGTCCATCGCGGCCCCGCCGGCGCCGCCACCCCTGCCACCACCGGCGATGACCGATCCTGCCCGCGCCGTCGGGGCGGCGCAGGCAGACCCGGGCGAGGCGGTGCCCGCGCCGGCGCAACCCACTCCGGACGACGAGATCACGCGACCGCCGGCTCGAGCCGACTCGGTTCCCGGCGTCCTGCCGTGGACGCCGCCACTCGCGGCGATCCCACCCGCGACCGGCTCGCAGGCTTCCGCTCCGGCGTCGGCGGACGAGGATCTCACCCGGCCCCCGGCGAACGGTCGCCGGGCGCCGCTCGGGCCGCCGCCTGTTCCCCTCATCTCTCCCGGTGGTCCGGCGTCGCCCGAACGGGCGGCGTCGCCACACTCCGCAGCCTCCGACGCTGAGCCCGCGCCCGGAAGGGTAACGCCATCCGCCCCGGCTCCCACGCCGTTCCTGGCAGCACCCGGGGACGCCGGCCCGCACGACACCGACGCCATGCTGCTGTCCCATCCGAGCAGTCCGCTGATCCGGCCCACCGACATTCCCCGGGTGCCCCCGGTGCTCTACTTCGAGACCCCGCGGATGCGGGCCAACCGTGCGGCCCAAGCCCAGCCCCAGGCTCCGGCGGCCCGGGGAGCCCAAACCGCTGGCGCCGCGACGCCGTCTCCACCACCACCACCACCACCACCGGCCGCGACAGTCCCGGGTGCGAGTCCGCCGCCCGGAACAGCGCCGACTGCCACTGCGTTGCCCGCCTCCGTGCCGCAGCCCGCGGCGCCAGCCCCGGCCACCGCGATGCCCGGGACTCCGCTCGGGTCCACCCGGTCCTCGATACCCCCCGAGCGGGTACCAACCCCGCCACGCCCAACTCCCTCGCCGCCTGCGGCGCCCCCACCGCGCCCGCCGATTCCACCGCCCAACGAGAGGCCGAGCGGGCGGTATCCCACCGCCGCGCCGCCCCGGGAGCCATCCTCGGCACCGCCGGAACACTCCGGGCCGCCGTCCGGGCAGATCGCGCGCCCGCAGCCGCCGGTCAGCTATTCCGACGGGGAAACGACCACTCCGCGCGGCCGCACGTGGCAAGCCGGTCCGGTCCCGCCGTCGCCGGGGACAGCCCCACCGTCAGCGGGGCCGCCGTCGGCGGGGCCGGCGTCAGCAGGGCCGGCGACCGCAGGGCCGGCGACCGCAGCGCCAGAACCGCCATCGGCCACCGGACTACGACCCGTGCGCGAGTCGCGCCCCGACGAGCCGATGGCCACGGGGGAGGCGCAGGTCCGCGTCCTGGGGGTGCCCACCGTCGAGGGACCCGGGCGGCAACCGACGGACGACCTCGATCTGCTCACCGAAATTGCCGTGTACCTCGCGCTGCACCGTGAGGGCGCGCACCGCCGGCTGCTCGCCGAGGAGATCTGGCCCGCCGACGCCGAGGCCGACGACGATGCCGTGGACGCGGCGCTGGGAGAGGCCCGCCGCTGGCTGGGAGCCGACGTCGAGGGACGGCCCCGGCTGTCCGTCGATCCGCAGGGCCGGTGGCGACTGAGTTCGGACGTGCGCTGCGACTGGGAGCTGTTCGTCGCCTACACCCATCGGGCGGGCATGCCCGGAGGCGACACCGAGGCGGACCTGACGACGGCCCTGCGGATGGTCAGCGGGCCGCTGTGGACGAACCTGCCCACCGGCCGGTACCGGTGGGCGACCACCGGCCCCATCGCGCGCAGCACCCGGGCCGGCGTCGTCGACGTGGCCCACCGCCTCGCCGAGCTCACCCTGGGCTTCGGAGACACGATGACGGCCATGGCCGCCTGCCGCACCGGCCTGCGGGNGGTGCCCGCGTCCGAGGCGCTGTGGCGCGACCTGCTGCGCACCGTGTCGGCCCGAGGCGATCGCCGCACTCTGGAGGCGGTGACCACGGAGATGTATCGGACCATCGGTGCCGGTGGAGGCCGCCGGGGAGGCCGGGCCGAGGCCGAGACGGACGCTCTGGTCCAGACGTTGCTGCCCGGGTTCAGGCGTGCGCGGAAGTAAGGCGCGGGCGGCTCACGGGGTCGCCGGCCCGCCGATGTCGGTCGCCGGCGGGGCGATGTCGGTCGCCGGCGGGGCGGAGACTCGCCCGTCCGTTGCGGAGTCGGCACGGGGGGCGCGCAGCGCGGGCGCGAAGACGATGATCGTCGCGAGCAGGAGGAGCACGACCGTCAGGGCACGGTGGAGGCCGACGAGTTCGGCGAGCCCGCCCACGACGGGCGGTCCGGTCAGCCAGCCGGCGTAGCCCACCGTGCTGACCACGGCGATCGAGGTTCCCGCCGACTCGCCGAGCCGGCCGGCGGTGGAGAACACCGCCGGCGCCACGCAGGCGGTGCCGATGCCCAGGGCGCCGAACCCGATCACCCCGGCGGCGGAGCCGAACGGCAGGGCGCCGACCGCGAGCGCGCCCGTGAACCCCACGCCCGCGACCGCGGTGAAGGCTCGCACCGTCCGCGGTGGCCCGTAGCGCGCCATCGCGCGATCGCCGACCAGGCGGACGGCGAACATGCACACCGTGAACGCCACGAAGCCCGCCCCGGCGACCCCGGCGGCCGCGCCCGTCACCTCGGCAAGGTAGACGGCGCTCCAGTCCGCGGCCACCCCCTCGCACAGGAAGCTTCCGAACGAGACTGCGCACAGCGCGGCGAACCGCCCCGACCACCGGCGGCCGCGCCGCACGCGCGACCGCTCGGTCGCCGCGGCCGCCCCTGCCGCCGCCGCCCCTGCCGCCACCCGCGCCGGCACCGACTGGTCGGCAGCGGGCCGCGCCCCCGACCGCTCGCCGGACGGTTCGGCGACCGGCCCCGCCAGGTCCGGCAGCATCCACCAGGTGGCCGGTAGGGCGACGGCCAGGCCGGCCGCGCCGAGCGTGGCGAACTGGGCGCCGACGGGCACCGCCAGCGCCGCGGCGACGGTGCCGATCCCGGCTCCACTGAGCGCGCCGGCCGTCCACGCCGCGTGCGCCGTGGCCATGATCGGCCGACCGTACCCGCGCTCGATCCCGATGGCCTGGGCATTCGCGGCGATGTCGAGGCCGCTGCTGGTGGCGCCCCACAGAAAAAGCAGCGCGAACAGCGACCACTGACCGCCCACCAGCGGAAACAACGATCCGACGGCGCAGTAGCTGGGCAGGGCCGCGCGCACCACCCGGACGCTGCCGAAGCGGGCCACCGCGATGCCGACGAGCCACAGTGTCAGGACGGCACCGACCGGCGCGCCGAGCAGGGCCAACCCGAGCCGTCCGTCGCCGAGGCGCAGGTCGGTCTTGATCTGTGGCACCCGCGGTGCCCAGCTCGCGAACACCAGAGCCAGAACGAACAGCGCGATCATGGTAGCGACCCGAGCGCGGCTCAGGTTCCGACGCCGCGACGGGCTGTTCCCGCCGGTCACGGCCGCACGCCTCATCCCGTCACCCGGTCTCCAACCGGCCGCCCGGCGACGGGGTCACCCGGCCGGCTCCGACGCTGCATCGGATACTGGCCGGATGCGGCTGGTCATGCTGTCCGACACGCATCTTCCGACGCGGGCACGCGCGCTGCCCGCCGAGATCTGGACGGCGGTCGAGGAGGCGGACGTCGTGCTGCACGCCGGCGACTGGATCAGCCGGGACGCCGTCGACGAGCTCGCGGCGCGGGCGGGGCGGCTGATCGGCTGCTACGGCAACAACGACGGCCCGGACGTCCGCGCGGTCCTGCCGGAGATCGCCCGGGCCACGCTCGGGGGGCTGCGCTTCGTGGTCGTCCACGAGACCGGCCCGGCCCGGGGACGGGAACGTCGGATGGCCGCCGCCTACCCCGACGCCGACGTGCTGGTCTTCGGTCATTCGCACGTGCCGTGGGACTCGACGGTCGAGCGCTCCCCCGGGCCGGCGGGTGCGGGCGGCCCGGGGGCACGGACGCCGTCGACGGTGGCGAGCCCACTGCGCCTGCTCAATCCCGGCTCCCCCACCGACCGTCGCCGCCAGCCCGCGCCCACCTATATGACCGCGATGGTCGTCCGAGGTCGCCTCGACGACGTCGTCCTGCACCCGCTGCCGACCGGTCGGGTGAACCGAGGGAGCGCATGATGGGCAGGTTGATCTACTCGGCGATCACGTCGCTCGACGGCTACGTGGTCGACGCCGAGGGCCGCTTCGACTGGGCGGTACCCGACGAGGAGGTGCACGCCTTCGTCAACGACCTGGAGCGGACGATCGGCACCTACCTGTACGGGCGCCGCCTGTACGAGGTGATGGCGGCCTGGGAGACGATGCCCACCGACGCCCGGCCCACCGACGCCCGGCCCGCCGACGGCGATCGGAGGCCCACCGGTGGCGACAGGCGTCCGGTCATGCTGGACTACGCGCGGATCTGGCAGGCGGCCGACAAGGTGGTGTACTCGACGACCCTCGACGGCCCCTCCANGTCGCGCACCCGGATCGAGCGGAGATTCGACCCGGACGCCATCCGCCGGCTGGTCGCGTCGGCCGAGGGCGACGTCTCCATCGGCGGGCCCACCCTCGCCGGCCACGCCATCCGGGCCGGCCTGGTCGACGAGTGTCACCTGTTCCTCACACCGGTCGTGGTCGGCGCAGGGGTGCGCGCGCTGCCGGAGGGCGTCCGGGTGCGGCTGGAGCTGCTCGGGCAGCACAGGTTCGCCGGCGGCGTCGTGCACCTGCACCACCGCGTCACCGGCGCCCGCTAGCGGCGCGCTCCCTGCAGACGACGACGCGGCCGGTCGGGGCTCCGGCCACCGGCGTCGGCGGCGAGGATCCGGCGGGTGGCGCGGCGCAACCGGTCGGCCTGGCGGCGCAGTTCCTCAGCTCTCGCGTCGAGCTCGCGCCGCGCCGCGATCAGTCCCGCGGCGGGCACCGCGTCGCCGCCGAGCACGTCTCGCGGCACCGGCGCCGGCACCGATACCGGCGCGGACGCCGGCACGGTCGAATCGGCCGGAAGCCCACCCGGCATCGGCACGTGGGCACCGGCGCTCACGACCCGGCCGTCGAGGTCTGTCCGGGCGTCGAAGTCTGTCCGGGCGGCGAGGTCTGTCCGGGCGGCGAGGTCTGTCCGGGCGGCGAGGTCTGTCCGGGCGGCGGCGGCGCCGGCCCAGACCACACCGGCGCCGGCCGGACCGGCGGCACCGGGAGCACCGGCGGCGCGCGGCATCGGGCGCCGCCGGTGGGAATCGGGGCGCACGGCCTGGACCGCGGCGACCGCCCGCGCCGGCCGCCGCGGCCGGAGCTGTTCCTCGAAGCGGTCCCGTTCGTCGGCGAGGCTCGCGAGCTCCTCGCCGATGCGGTCCAGGTCGCGTTGCAGGCGTCGGCGCAGGCGCCGCACCGCCGGGCCGCTCGACCCGGCCTGTCGGCTGCGCCGCAGGTCGTGGCGCAGCCGCTCCAGATCGTGGTGCACCTGCTCCTCCAGCCGGGACAGCCGGCCCTGCGCCTGCCGCGCCGCCAGCCGCGAGAGTTGGCCGGTGATCAGCGGCGAGCGTGCCAGCGCCCGGACGCCGACCGTCATCACGATCAGACCGAGCAGCTCGCCGGCGAGCGCGAGCGGGGTCAACCGCAGTCCACCGCCGAGCAGCCCCACGCCGATGGCGACGCCGGCAAGCGGCTCGACGCTGACCGACGCCGGCAGCGACGCGGGCAGCGGGGCCATCTCGTAGGCGCTCTGCGCGAGCAACGCGCTGATCACTGCGACGGAAGCGACCGCCCAGGGCAACCAGGACCGGGCCAGGGCGTCGACGCCGTCGGCGGTCGCCAGGTGGCCGGCGGCGCTGACGAGCGCGGCCTGCAGCGCGGACAGCAGGCCCGCGGCGCCGGCCAGCAACGGCGCCCGCCGCACGGCCGCGAGCCCCCGCGTCCCCCAGACCGCGCCGAACACGATCAGCCCGACGAGGACTCCGGTCAGCACCCAACCGCCGGAGGTCGCGGCCTCGGAATCGCCCGCGTCCGGGTTGCCGGCGTACACGAACAGGGCGAGCCCGATGGCAGTCGCGGCGGCGGCCGTCCAGTCCCGCCGCGGCACCACGCGGCGCGCGAGCAACGCGGCGAGCGGCAGGGCGAACAGGAGCTGACAGATCTGCAGCGGTTCGACGAGCGCGACGGCGCCGTGGGTCAGCGCGGCCCCGGCCAGCAGGCTGCCCAGGGCGCCGATGGCGACGCCGAAGTCCCACAGCGGCCGGCGCACCAGCCACAGCAGCAGTCGCAGGCGCAGGACGTCACCGGGGGGCGCGCGGAAGGCCACCCGCTGCTGGATGACGGCGGCCACCCCGAAGCACACTGCGGCTCCCAGGCCGAGCAGATAGGTCGCCACGCCTCCTCGATCCCGCCGTGGTCCCGTCGCGCCCGCCGGCGACGGTCCGTCCGTCGCCTCGTGACGCCGGCCCCCGGCGTGTGCCCGGCCCGTCGACGGCCGGTTCCCCACAGGGTGTCATGCCGGTGGCCGGATGGCGGTCAGCGGTCGTTCATCCGTCCCCGTTCGGGCGCCGCGGGCGCTACATCTCACACCGGACGGCGACCGGGACCGCTTCACGGGCACCCCGGCTCGACCCCGCGCAGTCGGCCGACCGCACCCGGCTCGTCGTGTCCCAGGTCGCCGGCCGGACCCGCGGACCCGGCGACGGCGCGCACGCGAACATCGCGGGCGGTATGAAGGGACGGCAGCCAGATGTGACCGGAGCGACAGAGGCAGGTGGACGATGCCGGTGGACACCCGGACGACCGCGGAGCATGACGATGCTCCGGTCCGGTACGACGTGGCCGACCAGGTCGCGACGATCACTTTCGACCGTCCGGACAAGCTGAACGCGCTGACCGTGGCGATGGGTGACCGGCTGTTCGCGCTGCTGCGGCGGGCCGACGCCGACCCTCGGGTTCGGGCCGTGGTCATCACCGGAGCGGGGCGGGCGTTCTCCGCCGGTGCGGACCTCGCCATGCTGGCGAACACCCCGGTCGAGGGTCGGGACTCGCTGATCGTCTCGCCGGAGAACGGCCCCGCGATGATCCGCTCGCTGCGCCTGCCGGTGATCGCGGCGATCAACGGTCCGGCGGCCGGGCTGGCGTTCGCGGTCAGCCTGGCCGCCGACGTTCGGTTCGTCGCCGTCGACGCGAAGCTGTCGCTGCCGTTCTCCCGGCTGGGTCTGTACTCGGAGTACGCGTCGGCCTGGCTGCTGCCCCGGTTGATCGGTGCCGGCGCCGCCGCGGACCTGCTGCTGTCCGGCCGGGTCTTCCTCGGCGCCGAGGCGGGCGAGCTGGGTCTCGCCCAGCGGGTCCTGCCTGCCGCCGAGGTGCTGCCGGCAGCCTGGGAATATGCCCGCGACCTGGCCCTGAACTGCTCGCCGGACTCGCTGGCGATGATCCGCAGCATGATCGACGACGCCGCCGTCTCGCCACTCGCCGCGCACTATGCGGCGACCGTGCCGGTGATGCGCGCCGGCCTGCGCGCGTTCGACTTCGACGAAGGCGTCGCCGCCCGCCGGGAGAAGCGCGCCCCGCAGTTCCGCGAGCGCGTCCCCGGCGGCACGGACCAGCCGGCCTCGGCCTGACCGGCGCGCGCAGGCCTGGCGGTGGCCGGGCGCGCCGAGAAGACGGTGCAAGCGGCGCGGAGTACGCCCACACCGCTGCTGCGGCGGTCGGCGGGGGGNGATGGGCGCCAGGGGTCGGGGCATCGACGAGACTGGGGACGTCTGGGTACAAGCCGATGCATTGCGACATCAACCGGCGCGAGGAGGCGTTGCGATGAGCGAGCAGGCAGGGACGGCCGTGGTGACCGGCGGCGGGACGGGGATCGGCCGGGCTATCGCGCGGGCGCTGGCCGAACGCGGCGACCGGGTGGTCATCGTCGGGCGCCGCCCCGATCGGTTGGAGTCCGCGGCCAAGGACATCAACGCCGAGGTCGGCGGCCCGCCGGTGCTGTCCTTCGCCGCCGACGTCACCGACCCCGACCAGGTCGAACGCCTCGCCGAGTTCGTGACCGGCGAGTTCGGCACCCTCGATGCGCTGGTCAACAACGCGGGCGGCACCCACCCCGCGCCGGTGACCTCGCTGCGCGACCTGGCGACCAGGCACACGACGCTCTACCTGCAGAACGTCGTCAGCGCCCTGCTGGTCACCCAGGCGCTCGGCCCCGCGATCCGGCGGCCGGGCGGGCGCATCATCATGATCAGCTCCAGGTCGGCGCGCAGTGCCGGCGGCGACCCGGGTTACGCCGCCACCAAGGCCGCGCTCAACCGGATCGTCGTCGGCCTCGCCAACGACTACGGCCCCGACGGGGTGACGGTCAACGCCGTCGCCCCCGGTTACGTGCCGGACACCGAGCTGTACTCCGGGGCGATCCCGACCGAGTGGCACGAGCGGATCGTCGCGGGCATCTCGGTGGGCCGCGGCGGGGAGCCCGCCGAGATAGCCACCGTGGTCCGCGACCTCGCCACGCCGGGTTCGTCGTTCGTCAACGGCACCGTCATCGAGGTCGACGGCGGCCTGCGCCCCAGCACCTGACGTCACCCAGCACCTGAAGTCCACCAGGCACCTGAAGTCATCCAGTCAAGTCGGCCCGTGCAGGGCGGACTCACGGCCGTCCTCGTTCACTCGGATGATCAGGAAGGCGGTCGATCACTCATCGACACGATGAGTTCCGGTACTCCGGACGCGGGGCCCGATCGGTGGTGACCAGATCGGTGGTGACCGGGTCGGTGGTGACCAGACGGCGGCGCCGGCCGCCGCGGGCCGTCGTCGTGCTGCTGGCCTGCCTCCTGCTGGTCGCGGGCTGCTTCGGGCGTGATCCGGAGCGGACCGGCGGGGACGGCACCCGCGGCGCCACGCCCCCGGCCCCGGACGCGCTCGCCGCGGCCGTCGACGCGGCGCACCCCACCGCGTCCCCGGGGGCCGCCGCGACGGCGGACCCCACTCCGGGGTCGGCGACGGACGACGCGGAGACGGTGTGGGTGGACTCGACCCTCGCGCGGATGACGCCCGAGCAGCGGATCGGCCAGTTACTCATGGGCTACGTGTTCGGGACGACGCCGGATGACCGCACGCCGGCCGCGCTGGCCGGCAACCGGACGGTCGCGGGCACGGACACGGCCGCCGCCGCCGTGCGCGAGCTCGGCCTCGGCGGCGTCGTCCTGTTCGACGCCGCAGGCGCCGGGCCGGGTGCGTTACCCGACAACGTCGTCGCCCCCGGCCAGGTCCTCGGCCTCACCGCCGGGTTACAGGGCGCCGCGGCCATTCCCCTGCTCGTCGCCGCCGACCAGGAGCAGGGGCCGGTGATGCGGATCCGCGACGGGGTGACCCTGCTGCCCGACGCGATGGCGCAGGGCGCGAGCGGCCGCGTCGAGGACGCCCGTGACGCCGCCCGGGTGACCGGCACGGACCTGCGTGCGCTCGGCATCAACGTCGACTTCGCCCCCGACGCGGACGTCAACACCAACCCGGCCAACCCGGTGATCGGCGAGCGGTCGTTCGGCGACGACCCGGCCGCGGTCGCCCGCCTCACCGCCGCGGCCGTGAGCGGATTCGCCTCGGCGGGGGTGGCCGCCGCCCCGAAGCACTTCCCCGGGCACGGCTCGACGTCGGTCGACAGCCACCTCGACCTGCCGGTGGTCGCGTCCTCCCGCGAGCGCCTCGACGCCGTCGACCTGGCACCGTTTCGCGCCGCCGTCGCCGCCGGGGCGCCGATGGTGATGGTCGGGCATCTGCTCGCCACCGCGTTGGACGGCGGGTCACCGGCGTCGCTGTCCCCGTCGGTGGTGACCTCGCTGCTGCGCCGGGAGCTCGGCTTCGACGGCGTGGTCGTCACCGACGCGCTGAACATGGCAGCCATCACCAGGCGGTACTCGCCCGGCGAGGCCGCCGTGCGGGCCGTGCTCGCCGGCGACGACCTGCTGCTGATGCCGCCGCGGCTCGTCGAGGCCCGCGACGGCCTGCTCGCCGCGCTGCGCAGCGGCCGGATCCCGGCCGGCCGCATCGACGAATCGGCGCGGCGCGTGCTGCGCCTGAAGTGGCGCCTCGCGCATGCCTCCCCGGCGCCGGCCGGTGACGGACCCGCCGTGGCCGCCCGGGTCGCGTCCCGGTCCGTCACTCTCCTGACGCAGGACTGCGGGATCCTCCCCCTGCGCGCGGGCGCCCCGGTCACGGTCGCCGGCTCGTCCACCGCGGCCGCCCGCCTGCGCGCGGCCCTCGCCGCCCGGGGAGTCGTCGCCCCGGCGCCGGGCACCACCGCGCCGCCCCCCGGCGGATCCGCCGCCGCGGGCCCCGGCGGCGCCGCTGAAACCGCCCCGGTGACGATCGTCCTCGCGGGAGGCNCCGGGCCGCCCGCCCGCACCGGCCCCGGCACGGTCGTCGTCTCCACGGCCACGCCCTACCACCCGCCGACCGCCGCCGCCGCGTGGCTGGCCACCTACTCCGCCGACCCGGCCTCCCTCGCGGCCCTGGCCGACGTGCTCACCGGCGCAGCCCCGCCGCGCGGCCGCCTCCCGGTCGCCGCGACCGCCCCCTCGGGCCGTCCCCTCCCCCGCGGCTCCGGCCTGACCGCACTGCGCCCCTGCTGACCCCCGCCCGCCGCGCCGGACCGGGGCCGGCCAAGCGCCGAGCGGGCGGGCGTCAGCCCTTGCGGCCGATGGCCCCGTAGGCGCTGACCTGCGCGTCGGTCAGGTCGGTCGGCACGGTGGCGTCGGGCCGCCAGCGGTGCACGCAGACCAGCCCCGGGTCGAGTAGTTCCAGGCCGCCGAACAGCGCCTCGATCTCGGCCCGGGTCCGGGGCCGCAGCGGGATGCCACGCGCGCGGTAGGCCTTGGCGCCGGCCTCGATCGACGGGTCGTGGTCGGGCGTGAGATGGGACAGGACGAGGTAGCTGCCCGCCGGCAGGGCGTCGACGAGCCGGCGGACGATGGCGCCCGGGTCGTCGGAGTCGGGCAGGAAGTGGCCCACCGCGAGCAACGACAGCGCCACCGGCCGGGACAGGTCGAGGGTGTCCGTGACCTCCGGGGCGGTCAGGATTCGCCTGACGTCCCGCACATCGGCGTCGAGGTAGGCGGTCCGTCCCGCCGGGGTGCCGGTGAGCAGCGCGCGGGCGTGGGTGAGCACGATCGGGTCGTTGTCGACGTAGACGACCCGGGCGCCCTCGACGGCCTCCTGCGCTATCTCGTGCAGGTTCGGGCTCGTCGGGATCCCCGTGCCGATGTCGAGGAACTGGTCGATGCCGGCCTCGCCGGCCAGGTGGCGCACCGCCCGGGCCATGAACGCCCGGTTGGCGCGGGCGGCGACGCTCGCGTTCGGTGCGACGGCCCGAGCCTGCTCGGCGNCCTCCCGGTCGGCGGGAAAGTTGTCCTTCCCGCCGAGGTAGTAGTCGTACATCCGGGCCGGATGCGGCAGGTCCACTCGCAGCTCCACCGGCTTCGGGTCGTCGGCCACGGACTGCCACCATGGCGTGTCGCCCGAGCCCTCGGACGGTTGCGGATCCGTGCCGATCTCCGCGTTCACCGCTGCCTCCACTACGCTCGTCCGCCCCGATCGGCGACAACAGCCCAGGTGCCTGATGAGAGGATAGGAGAGGTTCGTCCCCGGTTCCCGGAGCCCCGCCCCTCGATCCGGCCGGCGCCTCGGGCAATCGACAGCGGCGGCGACGAAGCCGTCGGATTCCCACCGGGTGTGACGGTGGCCCGCGCCGGGATTCGTACACGTCCGGGTGGCGTCCCGTGAATCGGCGACCGCCGGAACCGGCGAACGCCGTCCCGCAGTTTCCCGCTTTCCCGGCCAGGGCCTCGACCCGGCCGCCGGCGCCTGGGGAAACGTTCGTCAACGCTCGAAAAACGTAACCGCCGCTGGCTACGATGGAGACCGTGGAGGCCNCCGTCACGTTCGGTCGAGCTTCAATGGGCGCCACGTTGCAGGTCGGCGTGGTGCTTCCAGTCTCCGAATATCCCTGGAAACAACCATCCCACCTCGACGTACGAGATCCTGCGCAGCAGGCGGAGTCCGCGGGCTTCGACTTCCTCTGGGTCTTCGACCATCTCCTGTTCCACCCGCCCGGCGACGCACCGCCGGCACCATCCCACGACGCAGCACCAGCTCACCACGCAGCAGCACCTGCTGACAGAGCAGCAACGCCAAGGAGGTTGACCGGCGATGCCCTGGTCCATGGACGAAGCCCGCGTGATGCCGTTCCTGACGGCTGACGACCGCCACAACGTGATGGCCGTGCTGTGGTCANGACTGCAGAAGGACACGACCGAGTCGCCGGAGGAGACCTCCTCCGAACTGCTGACCGCCGGGCTGCCCGGCACCTTCGCCAGGAGCCCGTCCGGCAAGTTCAAGGACTTCAAGGACGGCAAGGACGGGAAGGACAGCAAGGACGGCAAGGAGGGGAAGGACAGCAAGGAATGGAAGGATGTCAAGGACGGCAAGGACGGCAAGGACCGCAAGGACGGGAAGGAATTCAAGGACACCAAGGATTACGGAAAAGACACAAAAGATACCAAAGACGGGAAAGATCGGTGGGATCGGNCGGATCCGGGCGTCGGCGCGCCCACCACGCGCTTCCCGAACGACACGTCCGGCCGCTCACCCGTTGGCTCGCCCAGCGTCGAGCACCCGCCTGACCGATATGCGAAGGACGGCAACCCGCAGGACGGTCACCTCGATGATTCCGAGTGGGCACGGGCGTCGGCGACGGGCCGCACCGGCCACGACCCCGGCCACGACCCCGACGACGTCGCCGCCACGCTCCGCGCCTCCCGGATCAACCGCTACCTGCGGCTGGCCGGCGTGGTGATCTGAACGAACGCCACGATGACCGCCGAGACCGACGCCGCAGCCCCCGCCTCCCTCGCGCCGACAGCCCGGATCACGCCAACGCCAACGCCAACGCCCGGTCTCACGTCCGCGCTGGACGAGGACGACCTGCTGATCGTCGCCGAGCCCGATGACGCGGTCGCCTCCTTCGTAGCCGAGTACCTGGACGAGGTCGGCCGGCGTGCCGTCGTCCTCGACCCCTTCCACGCGGCACAACTGTTCACCGTCGCGGTGTCGGGCAGGTCCGCCCTCGTGACGCCCCGGGTGCCGATGTTGTTGCGGGTTCCCCCGCCCCCCGTCGTCGGCGCCGGTGCGCGCCCCGACGCGCAGTTCCAGTACCAGGAGTGCGTCGCCCTGCTGTGGGCGGCGGCCGCCCTCACCGACCTGCCCGTCGTGAACCGGCCGTCCGTTGTCGCGTTCGGCAGCGCCGTCTCCGGCTCGGCGGCCCTCACCGACATGGCGGCCGGGCAACCGGTGAGTTCGATCGAGGTCTTCTCCTCGACCTACCCCGACCCCGCCCGCCAGACCGACGAGGCGTGGTGGGTGCAGGACGCCGTCACCCGGGAGACGGCGCGCTGGCCGCAGCCGCCCGCGGCCGGCGGTCCGTTCCGGGCGCGGTGGTCGGCGGCCGACCCGGTCTTCGAGGTGGTGGTGGTCCTCGCCGGGTCCGCCTGGCGATGCACGACCGCCGAGATCGACGACCTCGACCTGCCCGGCCGCAGCCTGGCGGTGGTCGAACGGCTCGGGCTCACCCTCGCCGCGCTGATCTGGCGGGTCGGCGACGACGGGGGCAGCGCCCACCTCGTCGACGTCGATCCGTTCCCGGGGCTCGACATTGTTCGCATGACCTGGCTCGGTCTCGGTCCGCATCTACTCACGGTCCTGTTCCCCGGATCGGAGGCCTGAGGTGGGGAGTCCCGGCAGCCAGGCCGCGCCGCCGCGCGACGCAGGCGACGGCCCGCCCGACCATGTCGCCGCACCGATCTACGCGATCGGGCTGGGCTCGGATGGCACCTGGCGACACTTCGTCGACGGGGCGGGCCGGCGCGGGGCCGGCGTCGTCGCGATCGACCTCGCCGACGTCGTGCGCACCGGCGACTGGCGGCTGGCGATTCCGGACGACGGCGCCAGTCGGCTCGTCACCGGCCGGCAGGCGCTCGACCTGGACCCGGCGGGCGGGTACTTCGTCCGGCTCGCCGACCTGTCCAGTCTGGAAGCCGCCCCACGGCTGGCGGCCCGGTGGCGCGCGCTCGTCGGCGCTCTGGCGGCGTGGCTCGACCACGTGCCGGGGCCCGTCGCCAACCGGCCGAGCGCCTGGGCGGACAACGGCGCGAAGCCGCTGCACGAGGCTCGACTCGCGCGGGCGGGCTTCGCGGTACCGGAGAGTCTGACCAGCTCCGACGGCGAGCGGCTGTGGGCGTTCGCCGCGGCCGGACCGACGATCGTCAAGCCGCTGTCGGGGGTGCGCGCCCGGACCCGACGCGTCGACCCGGGGGAGTTCACCGTGGCCGCCGGCTTCAGCACCGGGCGGGGCCCGGTGCACCTTCAGCGGTACGTCGCGGGAGTGGACGTCCGCGTCCACGTCTGCGGTGGCGCCGTCCACGCCCAGCAGATCGTTCGACGCCGATCCGACGGGGACGGACAGGGCGCCGCGGNGGTCGACTACCGCGAACTCGATGCCGCCGACCTCGAGTTCAGCGACGTCGACCTGCCCGGAGACCTGGTGAGGCTGCTCGTCGCCGCGACCGCCGAGTCCGGCCTGCTGCTCGCCGGCTGGGACCTGCGCGTCGACGGGGACCGGTACTGGGTGCTGGAGGCGAACCCGATGCCCGGCTACGACTGGTACGACCGCCGGGCCGGCGGCGTCGTCACCGCCTCCTTGGTCGACCTGCTCACCCGCCGCCCAGCCGCCTTCGGACCCGCCGTCTCCGGACCCGCCGTCGACCGGCCCACCGTCGATCAGCCGACCGCCGACCAGCCGACCGTCGACCACGCCGCACCTGTCACGACAACCCCCGGACTCGCTGCGAGGAGGATGGGATGACCACGATCGCAACCACGGCCGCGGGGACGACCACGACCGCGAGGACGACCACGACCGCGAGGACGACCGCGGCCAGGTCCGCGGCTCGGCCGGACGTCTCGACCGTGCGGCTGTTGTCGGCGCGGGAGGCCGAGAACGTCCGTGACGCGGTGCACCGGGAGCGGCCGAGCTGGATCGAGCGAGGCGCCGGCTTCCACACCCTCGGCACGCCCAGTTATCTCGACCTCACGCCGAACTCTCAGTCGGGCGACTACCACGATCGCGCCGCGCGNCACCGGCCGCTGCTGTGGGATCGGTTCGNCTGGCTCTACAACCGGCTCGCCGCCGCGCTCGTCGACGACCTCAATGCCCCGGTCCGGTACACCGAGTGGTTCGCGTTGCCCGGGTTTCACGTGTGGTTCACCGAGGCCGTGTTCACCCGCCCACGCGCCTCCGTGCACTTCGACCTCCAGTACCGGCTCTTCGACTGGCCCGATGAGGTCGACGCGAGTCGGGTGTTCTCGTTCACCCTGCCGCTGCGGGTGCCCGCGGCCGGCGGCGGCCTCAACACCTGGCCGGTCAGCCACGCCACGTTCCTGGAGGCGATGCGGCGGGATCTGATCGACAGTGTCGGCGACCTGCGGCGCTTCCACCCGCTCCAGTACGTGCCGTACAGCCCCGGTGAGCTCGTCGTGCACTCCGGGCTGCTGCTGCACCAGATCGCCCCGTCGGCATCGGTGCGCCCGGGAGACGAGCGGCTGACCCTCCAGGGGCACGGCATCTGGAGCGGCGACTCCTGGCTGCTCTACTGGTGAAGCTGCCCGGACCGGGGAGGGGGAGCAGTCGGATGGCGGTGCTGACGGCGGCGGATCGCGACGCGTTCGTCGAACGCGGCTTCTGCGTGCTGCGGGCGGCGTACACCGCCGCGCAGGCGGCCGCGGCCCGCCGGGCGGTCTGGCGGCGGATGACGCAGAAGGCCGGCATCCGCGAGGACGACCCGAGCACCTGGCCGCCGGGCTACGACATCGAGGAGCGGCTGGCGGTGCCGGAGGTGCTCGCCTGCTTCACCGACCCGCTCGCCCACGCGATCTCGGACCTCGTCGGACCCGGCCGGTGGCGCGGCGAGCGCGGCTGGGGGTTCTGGCCGGTGAACTTCAGTCACGGCGCCGGCGACCCGCGTGAAGTGCCGACCACCGGCTGGCACGTCGACGGCAACTGGTTCCGGCACACGCTCGACGCGTCCCGGCAGGGTCTGCTGGTCATCGGCCTGTTCTCGGACGTCGAGCCGGGCGGCGGCGCGACGCTGGTGGCGGAGGGCTCCCACCTGCGCACCGCGCGGGTGCTCGCCGAGCATCCCGGCGGCCTGACCCACCTGGAGCTGTTCGAGGCCNTCCTCGCCGAGCCCATCGGTAGTTTCACCGAGTTGACCGGAGCGGCCGGGGACGTGATCCTCGCCCACCCCTTCCTGTTCCACACCCGCGGGTTCAAACGAACCGGACCACCCAGGTTCATCAGCAACACCGAGGCGGGGCTGCGCGCTCCCCTGCGCCTCGACCGCGAGGACGACGCCGATGACTCGGTGCTCGAACGCTCGATCCGCGCCGCCCTCGCCGCCCCGCCCCCGACCTTCGCCACCCCTCTGCGCTGCCGCTTCTGATCGTCATCGCCCCGCGAGCCGGTGGCAGGCTCACGGCACGCGGAGACGACCCGCGCGGGTCGGACCTGCTCCGCTCAGGACGCGAGGGCACCGAACACGTCGGGAACGCCCTCGTCGACAACGATCTCGGTGGCGATGCGGGCCAGATGATCCCGATCGGCGGCCGGGACGTGGGCGACGAGGTCGGTCAGCCGCTGGCTGACCTCGTCGTAGAAGGCGTCGGTGAGCCGCTTGCCCTCCGGGGTGAGGGAGACGGTGACGGCGCGCCGGTCGGTCGCCGACATNGCGCGACCCAGGTAGCCGCGGCNCTCCACCCGCTCGACCAGGCCGGTGACGCTGGACTTGTCCAGTCGGAGCATCACGCTGATCTCACCCATGCCGCGGGACTGGTCCCTGAGGACACACATCAGTTGGGCCTGCGGCACGGACAGGCCGTGACCGGCGCAGACGTCGGCGTAGATCGAGTTCACCAGGTAGGACAGCCGCACCAGGGCCACCGGTGTCGTGAACGTCGCGCCCACCGCGGATCTCCCTCGCGTCGCCGTGCGAACACTGTACCGCCGGCAGTTGGCATTGCCGACCTTATTGATTCGTGATACATACTATATGTGATCCAAACTAAGAGGTCTCCGACGCCGCCGAGGCGGCCTCACTGCCAGCCACACCGGGCCCGGCGAGCGCACCCGCGCGCTGAGCCGCTGGAGCGCCGCCGCCTCTGCTGCACCTGCGGGCCGAACACATCCGTCGAAGGACTGACGTTGACCCCACCAACCACAGCGATCACCCCGACCCCCGCCGGGGGCGGTGCGCGGTGAGCCGCCTGGACGGGTCCCGGCTGGTGTTCGGCGCCGGCGGTGCGGTGAGCGGGCTGTCCGCGTCGCAAACCCTGGATCTTGCCCAGAGCGCCGACGAACTCGGCTACGACCTTTTCAGCCTGAGCGACCACCTGCACGGTCACAGCCGGACCGTCGAGCCGCTGTCCGCCCTGAGCTGGCTGGCCGGCCAGACCCGCCGCATCGAGCTGGCCACGAACGTCCTGGCGCTGCCCTACCGGCCGCCGGCGGTGGTCGCGAAGACGGCCGAGACGCTGGACCGGGTCTCCGGCGGCCGGTTCGTCCTCGGCCTGGGCGGGGGCGGATACGACGAGGAGTTCCGCGCCTTCGGCCTGCCCGACCGGACCCCCGGGCAGAAGATCACCGGTCAGCGCGAGGCCATCACGATCATCCGCGGGCTCTGGTCGAACGAGTCGACCACCGTGCGCGGCCGCGAGTTCTCCGTCGACGGCGCCCGCATCGAGCCTCGCCCCGACCATCCGATCCCGATCTGGCTCGGGTCGTACGGGCCACGGGCGCTCGCGCTGACCGGTGAGCTCGCCGACGGCTGGTTGCCGTCGGTGGGCCGCATCGGCCTCGAGGGCGCCCGCCGGATGCGCGAGTCCGTGCTGGCGGCCGCCCGTGACGCGGGCCGCGATCCCGCCGCAATCACCTGCGCCTGCAACGTGATCGTGCGCGTCGGGGCGCCGCCGCAGCCGGGCGCCGGCGCGGTGGCCGGCGGTGNCCAGGAGGTGATCGACCAGCTCCTGCAGATCCTGGCGGTCGGCTTCACCGCGCTGCTGCTGGCCATCCCGACCGTCGCCCAACAGGAACTCGTGGCCCGCGAGATCATCCCGGCCGTCCGCGCCGAGGTGGCCGCCCGCGGCCTACCGCCCACCCACGTCGGCTGACCACCCACAGCCCGGCCGCCGCAGCCGCATCGTCGGCCGGGCCCGATCTGACAGGTCGCCGAGCCGGAGAGGCCCCGGCGGCCTGCCGGCACCTCCCGGAGCGGCCTCGCTACCGCCCCCAGACACTCTGCTCGATCGCGTAGATCACTGGCCCCCAGGCGGAGATTACGTCCGACAACTGCCGTTGTCCTTGCAACGCCTTGCCGCTGTACCGATATCGTTCCCATTCGTTCCGGAGAAAGATGAGTTCGCCCTCGATCCGCACGACGTCGGCCGCGACGAGCGCGGCGAGGGCTGCGCTGAATTCGGCGGGCGGGAACGGCTGCCGCCCCTCGAACTTCTTGATATAGGTGCCTCGTTCACCGGAGTGTCCATGAGCCCGGGTGAGGTTCATCAACTTGTTCAGGAAGCGAACCACCTTCTTGTCGGGAGCCTCTTCGTCCACCAGTTCTACCCGATATTCGAACCAAGGATAGTGCAACTTCATCTCCGATGACACTCGGAATTCAAGTTCGCTGGTTGCCGGCAACTGGGTCGAGCTTGGCGGAAGCTGCAGCGAGTCGCGCGCCTCGATCACCACCGACGGCTCCGACTCCCCACCAGCCGAGTCGACCTCGGACCGTCGGGCAAATTCCAGCGCAGGCCCCTCGAATCGCACGGCTCCGGCGTGGATGAACAGGTCGGGGCCGAGCACGGTTCCCTGAGGCTTCCCTTTGATCACAACAGCGCCCTGACTGCGCACCGAAAGTTCGGCGAGCGGGCCGAGGATCTCCAGGACATCAGCCGAGTCGGGTATCAGCTTGAAATTGGTCACACGTGCCGGTTCACCACCCCGATCAATTGCGAACATTCCATCGAACGTGCCGTCCAACTCCTGCTTGATACTGGTGTTCGTCATCGATCTGATTGACTCGGAGGCGATGATTGAGGCGTGTAGCGCCGCAAACTGAGTCTCGGTTATCAGCAGATCGCTTTGCCCGCCGACGAAGTCGAGCAGCAACCCCGAGGTGTCACCGATCTCCACAAGGCGTGCCGGCGAGAACACCGAGTTATCGAATTCGACTGATGCCACATAGGATTCGAATACCGGGCTTGCCCATTTGTTCTCGGTCCGGAACGGATGCTCAGAGGCGAACGTTGAGATACGCTTGACATAATCCTNCCGGGCCGTGGCACTGGCGATGTAGGCGAGGTCCGGCGGGTCAGCTCCCTCCAAGAAGTGACAGAGCCAGCGGGTTTGCTCGTGCGGCCGGTAGGTGAGCTTCGGGTCGACCCCGATTTCCACGGCCATCGAACTGATCTTGGTCTGATCTCTTTCCAGTAGTCCACCGAGGATGCGCTGCAGCAGCTCGATCCGGCCTTCCGCCGGAAGACCGTCGGGCTCGAACTGCTGACGTATACTCAACAGATTTGGACGTTTGATCAGCATGGCTGCAACCGCGTCGAGAACGGGCGGGTACCCGACAAATGCCCCGGCGTGGGGGCCCTCTGCCGCGCTCCNCAGTGATGCCACCAGCGCGTCACGTGCAGCCCGATACTCGAACGAAGAACAGGTCGCTTCCGGATCGCGCTTCTGCACCACGCCATCGATGTACTCGGNACACTGAGGTGCCGCGAAATGGGAGATCTCCCACCAGGCCACCCGGAGATTGAGATCGCACAGCCCAACCCAGACGTCCTCTAATGTGCGCTCACGCCCGAAAAGNACATATCGAAGACCGTGTTCGGCGAGTAGTCCGAGAGACTCAATGAACTCGGTCCAGGACACACCCGAAACCCGAGCACGCGCCTCATCCAGGGAGTCGACGACAATGAACTGATGCCGGTCCTTATCGAGACGACTCCTCACATCGTGGCTACCAAGGTACTGGCCGAGCGCGTATTCCAGGGAAGTCGCGCTCACCGCCTTGTCGAGTTCCAGACGCCAAAGCGGGGCATCGAGCCGAGCCGCCAGTTCCACCGCCGCCATACTCTTACCCGCCGCTCCTCGGGCGGACACCAGCGTCACCGGCAGGTATTCTTCGTTCTCCTTCTCCACCAGTACGGGTGGCACAAAAGAATCCACTGCGGCTCGACCTGGTATTCCAAAGGCAGCGGTGTCGTTTCCCCTGAAAGACGAAATCTCGAAACTTTCACAGAACTCGTCGAAGGTCCGTGTCGATCCTGATCCCACTTCCCACCCCCCGGTGTCGGCCACGTAGGCAGATCGCCCCTCCGGCACAGGTAATGGGTCGGTGAGCCCGGAGGGAGTCGTAGGATATTCCGGCGACGGGTGGAGACGTGACGGGTCCCGGTCTCTGGCCTGTTGGGTTTACCGTCAGTCAGCGATGGCCTCACCGGCCGCGCGGGGAGCCTGATGCCGAGCCATGGGGCCTCGGGCTTGGACCGTCCCAGGCTCCGGGGTTCCATGGCGACATTGCCTGCCTTCGCGCGCGGGCCCACGGCGGTCCGTTCCCGGGGACCGAGTTGAGATGCGAGCGGGACGGGAAGGGCCGCGTCTATGGTCCGCTCCCAGGGCCCGTCCGGGGCCCCGCGGGCTACTGTCGTCGACGAGCCGCCGGCGCGTGCCGGCCGCGCATGTCAGGAGACCGGCGCGACTGTCCGTGCGAGGGTGAGGGGAGCCGCGCCGAGGACTGCTGGACACCGGAGGATGATCATGGCTGCATCGGATGCCCGTGACACGGAGTTAAAGGACGACGGTCGCGTCATAGCCTGGCTGGAGTCCCTGCTCNGCGGCCAGGTCGTGTCGTGGGAACGGCAGCCGAGATGGCGGCCCATGTGGTTCGTCGACATCGACCGCGGCGGCGTCACCGAACGCGTCGTCGTGCGGGGCGAACGGTCCGACACGTCCCTGATCTTCCCGCTCGAACACGAGATGCTGTTCCAGCGGCTGCTCGACGAGCACGGTGTCCCGGTCCCGCGCGTGCACGGCTGGTGCGACGAACCGAGGGCGTACGCGATGGCCGCCGTCCCCGGCCGGCCCGACTTCGCCGGCACCACCGACGACGAACGCCACGTGGTGGTCGACGAGTACCTGCAGGCACTGGCGAGGATGCACCAGCTCCCGGTCGAGCCGTTCAAGGCCGNCGGGGTCATCTCCGGGACGTCGCCGAGCGACTCCGCGATGATCGGAGTACGCCGGTTCGAGCAGCACTACCGATCGAGCAAGACGCGCCCCGACCCGCTGATGGAGTTCGTCCTCGGCTGGCTGCGCCGCCACCCGCTGCCCGCCTCCGACCGCGAGGNGCCCATCGTCTGGGACTCCGGCCAGTTCCACCACGCCGACGGCCACCTCGTCGCCCTCGTCGACGTCGAGATCGGCCACATCGGCGACCCGATGATGGACCTCGCCGCCTGGCGGATGCGCGACACNGTCATCCCCTACGGCGAGTTCCCCGTGCTGTACGACCGGTACGCCGAGCTGACCGGCCGGCCCGTCGACCTCGCCGCCATCCAGTGGCACCACCTGTTCTTCACCCTCACCAACCAGCTGTCCTTCCACGGCCCGCTGGCCCGCCCGACCCTGGACACCGACTACATGACCTACGCCCAGTGGGTCAGCGAGACGAACCTGCACGCCGTCGAGACCATGGCGGAGTACCTGGNCATCGACCTCGAGCCCGTGGAGANCCCCGAGCCGGTCTCCTCCCCCGTCTCCATCCCGCACCAGCACCTGTCCCGCTCGCTGCGGTCGATCTCGGTCGAGGACCCGTACGTCACCTACCAGATCCGCATCGCCTTCCGCCTGGCCCGCCACCTCGAACGCGCCGACCAGATCGGCGCGGCCGTCACCGAGGCCGATCGGGAGGACCTCGCCCGGCTCGTCGGCCGCGCGCCGAAGAGCTGGGACGAATGCGAGACGGCGCTGGAGAACTTCGTCCTCGCCGACGACGGTCGCCACGACGCGGAACTCGTCGTCCTGTTCAACCGCCGCTGGCAGCGCTACAAGGCTTTGATGGGCCCCGCCGGCTCCGCCATGGCCGCCCACCACACGATGCAGCCCTTCGGACGCTGGCTGGGCTGAGGGTGCGCACCGCGGNGACCTGCCCGCCGCTTTCACTCGACTGCCGTATCCCCGGCGGCAGCAGGGCCGAGGCCCCGGAGAAGCTCGTTACGGCCCGTCGTGACCGAGACGTGCACCATGGCAGTGTCGTCCGCTGCGCCNTGCACGTGCGACTCTCCGGGCGGGCTGACGACGATGTCCCCGGTCGACACCTCGGTCCGCACTCCATCGACCTCCACGAAGCCCTGGCCCGAGAGGATGACAAGCGTCTGACCACCGTGGTGCACGTGCGGGGGCGTGGCGGATCCCGNCTCGAATCCGACGATGGCGACGTCGAGTGAGTCGTCCTGCCCCGGACCGCGTAGCCACAGCGAGGACAGTCCCTGATGCTGCGGCCCCAGGTCCGGCACCGATGCAGCGCGAACAATCTCCACCGAGGGTCCTTTCAGTCGGAAGAATCGCGAAAGTCGTGGACCACCGTTCACTCCGGCCGGGGNGGGCCGTCCGACGGGCGGACCAGGCACGGAACTCAAGCATCACCCCGACCTCGTGCATCGGGACGACCGCGTCGCGGTAGCGGCGGCCGTTGACGCGCCTGGGTCGACAGGACGGCCAACACCGGCCGGGTCGTGGTCTGCCCCGTCGTGCCGGGCGAGGACGCCTGGTAACGCGCCGACCAGATCCTGCGCCGCGTCCTCGGGCACTGACGCGGGCCAGCCCGCATGCCGACGGGCAGAGAACGCCGGTTCAGTAGCTGAAGGTCGTCGCGCCGTCGTCGCCGATCCAGTTCCACATCGGGACGGTGCCGTTCAGCTCCGCGCCCTCGATCAGCAGGCTGGCGTCGATGTTGCGGGCATCGACGCAGATCGNGCACACGAAGTAGCGGCCACCGGCGATCCTGTATCGCTCGACGAGCGACTCCAGCGGCGGGCAGCCGGCACAACCCTCGCCCTTCGCCTCCCCGGGCAGTGCCAGCCGGACCGCCTCCTGGGTCAGGAACATGAGCGTCTCCCTGCCGGTCTCCGCGGCGCCGACCGCCACGAGAAACGCGACGGTGACCTTCTCGAGGTCCTCGAGACCCGTGGTCAGGCTGATGACCGCCTTGCTCGCCATCGGCGAACCCTCCTCCGCAGTATAAGAACGAACGTTCGTTTTTATAGAGCGATAGTACGAACGATCGTTTCTCGCGNCAACTAGGATGTGGGTCATGGCGGAGAGGGCGACGCGCACGCGCCAGCGACGAGCGGACGGGGATCGCACCCGCNCCGCGATCCTCGACGCGGCGGTGCGACTGTCGACCGTCGACGGCCTCGAGGGCCTGAGCATCGGCAACCTCGCGAAGGACCTGGGCATGAGCAAGGGCGGTGTCTACGCCCACTTCGACTCCAAGCAGGACCTGCAGCTCGCGACCGTCGAGGCGGCTGGCGTCATCTTCCGGTCGGAGGTCATCGAGCCCGCGCTGACGGCCGACCCCGGCGTGCCACAGCTCCTCGCGTTCTGCGACGGCTTCTTCGATCATCTCGAACGGCGGGTCTTCCCCGGCGGGTGCTTCTTCGCGGGCGCCGCGCTGGAGATGGGGACGCACCGCGGACCGGTGCAGGAGAAGGTCGCCGAGTTCCACTCCGGCTTCATCCAGCTCATCCGCGACGTTGTGCGAACAGCGGTCCAACTCCGGCAACTGCCGCNCGACGAGGATCCGGCAGCGCTCGCCCTGGAGCTCAACGGCACGCTCCTGGCGGCCGACACGAGCTTCGTGATGTACGACGATCCCTCGGTGCTGGACCTCGGTCGCCGGGTGGTGCGCCGTCGCCTGGGTCTCGCCGTGACGCGGCGAGACGAGACACCAGAGGAAAGCGAAAATCCGCAGTAGGTGGTCGATGATCGCACGGCACCCGACCGCCGCGGCTCTGCGACCGCGCCGTCTCCTCTCGGGAGTCACATGTCATCGATAGTGGTCAATGTCGCGATCGGCGTTCTGACCAGCGTCGTAACCGGGAGTCTGGTCTGGAGCTGGCGGCGAGTCGAGTTTCTTCGACGAAAAGGTCGGTACGGAGCGTTCTTCGGCCTCTCCGGCGCCGGGGAGTGTGTCGTCGTCATCGGGCAGCAGATGAACAACCCGTTCGGCGTGCAGCGCTCCGATGTCAGAGCGTTAGTCGAGGTGGNGAGTATCGCCAACGACGGAGGCCCGGGGTTCCAGATTTTCCAGTCCGACCAGTTTCGGGAGGGCACCGGCGGTCGGGTTGAGTTCTGCATCGGTGGCCCCTTTGCCAACAACCGAACAGCAGGGCATATCGCGACCTACCTCCCCGGCGCAGGTTTCACACCGTACCGCCGAGATCAGCCCGACTCGATCGCGATAGTCGCCGGCGGTTCCGAGTTTGTTCGAGAGCCCGGACTTCGGGAATTCGTGATACTGGCCAGGGTCTTCCCTTCCCCAGGCGCTCGGCCGCTATTTCTGATTGCCGGCCAGACGGGGGTCACCAACCTTGCCGCCGCACATTATTTGCGGTGCCGGTTCGAGGAGCTGCGCCGAGCCTACGGCGCCGACCGCAGGTTCTGCCTTGTCCTGCGGTTGGACCGACCCGACGTCTACGGCCACGAGTCGGTTCACCTCGCGAGCGACATCACGGCAACCGCCTTTGCATCGTGACCGCCATGGCACCGTCCACTCCGTCCTGCAGGTGCGTGCGCATGATTCTACCGAAATTCCTCGGTCAGCACACCTGGACCAGGTGATGGCCGCGGATTTTGTCAGGACAGGACCCGTTGGACGGCTTCNAGGCTTGATCCACCGTCGGAGTTGAAGGCGATCCTGGCGGCCGGCGCGCCGCTGTGAATGAGGTTGACCACGGTCTCGAAAAACTCCAGCAGCGGCTCGGGCTTGCGAATACCGCCGCCGATGACAATGACATCCCATGCTTGGCCGACAACCGCTCGCTTGATCCGGTCCACGGCCGACTCGTCGAGTGGGACGAGGAGTTGCTCGACCAGACAGCCAGCCGCCTGGACGCGCTCAAGGCCGTGCGCGAGACCGCGCGCAATCGCCTCGGCGTCGACACCCGGCAGTGCGTTGGGGTCAAAACCGACGATCAGAACGCGAGTGACAGCCACCTCCGCAGGATAAGGGGGACGCATACGAGCGATCCACCTCCGCAGGCACCGGCCGGAGGCCGTAAGAGAGCTGTCGCGCAGCGGTCGGCGTGGCTGCCCTCCTCGGCCCGAGCGGCTCCAGATCTGGGATCAGGCCGTCGATGTCGCGACTATCCTGCAGCCGTCCGGCCTGTCTCGGCCATCATCGAGGCAACCCCGATGGCCCGCGGTTCCACCGACAGCGCCGAGGGTGGCCCTGCCTTTCGCAGGTGCCGCCCAGGCCAGGCCCCCGATAAGGAGTCGTGATGGGCTTCTATGACGACCAGGTGCTGCCCCGCATCGTCGATCTCGTCCTCGGCCGGCCGATGGAGAAGGCCAGGGCGCGTGTCACGGCCGGCCTGTCCGGTGAGGTCCTGGAGATCGGCTTCGGGTCGGGACGCAATCTCGCGTACCTTCCGGCGGGAGTCACCCGCCTGCTCGCGGTCGAGCCCGCCTCCGTGGGGCGCACGCTCGCCGCCTCCCGCATCGCCGCCGCACCCGTCACGGTCGAGTTCATCGGCGACGACGGTCAGGCGCTGCAGCTTCCCGACGCGTCGGTCGACCACGTCCTGACCACCTGGACACTGTGCACCATCCCCGACACCGAACGGGCACTGCGCGAAATCCATCGCGTACTGCGGCCCGGCGGCACACTGCACTTCACCGAGCACGGCCGCTCACCCCGGCCCACCGTCGCCCGCTGGCAGGACCGGATCACACCCGCCTGGAGCAGGATCGCCGGAGGCTGCCGCCTCAACCGCCGGATCGACGACCTGGTCGAGAAGGCCGGACTGGCGCTGGAGTCGGCCANCACCTTTCCGATGCGCGGCACAGCCCAACTCGGCTTCGCCTACGAGGGCATCGCGTCGAAACCGGCCTGATGCTGTCACTCCTACTCGGACGCCGCCGGACAACGGCACACCCGCTTCGATCCCACCCCNGCGACGGTGCTTGACCGGGCCGTCTCCTCGATCACTCCACCCTCCGGGCTCTCGTCCGCGCCGAGGGCCGCCATTCCCAGGCCATCCACACCGTGCCGGAGGTCTGCGCGTGGTCGGTCANCCAGTCGTCCGCATTATCTGTCACGTTTTTGGACAGCGATACNTATCCAGGACGCGTTGACGCTCCAGCTGTGACCTNCAACCATGATTTCCGACTTGTCAGCGCGATACGGGGGACAATGACAATCATGCGCATAAATTCTCGTCGGCGTTGCCGCGAACTCGCGGCACTGAAGGCCATGCGGCCGGTCATGGCGGTCTTCGTGGCGGCGGCAGTGCTCCTGGGTGTCGGTCTGGCGGGAACCGCGCAGGCGGCGTCCGGCCTTACGTTCAAGAATCTGGCTACCAGTTTCTGTCTCGACAGCAACGATGTGGGCGAGGTCTACACGCTGGGCTGCAACGGTGGGGACTTCCAGGAATGGACGGTCGGCACCACCGAGTTCGCTACGGCGGTCACCTTCCGAGATGCGNCCACCGGCCGTTGCCTCGACAGCGATGCCGCGAGGCGCGTGTACACTCTGGCCTGCAACGTGGGCAGCTACCAGAAGTGGCAGGTCACCCGCAACGACTATGGGACGTACTCGTTCCGCAATCTGGCGACGGGTTTCTGCCTCGATTCCAACGCTTCCCGACAGGTGTACACGCTCGACTGCAACGACGGCAGCTACCAGAAATGGGCCTGAGCCCGCCCCCGGGCGAGTACTGCCCTGATTGACGGAAGGCTCGGGCTGCCCGGCGGTGAGCTACGTTCGCCGTCGGGCAGCTGTCGCGGATCTGGCCCGGGTGGCCGCGACGGCAGGGACGGGCCGGGACCCGCACCTACCGTCACCGCCCGTGTCAGGTGTGCGGTTCCATCTGCCACCTCCGTCATCCGACCTGCCGACATCGAGTGAACCCGGGGCGACCGGGCAACGGTCGGGCGTGGGCCGGGCTGATGCCGGGCGTGGGCCGGGTGACGCTCGGGCACCCGCCCGAGGGCATCACGCTGCATAGTCGACCGACGCCGCAGCACACGGCGTAGGCAGAGTCCGACGGAGCATGTCGTCGATCTGATCAAGGTCAGCGACGTTGTCGAGGTGCAGCGACTCGCCGGCGATCGCACTGACGGCCACGACGCCGTCACCCTCCTCGCCGGTCGAGCCGTCTGGCTCCCCTCAGACTCCGTGGTGGACGTAGCAGGCCCACCTGGCGGGGTGGGCGAGCAGGCTGTCCGGCAGCGCCNCCAGATGGGGTTCCAGCCCCTGGCGGACGGCGTCGGNGGGGGCGATCAGGTCCAGTTGGGCGAGCCGGAGCGCCTGCGCGACGGGGTGACCTCGATGCAGGTGGAAGTGCAGACGGTAGGTCAGGATCGCGGCGGGCGCGTGGTCGACCGGCCACCGGGTGGCGACGACGCCGGTGGCGCCGGCGGCGAGCAGCGCGGTGGCGACGGTCAGCGACTCGTCGAAGTGCAGGCTGGTGGTGTCGGTCAGGCAGGCGTCCGTGATGATCAGGCCGCCGGGCGCGTCCGGGGGACGGCTGCGGGCCTGGGCGAGGATCCTGGTCAGCGGCAGCCAGCCGTCGGCCGTCAGCAGCGCCGGCTCCGGCGGGCGGCCTTCGGCACCAGCGGCGGACGCGCTGCCGTGGATGGACAGGTGCAGCAGTGACGCACCGGGCTGCTCGTCCCCGGGCAGCGCGCCGAGCACGGCCGCGGTGTCGGCCAGACCGCTCGGATCGCGCTTGAGCCCGTACATCTCGGCGCCCGGGTACTGCCGCTGTCGGAGCTGCCTGGCCAGCCGCCGCGCGAACGGGAACTCGCCGGTCGGATCGGTGACGAACACCACCCGGCGGCCCAGTTCCTGCCTGGGCCGGCGCGCGGTCTGGGCCAGCAGCCGGGCGGATGCCTCGTAGCTGAGCACCAGGTCGTGCACGGCGTAGCGCCGTCCGCCGGCGACGTCCGGGTCGGGCTTCCACGCCGCGGCGAACGGGACGGCGGCCAGCGTGCCGACGGGCACCAGCCCGACGCGCGGCTCCCGGCCGAGACGCCAGGTTCGGGTGTGCTCGACGAGCGGCCCGACGATGGTGTCGTACGCCCAACGGCCGAGGTCCTCCAGCGCGTCGGCCCAGGCTGGTCCGCCGGGCGAGGTCAGGAAGAACTCGCGGCGCCCGCTCGCCTGCGCGAGGTCCACCGCGGCACGGAACGCGCGAAGGTAGCGGTCCAGCGGGGTGTCGGGGCCGACGTCGACGCCGGCCAGCTCCAGCACCGTCGCCTCGCCGAACAGCGGCCGCAGCACGATCGCCCGCGCCCGGACACCGCCAGCCCCAGCTCCGACGCCACCACCAGCGCCAGGTTCGGCGCCGGCNCCGGCGCCGGCGNCATCCTCCGCCGGGGTGTCAGCCGCGGCCGGCGGGATGAGGTAGATGACGGCGTCCAGCGATGTTCTCGCCAGCGCCACCTGGATCTCGTTCGCCGACGGCGTGGACAGCGGGCCGATTCGGTGCTCGAGCTCCCACAGACCGTCGAGGGCTGCCAGCCGTCCCTCGGTGCCACCGCTGCGCCAGGCGTCGGCGAGATCATCGCGTCCGGCGGTCCGCAGGAGATGCTCCAGGTCACCGGCGAGCGCGGTGCTGGACAGCACGAGGGCGCGGCCCGCCTCGGCGATGCGCACAGCGGCATCGGGCCGGTCGTCGGCGAGGCTCCAGCCGACGGCGCGGGCCACGATGTCGTTCGCCCGGCTCGCCGCGGCCGCACTCTGCGCCGGGTCGGCGACGACCATCACCAGCCGGGACAGCTCCCGCAGCGCCGCCGACGCGGTGCGCTGCGCGTCCAGCCAGCCCTCCGGGCGCACCTCCCGCTCGTAGAGCTCCCGGTAGCAGCGGGCCAACGTCTCGAGGAGATCCGCTCGGCGCAGCGTCGGCTCGGCGTGCGCGCTGACCGCCAGCGCCCGGCCGATGTGCTCGACGGCGTCCACCAGCGTCCGCACCAGGACCCGGTCGTCGGCGTCGGCGGCGTCGACAGCGGCGTCGTCGACAGCGGCGGCGACAGCATCGGCGGCGACAGCATCGGCGACCTCGACGGCGCTCGCGGTCGCGTCGCACCGGGACACCGCCGCCGAGGAGTCGGCTTCCGCCTGCCAGTAGAGCTCGGCGAGGCAGCAGCCGAGGGTCGCGTTCGACTCGATCCGCAGCTCGGCGTCGGCGAGGCCGGTGCCCAACGCGGCGTGCAGGTCCGTCGCTGCGGCCCGCAGCAGATCGGGCTGGGGCCGGTCACCCGCTCCGGAGGTCCCCGCCAGGCGGCCGCCGGGCTGGCGCGGCCCCAGGACCCGCCTGGCGAGCGCCAACCCGCGCCGGGCGAAGAGCTCGCTGTCGTTCCCCGACAGCGGCGCCGCGGCCGGGGTTGCCGCCGGCATCGGTGACGGCGTCCGTCCGGCGGACCGTTGCTCGACGGCCTGGTCGAGCATGGCCGCGAACGGCCCGCCCTGCCGCAGCATCGTCAGCATCTCGCGCGCCAGCCCCAGCCCCGCGAGCTCGTCGGACGTGCCCGCGCCGAGGAGACTGGCCAGACCGGCGAACGCGTCGGAATCGCGGTCCACCTGCCCGACGGCCGCCGGATCGGCGGCGAGGAGCTTCTCCAGCCGGGCGGACACCCGCAGCGCCACATCCACGGCGGCCCGGTCCCGATGGCCGACTGACTCGGCCAGCGCCCACACGTACACCTGACGGGCCGGCCCGTACCACGCGACAGCCAGGTCCCCGTCCGGCAGCATCCGCTCGGCGTCGACGCAGGGTGACGGGAGGGGTGCGGCCGCCGCGGTCCGGGCGGCAGCGGGCCCGCGCTGCCAGGTCTGGAGGCTGCGCGCCGCGCCGATCGCGACGGCGAGGATGACCGCGCCCCGGGAGTCGGCCGGGTCGAGCGCCTGCTGCGCTTCGAGCAGGGCGGCCTGCGCCCGGTCGACGGGCCCGATGGTCTGCCGGCTGCCGACGGCGGTGACGAGCAGGGCCACCAGATGCCCGACCGCGGACGCGGACGCGCTGCCGCGCACGGCCCGGACCGCCTCCACGCCGGCGTCGATGGCCTCCGACAGCACCTGCGGCGAGTCCGTCACCCGCGCCCGCAGACCCAGCATGCGGGCGAGTTCGGCCAGCACCAGAGCGTGCGTCGGATCGCCGGCGGCGAGGCCGCGGCGGACGACCCGCAGCATCTCGATCGCGGCGGTGATGTCCTCGGGCCGCCGGCTCGCGGACGCCCGCCGCGCGAGTTCCTCGGCCCGTGGGTGGCTGCCCCCGACCTCGTCCAGCAGCGCCGCGGCGACGGCGTCGCCACCCCGGCCCGGCCGAATCGGGTCGGCCGGCGAGGGCGACCCAGCGGGCGACGGCGACTCGACGAGGGACGGCGAATCCTCGAGCGAGATCGACGATGGCGCCGGACCCAGTGGAGGCGACGGGGCGGACGGCGCCGACGCGGCCGAAGCGGGGGGCGGGGCCGGCGCGGGCGGCGGCGACGGGGCCGGAGNGGGNGAGGGCGCGGGGGGTCGAGGTGGGGCGGATCGCAGGCGGGCGACGACGTCGCGTGCCAGACGGAGATCCGCCGTTGCGCGGTCACAGGCGTCCCGCAGGGTCTGGGCCATCCCGCCGAACATCGGCGGCGGGGAGGCAAGATGTCCGCGCACCTGCTCGAGTCGCCGGATCGTGTCGTCGTACCAGGACACCGGACGACCATCGACACCGTCCCGGATGTCGATCTGCACCCGGCTGACGATGAGTCCGGCGAGCAGCACGTTCGTCATCCCGGCCATCGGCGCGGGCACCGCCATCAGCGACTGATGGTCCACACCCTCCAGATCGGCGATGGCGGTGTCGAGCTCGGCGGCGCTGGGCCAGTCCACCGGCTGGCCGCCGCCGTCGACCTCCGTGGCCCGCACGATCCGGAACATCAGCAGGAACGCCCGGGTGAGAACGGACTGCCCGTCGTCCAGCCCGACCGTGTCCGCATGAGCGAGGACCTCGTTCAGGTAGGCCGTACCGGCCTGTCGCGTCGCCTCACTGCCCAGACCGGACGCATCGGAGACCTTCGCCAGCCGCTCGGCGGCCTGCACCACCGGTTCGTACTCGCCGGGAGCGATCGCGGACAGAAAACGCAGGACGTCGAACCCGCTGCGCGTCCACTGCTCGGCCTCGCGCCAGGCGGGCCAGTTCACATCCACGCCAGGCCCGAAGTCGAAGGGTGCGCCGGGCAGCCGATCGGCCGATGGCTGGACCGTCGCAGTGGGCGGAGCAACGCGCAGCCGATGGCCGAGTCGCGACAGTGCCCGGGCCCGGGCGGACGCCAGTTCCGCGGAGTGCTCGTCCGCCTCGGCCTCGGTGAGCCGCCCGACACCCTCGCGGGCGAGCTCGGGCAGCCGCGTGTCACCGGCGGGCAGGTGATCGACGAAGTCCGCGATCGCCAACCCCAGCGACAGCGCGGCCCGACCGCGGTCGGCCTCGCCCGCCTCGGCGTACATCTCACGCAGCCGGCGGACGCCCTCCTCCAGCGCGGCCAGCCTCGACGCCTCGGCGGAGGCAGCCGGGTCCGCGGGCGACGCCTGCTCGCCGGAGGGCGACGGCGCAGCCGGCGGGTCCGAGCCGGGGGGCGCGGCCGATGATGGGTCCGGGACGGGGGTGGAACCGCGCTGCGCCGCTCGGACCGGATCGACGGGAATGGAATCGACGGTGGCGCTCGACAACCGCCGCGACAGCAGGTCGATCATGTCCTTGTTGTCCTGACTCAACGGCAGCCCCGCCACCGAACCCGTCGACCAGTGCTGGCGCGCCCGGTCCAGCAGATGCTCGGCCGCCGCCCGGTCCTGCGGCTCCCGGCTGCCGGCGCCGACAGGCCCCCGGCGAACAAGCTCCAGCAGCAGCATCGCGACGAGCCAGTGCCCCACCGGCACGACGGCGACGAGACTGGCGGCCGTGGCCGGCAACGGACCGGCGGAAATCTCGGCGAACGCAGCCTCCAGCTCCTCGACGGCCCGTTCGATCTCCGCGACCGTGGGCTGCTGCCCGGGGCGGGCGGTGAGGACCTGGCAGCGATACGCCCGTGTCATCGCGATCAGAAAGCGCAGCGTGACGGTGTCGTCCTCACCNGAGTCCGTCCGCAGGCCCTCGGGCGCCAACCGCTCCAACTCGGCGAGGAGCTCGTCCTCCGCCTCCGACCACCGGCCCTGCACCATCGCGTCGGACAGGGTGGCGGACGCCGTCAGCACCGCGAACCNCCGACGGGTCGGGTCATGCGGCGGGAGATGCGCCGTGAGCGTCGGCAGGGTCCGCCGCAGCCCCTCCATGGCCGCCATCATCGACCGCAACTGGTCCGGGTCCGACGCGAAGAACTCCTCGGGTCCGAGTGCCACCGGCCATCCCTTCTGTCGACAGGACCTGCGCCGGCCGGCTTCCCGGTCGGCGGCAAGGCGTGCCCGTTGAAGCTCAGACGGACGGGCCGGGCCAGGGTGGTCCGATCCGGGTCCGCACGAGTGCCAGGCGACGGTTCAGCCAGTCCAGGCCGGGCGGCTGGTCGAGCCGGAGTGATCCCAGCGGCGAATAGCGCACCGCGTCGCCACACCGGTCGCCGAACAGCAGCACCGCCCGGCCCGTCGGCTGTCGTTTCGACGGCCACACCAACCCCGCGGGCGGCCCCTGGCCGGCCGGTCCGTCACCGTCGCGCAGCCAGTGCGCCCACAGCCGGGTGATCGGATAGTTGACGTCGTCGGTGTGGACCAGCCAGGTGTCCTGCCGGGCCGCGGCGAGGTCGGCGGCGGCCAGCAGGCTGACCAGCCACAGTGGACGCAGCGTCTCCAGCAGCACCAGCCGCCGCCCGGCCGCCACGGCGTGGGGAAGGTAGCGTTCCTCCGCCCCGAACGGGATGTCGCGCAGCAGCACCTCGCACAGCGCGGTCAGATCGTCGAAGGCGGCGTAGCAGAACGGATAGGGGCAGTCCGGGGTCGCGTCGAAGCGGCCGCCCCACCGCCCACCATGGGACTCCACCTCGCGGGCGGGCGCGCGGAACAGCGGCTGCTCGGCCTCCGGGGTGGCCGGTTTCGCGGGAGCGGTGACCCGCCACAGCAGCGTCCCCGGGGGAACCTCGTGGAACCGCGGGGCGGCCCGGTCGCCCTTGGGCGGCACGCCGGTGGGCATCAGTCCTCCGCCAGGGCCGCGGCGGCACGCAGCAGCAGGGCGTCCTGCCCCTGGCCCAGCAGCGCGGCCGGCGAGGTGTCGAGCCGGGCGTGCGGGTCGACCCACCAGCAGGTCACCCCCCACGGGTCGGCCGCGGCGCCGAGGCGCGCGTTCACCTGCCGCACGATCGGCCAGGGCCGGCCGGCCGGAGTGAACTGGAAGGCGGGCAACTGGTCTCCTCTGCGCGGGTCGCGTAGTCGGATCAGGTGGGTGTCGTCCGGGTCGCCGCCCCAGCCCCGCAGCTCCTCCGGGGCCAGCGACGGCATCGCCAGCAATCTGGACCGCACCAGCCGGTCGAACTCGTCCAGCGGCCGCTCCTCTGCCGGTCGCTCGTCCAGCGGCCGTTCGTCCGCCGGCCGTTCGTCCGCCGGCGCCGGAGCGTCCACCGGCCGCGGGCCGCCGCCGACGGACGCTCCACCGGGAGAACCGGCGGTGTCACCAGTTCCCCCGGTTGTGTCGCCGGCCGGACCACCACTGGCCGCGTCGCCGGCCGGACCGCCACCGGCCGCGTCGCCGGCCGGACCGCCGGCTTTGTCGCCAGCGGCGGGGTCACTGGCCCGCAGCAGTCGGAGGCCGGATTCCCACAGGTCACGGACGGACCTCTCGGAGCTCCCGGCCAGCATGGAGCCGGCGAGCAGGACGTCGACCACCTCATGGCCCGGCGGGAGCAGGTCCAGCAGCTCCTCGGCCAGCGCGGCACGGGCGTCGATCGGGTCGGGCTCCAGCGTGCCGTCGACGAGGCCCTGCAGCTTCGCGCGCTGTTCGGGGTCGGCGAGCGCCAGCACGTCGTCCCAGTACCTGGCCAGTACGCGCAGCAATGGATCCGACGGTTCCGGCGGATCCACCCCCGAGCCACTCATCGCGAAATTCTTTTTTCCGATCCGCGCTGGACAGAATTATTTTCCGCTCGATGTCCTCGCCGCCGGGTCATGCGCCTTGGCCTTCCGCTGCCAGAGCCTCCGCCGCGAGCAGTGCGCTGCTCCGACGCTGGACACACCGTTGACGGACGGACGGTAGGCCACCGGGCGTCGGGCCGCGACGGCGCACGGCATGCTGTCCACGAATCCTTCACTTTCTGTCCTGTTTCCCCCGGGGCCCGCGGTCACTCGGACGTCGCTCGGGCGGCGCCCCCGGGCCGACGACATCCCCTGGCGCACCGCGGTTGCGCACCAGAAACGTCGCGCTGGAATGTCGCGCCGGACCTGCGGACATGGGCCACGGCCGGCGGCATACTACGGGCAGGGCTTCGAGCATCCAGGCCGGGTTTCGGCTCCGCCCGATTCGGACAGGAAACGAACACGGNCCGGCCGGCCTGTGCCAGGGCAGGAACACGAGAACTGACAATCGGGGGAAACATCGTGGGGAATCAGAACCTCGTCGGCCACCNCTGACGCAGCCGACGCGCGACGCGGGCGGGGCGCGTGCACCGAACGGCGACGTGGTCGACCGTCCGGAGATGGTCGGCTGGCGGTCAGCCCGGACCGCCGCCACCGNCAGACGACGACATCATCTTCATTCTTCGCGCCCGCGCCGGCCTTTCGGATGCGACCGGATCATGGACACCCGGCCTGTTGCGCGTGCTACAGGCGTCGTCGCGATGTCCGGATCGCGACGACAGCCGCGGCAGGACGGTGGAGGAGGCAGCGTGCCGACTGACGGCTCCGCAGGGCGCGGAACGTCCGGCAACGACGGGTCGCGGGCCGGCCCGAGCGGACCGGGCCCTGGCCCGGACGGGCAGAGACCTGGCCCGGACGGGCAGAGACCTGGCCCGGACGGGCAGAGACCTGGCCGGGACGGGCAGGGGGAGCTCACCCAGGACGCGCTGCTGGCGGAACTGCGCCGGCTGGGCNGGGGCCGGGGGCTGAACGCGGTCAACCTGGACGGCCGGATCGGCCCGATGCTCACGCTGGTGATCCGCCGCGACGAGGGCCTCGGCTTCACGCAGCCTCCCAGCCTCAGCACGAACCCCAGCCCGAACGGGTCATCCCGGTCCGCGGCCAACCCGAACAACGGGGCCGGCCCGAACGGCTCGGGGGTCGATCGGGCCATGGTGATCCGCTGGCTGCGCCAGCGCCTCCCCCTTCTGCCGGTCGACCTCGCCGAGGCCGCGAAGGTCTTCTTCGGGGTGCATCGCGAGGCGCAGGACCGCTTTCTCGGCGAGCGGCTGGACCGACTCGGACATGAGTGGCGCTGCGACCGGCGCACCGTGCGCCGGCGGGCCGACGAGGCACTGGTGTTGATCGCCGAGGCGGCGGTCCGCGCACCCGCCACCTTCACCTCCGCCCCCGACGCGATCCCGCCCGCCCGCGCGCCCTTCGACACCGGCACGCCCTTCGACAACCGAGAAGAAATCCCGCCCTTCGCCGCCGACGCCTCCTGGTACACCGAGCGGCTGTCCGCCCTGGTGCTGNTCGACCGCGATCTGCCCGAGGTGACCGAACGGCGCACCATCGTCGCCACGGCCGACGGCGTCGAGANGGTGACGCTGGAGCTCAGCGTCCCGCCCGGCGACGACCACCGCGGGCGCGGCCGGGAGCTCGGCGCCGAGGTTCTCTACGGCGGCACCCTGCTCAGCTGGGACCAGCCGAGCCCCAGCTACTACCGGCTGCAGGTCGCCCTGCCCCGCCCGCTGCAGGCCGGCGAGCGCCACGACCTCGACATCGTCCTGCGCCTCGTGGACGGCNCTCCGATGGCACCGCACTACATGTGCGTGCCGCTGTCCCGGCTGGCCGAGTTCCAGATCCGGGTGCGGTTCTCCCGGCGGCAGGTCGCGGCCGGCGTCGAGGTCTTCGTGCTGGACGGGGTGCCGCCACGGGTCGTCGACGACTATCCGCCCCGCCAGCCGCGGCTGGCGCCGCACCGGGCCGTCGAGGTCCGCATGCTGTTTCGCGACCTGCGCCAGGGGCGCGGGTACGGCCTGCGCTGGACCGGCTGACCCGACGTCCGGCGAGCACCGGACCCGGTCCGTCAGTTCCGGATGTCACGGCGGTCGGCGCACGTCGCTGACCGTGCGACGCAACACCGGAACACCGGACCGAAGGGAACCGACATGGCCGACGTCCCGATGACGCTCATCCAGCCGTCCGGCGCGCGCACCGATGTGGAGATGCCCGACGACGTGCCCATCGGCGAGCTCATCCCCGAGTTCGTGACCGAGCTGGGTCTGCCGACGACGGGCAGCGACGGTTCCGCGGTGGTCTACCGGATTCACGCCAAGTCGCTGGGCCGGGAGCTCACCGGCACGGACACGCTGGCCAGCGCGGGGGTTCCGCAGGGCAGCCCGCTGCTGATCGCCCCGTTCGCGCTGGCCGGTGCGCGGGCATGACGCTGGCCCAGCCGCGCCGCCGGATCCCCGACCCCCGCGACCGCAACGCCCGGCTCGCCTGGCTGGACGGGTGGTGGGACCGGTCGACGGTGCACCTCGCCCGCGTCGCCGTGGTCGGCGTCGGGGCGCTCGGGAACGAGATCCTCAAGAACCTGGCGCTGCTGGACTTCCGGCAGGTGACCATCATCGACCGGGACACGGTCGAGCGGTCCAACCTGAGTCGCTCGGTGCTGTTCCGGCCGCGGCACGAGGGCCAACCGAAGGTGACCGCCGCCGCCGACACCCTCGCCGATCTCAATCCCGCGCTGCGGGTGGACGCCCTGCACGCCGACGTCGTGCACGAGACGGGGCTCGGCCACCTGCGCGGGCAGGACGTCATCCTCGCCGGGCTGGACAGCCGCCGGGTGCGCTGGTGGCTCAACCGCACCGCGCGCGCCCTCGGGGTGCCCTGGGTCGAGGGCGCCACCCAGGGTCCGCACGGTCACGCCATGGCGTTCCTGCCGGGCGCCGNCCCCTGCTACGAGTGCACTTTCACCGACCAGGACTGGCGTGCCCTGGACGACGTGGCCTCCTGCCGTCAGCTGGCGTTGGACGCGGCGGTGCGCGGCCGGGTGGCCACCTCGCCGACAGCGGCGTCCATCGTCGCCGCCGCCCAGGTGCACCTGGCCATGGACCTGCTCCACGGCCGCCCGGTGGTCGGCGGCCGATCGCTGCTGGTGAACCTGGAGGCCCCGGACCTCATGGTCAGCGGTCGACCGGAGAACCCCGCCTGCGAGGCCCACACCCGCTTCGAACCGGTGCTCGACACCGCACTGTCGGCGCGCACGGCGACGGTCGGCGATCTGCTCGCCGCCGCCGCGCCGACGGTCGGCGAGCCCGCCACGGTGGAGCTGCGCTGGGACAGCGTGTGGGAGTTCGACTGTGCCGGCTGCGGACGGACGAGCCCGGTCCGGCGGGCCCGCGGGCTGGTCCCGCACTCGACGGCGACTTGCCCGGACTGCGGCGCCGAACGCCGCCCGGTGTTCCGCCACCGGCTCGGCGCCGAGGACGCCGGCCTGTCGCTCGCCGCCGTCGGCATCCCGCCCCTGGATGTCGTCGAGGTCCGCGGGCCCGCCGGCTCGGCGTGGCTGGAGCTCGCCGGTGACCGTGCCGAGGCGGTGCCCACCGGTACCGACAGGGACAGCCACCCCTGATGGACGCCACCGCTGCCGTCGTCATCGCCATCCTGACGGTCCTGGTGGGCATCTCCGTCTTCGGCTACCAGCGCTCCCGGGCGGGACGCGGCGCGCAGCGGCCGGGCGGCCGCGTTCCGCCACCTGCCCCGTACGCACCACCACCGGGACGGCCCCTGCCACCACCGGGACGGCCCGAACCGCCGCCGGCACGGCGCGAACGACCGACGGGGCGGCGGGCGGGGTCCCGCCCGGGCAGCCGGATCCGGATCATCGACCCGGCCTCCCCGCCCGGCACCCGGCCGCCCCGGCCGAACACCGCCAGCACCACCCCCAACGTCAGCACCACACCCACCGCCAGCAGCAGCGCCGCCGGCGGCACCGGCACGCACATCCAGGTGCAGCACGGCACGCCGGGCTGTCCGGTCTGCGCCGACCCGATCACGTCCGGCGAGGCCTACGTCCGGTGCGCCGCGGGACACACCCATCACCGCGCCTGCGGGCAGTACGCCCGCGAGTGCGCGGTGCCGCACTGCGGGGCGGAGATCCGCTGACCAGCGGCCGGGCGCGGTCGGCGGTCACCACATCGACGCAACAGCACGGACTGATCGAACGGAGCAGACAGTGGAGCTGACCGCCGGGGGACAGCTGAGCCCCCGCGACCGGCGTCTCGCGGCAGACGCCCGCAAGGTGCTCGAGCTCAGCGAGAACAGCGACCTCATCGAGGCCCGGATCGTGGACGCCGGCACCGGGCGGCCGCCGGAGATCTGGGAGGTGACCTTCCGCTGCCGCGGCATCGTGGGCGCCGAGCGGGACGGGCGCCCCGTGTACGGCGACTACCACCGGGTGCGCATCGAACTCGGCCGGGAGTATCCGCGGCAGGCGCCGGGACTGCGCTGGCTGACCCCGATCCTGCATCCCAACATCGAGGGNCACGGCGCCCAGCGCGTCTGCATCGCCCAGTGGCACGTGGGCCGGACCCTCGAAACGGTCGTGCTGATGCTCGGCGAGATGGTCCAGTACAAGAACTACCACGCCGAGATGGTGCCGCCGTACCCGCTGGACAACAAGGCGGCGAAGTGGGCGCTGAAGGCGGAGCGCGCCGGCTACTTCTCCAGGTCCCGGCCCGTCGATCCGCGCCCGCTGCTGCGCCCCGACCACAGCGCCGNCCAGTCTCCGACGACGACCGCGCCGCGGGTCCGCGTCCGCTCCGCGACCACGCCGCCGATCCCGCCGACCACCCCGCGCATCCGCATCTCCCGGAGCCAGCCATGACCCGTCCTGGCCCCCCGGAACGCGACGAGATGACCGTCAGCGGCCCCTGGCCGGACGAGGACGCCGGCCCCGCGCGCCCCGCGGGCCCACCCCTCGGCACCGGCGCGGCGGGCGACGACGGGTGGACGCCCGACGCCGACCCGCCTCCTGGCACCGACCCGCCTGCTCACACAGACCCGTCCCCTCGCACCGACCCGCCCCCTCGCACCGACCTGCCTGCGCTCACCGGCCTGCCTGCGCTCACCGGCCTGCCTGCGCTCACCGGCCTGCCTCCCGACGCCGAGCCGCCTCCTCGCGCCGCGACGACGCGCGACACCGGCGCCGCGCGCGGTGGTGGGTCAGCGCGGGACATCGGGCCGATCTCACAGCAGGGCGCATCCGAGCTGCTCGGGCGCGCCTACCGGCCGCCGTCCGCGGACCGACCGCCGGATCCGGCACGGCGGCGGGTGCGGGTGCAGGCGCGCCGCAGTCCCGCCGTCCCCGCAGCCCCGGCCCCGGTCCGGCCGGCGGCCGACACCAGTTCGCCCGTCTGGAGCCTCCCGGCCGGGCGCGGCGCGCTCTACCTGACGGCCGGACCGCTGGTCACGATCAGCGATCACGCCTTCACCACCACGGACGAGGTGGGCGGCTTCCTCACCGGCNAGATCGGCGAGGACGTCGACGGGCCCTGGACGTCGGTGCGCCAGGCGCATCCGGCGCTGNAGGCCCGTGGNAACCGCGCGCGGCTGGAGATCCCGCCCGAATCCTTCGTGGACCTGCAGCACTGGCTGGAGGACCGCCCCGACCAGTGCCTGGTCGGCTGGTACCACACGCACCCCGGGCTGGGGATCTTCCTGTCCGCATACGACACGTTCCTGCACGGGAGCTTCTTCGGGCTGCCCGGGCAGGTCGCGCTCGTGGCCGATCCGAACGCGGGCCAGCTGGGCGTGTTCACCTCCGGCCCGCGCGGCGGCGCACCGACCCGGCCGTACCAGCCCGATGTTCAGATCGCGCTGCGACCGTCGACGGATGACCGGGCACCCGTCCGCCTCGGCCAGGTCCGACGCCCGCAGCCCGGCGGCGGCCCGCCGTACGGGGGCGGCCGGCCGTACGGGGGCGGCCGGCCGTACGGGGGCGGCAGCCACGCGCGGGGCGTCCGCGACGCAGGGTCGCAACGTCACCCGACGTCGCCCGACGGCACCGCCGAACCGCCCGAGCCGCACCCGGCCCGGGTGCACCCCGCATCCCTCGACCCGCTGGTCCCGGCGGACCCATCCGGCCCGGCCAGGTCGGACACGCCCGGCCCCGCGGCACCCGGCCCCGCGGCACACGGCCCCGCGACCCACGGTTCCGCGGCCCACGGCTCCGCAGAGATCGCCGCCGAGCAGGGGCGTCCGCGGGGTGTCCGACGACGGCCTCGGCTACGCCGCCGAAACGCACCGGCCGGGCGACGCCGGCTCGGCCTGCCTACCCGGTCCGCCCGGCCCGTCGCGCCCTACCCCGACGAAGCCGACCGTGGTGCGCCCGGTTCCGCGGCACCGGCCGGTCCGGATCGGCTCGTCGGCGCGCGCTCCCGCCGCTGGCGCTGGGAGTGGACGGTGCTGGCAGCCGCCGTCCTCACCCTCCTGCTGCTCGCCTACGTCACCTACCGGGCCTACTCCCGATTCGGGGACGGCGCGGACGACTCGTTCTCGCCCCGGTCCCCCACGCCGCCGCCCGCCGCCTGCCACCCGTCGCGCGCGCACCCGTTCGAGGACCAGGCCGGCACCCCGTCGGACGCCTGCTCCCTGTACTGACCCTGTGCACGCCGGCTCGACCACCGGGCCGAGGCCCGGCAGCCCGGCGCCCGCGCGGCGCCCGCCCCGCCGTCGGAGGTCCCGTCGTGACGACCCATCACACCGCCGGAACCGCCTCGTGCGCGACCACCGCGGCGTCGGCCGACAGCGCCGCACCCACCGCCGAACTCGACGGACGGGAGCACCTGCGCATCGTCTGCTGTGAGCTCGGCATGTGCGAGCACCNGCACGCGGCCGAACGGTATCGACGCACCTGGGGCGTGGCCGTGCGGCTCGCCGACGGCGACCGGGAGGTCGCCGCAGAGGCCATCGGCGAGCTCTACCCGCGGCTGGAGCGGACGTTCCAGAACGGCCCGGCGCGGCACGAGGCCAACCTGCGCGCCTTCGGCCTGCGGGCCCTGCGCCACGCCGTCGTCGACGAGTTTCGCGCCCGCCGGCGCACGTGGAACGTCGAGGACCGGGAGGTCCTCCCGGACGAGCTACCCGAGGACGCGGCCGGCCGCGGAACCGTGCCCGACCCGGCCGACCAGGCCCGCGGGAACGACCCGGCGCTCGACGCGGCCTGCCTCGACGAGCTCACCCGCCTGATGTTCACCGCCGCCGGGCCGCGGTGCCCGCGTCACGCCGGCGGCTGCCCGCATCCCGAGCAGGTGTTCTCGATCGCGTTCGGCACCGTCACCGCGGCGGGGCTGGCCGACGAGTACCCGCCCCGGACAGCCAGGCGGCTGGTCGCCGCGGTGGCCGCGCCGACCAGTTTCCCCCTCGACGCCGCCCCGCAGAGCGCCGCGGCGCGCCAGGCCGGCAAACGGCTGCGAGACTGCAGCCGCCATCTGCTGCACCAGGTGCACGCGAGCGTGCTGGGGGCGGCGTGATGCTCCCCCGCCTGCGTCCCCGCCGGGCCGCCGTCGGCGCCGAACCCAAGAAGCAGACGGTGCACGTCCCGGTGCGTCGGCTGGACCTGACCCTGGAGTTCGACGAGGAACGCGCCGCCTGGGACCTCGTCGTCGGCGACGGCCGGGCCGGTCCCGCGGGACTCGCGGCCGCGCGACTCCTGCCGGATGTCGTCGCGAGCGCCGACGCGGGGACCTCGCCCAGGCTGCTGTGGATCTCCGTCGAGCTGCCCGGCGGGGATCCCGACGCAGCGCCAAGCCATGGTGCGCTCCGGCTGGTCGGGCGGCTGTTCGGCGCCCAGACGGCCCGGCTGATCTGCCGGCGGCCGCCCGCCGGCGCCGAGCCGTCCGCAGTGGTCTGCGCGGTGAGCTCGGTGCTCGCCGCGCAGTGGCGGGCCGGCCGGCTGTGCCTGTTGCTGTCGTCCATGCCGGTGATGGTGGACGCCCCCTGGCGGCCCCTGGAGGCCGCGTTGCTCGCCGCGTCGGTCGGACTGGGCGAGTGTTCCGCGGGACTTGGGGCGCAGGCGAGGTCGTCCGTCCGTGCGTGGGGTGAGGGCGATCTCCTCGACGGGGTGCCGCACCGCTCCCGCCCGCGTGCCGTCCGCCGGCTGGCCCAGCTCGCCGACCTGCTGGACGCCGAACGCAAGCGCGCGGGCGAGGTTCATGGCGCGAGCACGCGGGTTGCGAGCGACCGGGGCGACGGCGAGGACGGCGACGGGCCCTCCGGCTTGCGGGCGCCCGGCCCGGCGGCCGCGAGCAACGGGAGGCTCGGCATGGCAGACCCGGTCGAACGCTACCTGGTGGATCTGGACCAACGCCTCGTCGACCCGGACGTGGTGCAGTGGCGCCAGGGGGCGAAGATCGCCTGGTCGCGCCAGCGCGGCATCCTGGAGGTGCGGGTACGCGTCGTCACCGGTGCGGACGTCACCGGCCACTGGGCTCGCGCGCACGAGGACGTGCCGAACGCGCTGCCACGGGTGCGACACCTGGGCGCCTTCGCGCCCGAGCCGGACACGGCGGCTGCCGGTGGCGTGGCCCGGCTGCTCGTGCCGCCGGCGGTGCCGGCCCACCGGCTGCGCCTCGACGTCACCGACCGGCCGCTGCAACGGGTGGTGTCCTCGACGTCCCAGGCGCGCTTCGAGGCGCTGGCGGCGGGCCGGCGGGCGGGCTCCCACGAGCGGCGCCGGGAGTGGGAGCTGGCCGCGAAGGCGTGGATGCGTTGCGACGACGGCTGGATGGACGCCGACCGACCCGACATGGCGGCGCTCGCCCGGCGCCGGGCGGCGGCCTGCTGGCGGACGCTCGGCGAGCACGCCGTCGCCGCCGCCACCGACCGCTCCGCCTACGAGCAGGCCGAACGACTGGAGAAGCCGTGGATCTTCGAGCATCTCGGCCGGCTTGAACCGGAACCGGTGGAGTTCGACGCAGAACTCCTCGACGCCGACGACCGTTGGTGACCCGCGAGTGCTGGAACCGGCCGCCGTGCCCGGGTCAGTCCGGGCCGTGGCCGGCTTCGACGTCGTGCACGTAGCCCGTCCAGACGGCGACCAGGTCCGCGCCCTCGGCGGTGTCGAGGTCCACCCGCGCGCCCCCGCCGCCCGGCAGCAGCTCGCCGATGGTCCGCGCGGCCCGCGGTCCGACGAGCCGGTGGGCCAGCAGTACCTCAGCCGTGTGCTGGTGCCAGTCGGCGAGGCCGGCGAAACCGAGCGAGGTCAGCACCGAGGCGCGGAAACCCGCCGACAGCCGGTCGCTCACCTCCACCTCGACGTCGGGCGGCCCGGGCTGGCCGGTCACCAGCAGCCGGTCGGCCTCCGCTCTGACGTCCACCCGCAGGCTTGGCCGGCTGGTCCACGCAAGCCGCCAGACGACCGCGGCGAGGTCCTCCTGCACCGCCGAGCCGGGCGGTTCCGCGGAACCGGGCGGCTCCGCGGCGCCGGACGGTCCCGATGGTTCCGCCGGGCCGGGCGGCTCTGCTCCAGCCGGTGACGCGTGGCGCGACTCGTTCCGATCCATCGTCCGCTCCCTGTGGCCGGGATGGCGCTGCGCGCCGGGTGGCGCGGGTGGCGCTGCGCGCCGGGGTGGCGCGGGTGGCGCTGCGCGCCGGGGTGGCGCGGGTGGCGCTGCGCGCCGGGGTGTCCGTGGAGCGCCGGTCGGCAGCGCCCGATGGCGTGTCGCCTGTCGCCTGCAGAACTGTTACTTACCCGGGCCGGCGCCGCTCCGGTGGCCGGCCAGCACCCGCGAACAGGACAGATGAGCGACATCTTGTGCACCGTCATCGTCGGTTCCCATTTCGGCCGGTAGGCCTGTCCCTAGAAGTCACAACTGTCCCCCCGACGACGCTCACCTGACAGCGNAGCCACCCGACGGCATCGCACACACAACGGTGGCACCGGCAGGGGCAGGGCTGGGAGAGGAGCTCGACCATGGACGATCGGTCGGCGGGGGACGACCGGACGGCGCGCGGGCCGACGGCGGACTGGCGGCTGCGGCACCTCGCCGAATCGGACCCGGCCCGTCCGGACCGACCGTCCGACCAGGCCTACCACGCGATGGTGGAGCTGCTGTCGCGCCGCTTCCTCGCGCTCACCCGGGCGGAGCGGGCCCGACAGCTGCACCTGGGCCCGCACTGCCGGCGGTCCTGCGACCTGTGCTGGGACATCGCGCTGCACCACGCGGCGTGGGCGGCGAACAAGCTGCACCGGTGCCTGCGCACGGGGCCGCCGACCACCCGCGGCGAGCCGGTGCGGGACTGGGTCCGCATTCTCGCCTGGGTCCAGAGCCCGCCGCACGACGACACGCCCGTGGTGGCGGTCCGGACCGCGCTGTTCCGGCACCTTCCCGGGGACGATCCGCTGCTGCCGCTGGTGCACGCGGTCGCCACGCAGCTGTTGCCGTCCGCGGGCGACGTCCACGCCATGCGGCGGACCTGCGACTTCGTCGGGGACGCGCGCCGTTCGGTGCTCGCGCAGCGGCACGGCTGGGCCGTCAAGCCCGGACGCGATCTGGCTCAGCGGGTCCTGTTCCACGGACTGCGGGAGCGCCACCCGCGCGGCATCCAGCTGCTGCTCGAGGTGCTGCGGCACCTCGATCGCGGCTCCGTCGACCCCNACTCCCAGGTGCTGGCGGACGCCCGATCCACGCCGGGGGACCGGGCGACCCTGGAGGCACTGATCAAGGACATGCTGGCGGACCCCGTCACCGGGGAGTGGTTCCTCCGGGAGGTGATCGCCCGCCAGCTCTACAACGAGGACGTGGGGCGGCGCCGCTACCGCCCGCCGCGGGATGTGCAGGATCTCCCGGACCTCGACGACGATCCCGACGCCGAACCCGACGGCGAACCCGACGCCGGTCCGGAGGAGCCCGACGACCCGGACGGTTCCGCGCAACCGCCGCAAGGCCCGTTCGCGTGAACATCGCCGCCGGGACGACCCGTCGCCGGCGCGGCCGCGCCGCCGCCCGCACGGTGCCAACACCATGACGCATCCCTCCCCGTCCGGATGCCTCCGCGGGCCCGCTTTCCCCCGCCGCTGGATACGGACGGACGGACGCGCCCCGGTGACGGCTCTGGTCCGTCTGTCCCGTATGCGGCGCTCGCACCGTGACCGTGGCGCCCAAGGCCGAGGAGGTGCGCGCTGACCAGCTCCGGTGAACCCGACGACGCCCCTGCCGAACCGGCGGCAGACGACGAGGTCACCCGCCTCGAGCCGCGCGGGCCGGCGTCCGAGGCCACCCGGTTCGAGCCTTCCGCGCCGCCGGGTTCCGGCGTGACCCGGCTGGACCCGGCCGCGCCGGCGGGCGAGGACCTGACGCGGGTCGAGTCCGCCGCGGCGCAGCAGCAGGACGTGACCCGGATCGAGCCGAGCAGCGCCGAGGCCGCCGCGCTGCTCGGCCGGGCCGGCGGCAGGCCTCGCATCACCCTGACCGACGGGCTGCCGGGCGACCTCGGTGTGAGCTGGCAGCTCTGCGGCCGGCTTCCCGCCGGCGGCGAGGCCAGCCTGCTGCTGGTCCGCCCGCGTGCGCAGGCGCCGGGCGGCCGGATCCGTCTCGTCGGTGACGCGGGCCGCCGCTGGGTGCTCAAGCTCTACGACCCCGAACGCCGGCCGGACGACCCGGAGCAGCAACAGGACCGGCGGGCCGTGTGGGCCGCCGTGAGCAGCGTGCGCCACGATCACGTCCAGACGCTCGGGGAGACCGGCACCGCCGGACGGCACGACTACGAGATCTCCCCGTACTGGCCGGACGGCTCCCTGGAGGATGCCGTGCGGGCCACGGTGGACTCCCACGGCGAGACCTTCGAACCGTGGCAGCCGGCGGCGATCCGCGAGCTGGTCCGCCAGCTCGACTCGGCCCTGGCGGCCCTACATGCCGCGCGCCTGGTCCACCGTGACGTCAAGNCGGGCAACATCCTGGTGCGGTGCCGCGACCCCCTGCACGTCGTGCTCGGGGACTACGGGATCGCCCTGCTGATCGACGGCGCCGGTCGGTTCACCAGCCGGCTCGGCACGCCGCGGTTCATGCCGCCGGAGGCACATGTCGCCGGCCTGGTGTGGGACTCCCCGGCCCGCGACTACTGGGCGTTGGGCATGGTCGTGCTGGAACTGACGACGGGGGTGCGCGGCTACCGCCGCGTGCACGACGCGGCCTGGACGCGGCAGCTCGCGGGCAGCGGCGTCGACGTGTCCATGGTGGTCGACGACCGCGTCCGGCTGCTCTGCCAGGGCCTGCTCACCCGCGACCAGGCCGACCGTTGGGGCCACGAGGAGATCTCGCGGTGGCTGGCCGGCGGGACGCCCGCGGCCGGTCCCGCGGACGCCGAGCAGGTCACGCTGAGCCTGCGCGCCCGCCGCTTCCAGGAGCCGGCCGGCCTCGCCGCCGCGATCAGCGCCGATCCGGTCACCTGGGCGACGGCCCGGCGCCGCTTCCTGCCGGTGGACGGCGGCCACGACAGCGGCGAGGGCTGGCGCCAGCTGGTCGAGTGGCTGCGCGCGGTGCGGCCGCGGACCGCCGCCGGCTGGAGCGACGAGGACCTCGCGGAGCTGCTCGACCATCGCCTGCGCCGGACCGGCATCTCCGCGGACGTGCGGCTGCTGCACCTGGTGCGCTGGTTGGACCCGGCGGCACCGCCGAGCTTCCGCGGCATCGCGATCACTCCGGAGTCCCTGCGGTCGATCGCCTACGACGCCCGCGGGATGATCGCCAGGGGTCGGCAGGGCCAGGAACGCCAGCTCGTCGACCAGCTGCGCCGGGAGCGCGTCCTGCCGCTGCTGGCGCAGCCCGTCCTCACCGCGGCGGACGGGCGGGTCGTCGATCCCGGGCCCGCGGTCGCCGCCGCGCGGCGGCGGCTCGCGGCGGTGGCCGAGGGCTGGGACCTCGCCGCCCGCACGCTGCCCCGCCGGGCCCACGACCTGGCCCCGGCGCCCTCCGGCTGGCCGCTGCCGACCTGGCTGCCCGAATGGGCGAACGCGACCGGGCTGTGGCTTGCCGCCGACCCGACGGCCGCCGCCGCGGAGCTGTCCGACGTGCTGGGTGCCGAGACCGCCCGCTTCGGCCCGTGGGCGCCGCGCGCATGGTCAGGTCTGATGCGGGCGGTGGGGGTGATGCCGCCCGGTGGTTCCGCCTCGCCGGCCGCATCCACCGGCCCGCAGCGCCGGGTGCGCGCCACCGGGACGTCGTCGCGGGTCCGCGTGCGCGGAACCGCCACCGGAGGTGAGTCCGGTGTCCGGGGGTGAGCTGCGCCGCGCGGTGGACCTGGCGGCCGCGCTGCTGCACGCACTCACCGCCGGACTGGCCGCCGACGCCGCCCGGGACCAGTACGAACGCGACGCGGCGGCGGCTCGGGCGCGCCGCGAGCAGTGGGAGCGCCAGGACGCGCGGCGACAGGCCGGCGGTCCCGCGGCGCGCCGGCGTGCGGCGGGGCGGATGGTGCCGTGGGCACTCGGCGCGTTCGTCCTGCTCGGCCTGCATCTGTGGGCCGGCGCCGCCCGCGGCGGCGGACCCTGGTCACTGCCGTGGTTCCTGCTGTTCGCCACGGTCGCGGCCGGGGTGCTCGCGGTCCACGTCTACCGGGAGCTGGGGTTGGCCGCGGAACTCGCCGGCGACTACCGGCGGCCGGGCTCCGGCGGCGATGCCGGGGCCGCCCGGGCCCGCGCCCAGCAGGTGCGGCGGGCGAACGCCTCCCGCCGGCTGCAGGACATGGACACGGGTCCGCGTGTCCTCGCGGGGCTGGCGATGCTGGCGGCGCTGGCCGTGGTGATCGTCCTGGTCGTCGCGGTGCCGCCGCTGTGGCAGGCGGTCGAGCTCGTCGTCGCCACCCGCGGGGTCGCCGTCCGGCGCGCGGACTGGTCCCGCGACTACCGCGAGCGTCGGCGCAACGCCCAGGGCGACCAGCCCGGCCGGATGCGGCCCCGCGTCGTCCGGATCGCAACCGGCGGCATCCCAACCGGCGGCATCCCGACCGGCAGCGTCCCCTCCGGCGGCCCGCGCCCCGGCGGCACGCAATCCACCGTCCGACGGTCCACAGGAGAAGGATCATGAGTGCTGGAATCGGCGTTGTCAGCGTCGCCCCAACGATATCGGCGCACGCGGCGCTCGGCGCCGCGCAGACCGCGGCGGTGGCGGCGGCCGGCACGGTGGTGGTCGTCGCCGCCGGAGTCGCCGTCGCCGGTGCCGCCGGCGCGGGGATGAGCTGGGCCGTCGCGCAGAGCCTGCGGTTCGGCGCCGACCGGGCGGCGCGAACCGCGGCGGCCTGCGAGGCCGCCGTCGCCGATGCCCGCCGCTGGGAGTCGACGGTGCACGCCGTCGCCGAACGCAACGCGCGCATCGGCCAGCTCACCGCCGCGGCGGTGGCCGAGGGTATCCCGGTCGACCTGGCGCTGGTCGCCCTCGGCCGCAGCGACCAGCCCGACGCGGTGCTCGGCCGCTGCGGTGAGCTGGACCGGCGTCTGGCCGACCTGGAAGGAGAGCTCGCCCGCCGTCGCGGCGCGGCGCTGCTGTCCCGGCTGCACGCCCCCGCCGTGAGCCCCCTGGCCGCCCCCTCGACGGCCGGAACCGTGGCGGCCGGGACCGTGACAGGCGGGACCGTGACAGGCGGCAGCCGGGTGCGGCTGCTCCCCCAGCCGGCCGGCGGCAGGGGCGCCACCGGCGGTGCCGGCGGCGCCGGAGTTCCCCCGGCGGCCCCCGCCGGGGTGCCGGACTTCGCAGCCTCGGTCCAGGCCGAGATGCGCTCCGTCCTGACCGACGCGCGCATCGCGTTCGCCTCGGTGGACGAGCGGGCGGCCCTGGCCGACGCCGCCTCCGCCGCCGACCGTGCACTGCGCCGAGCGCTCGACGCCGCAGCCAACCCCGCCGCGGCCGCCCCTGCCGCGGCGGCCGTTGCGCGGGGGCGGCTGCCCGGTGATGTCGACGCCCGCCTGGCCGGGCTGCACGCCACCGCGCAGGACGTGTGGGACGCGGTCCGGCGGCGTCAGGCGGCAGCCGCCGACGCCGCGGTGCTCATCCAGCCGCTGCTGCCGGACGGTCCGGGGGCCAGCGCCGTCGACTCGGCCGGCGCCGAGGTGCGCACGGAGCTGCTGGCGGTGCTGGCCGGCCGCCGGGCGCTGGACGGTCCGCTGCGCGGCCGGGCGATCGCCGCCGTCGACGCGATGCTCGCCGAGGTCGCCCGGCGCCATCAGGCGCAGGCGCTGCGGGAGGCGATCCGCGAACTCGCGGACGACCCCGAGCATCTGGAGGTCGTCACGGCCGAGGACGGGACGGTCGAGGTCCGCGCCGAGCTCGGCGGCCAGCACGAGCTGCGGATGGCCCTGCGCCGGGACGGCCGGCCGCACCAGGCGACGCTGGCCTGGACGACGGTGCGCACGGTGGTGGCCGGCGAGGCCGTCGTTCCCGGCGAGACCGTCGTTCCCGGCGAGATCGGGTCGCCGGGCGGGCGGCAGCCGTCCGTCCTGGCGGCGGACAGCGTGGCGTGCGCGGCGGCGGCGGACGAGGTGGACCGGGTCGCCGAACGCCTTGCCGTCGTCGGCGTCGAGCACGAGGAGGAGACGCGCCGGGCGCCGGGCGCCGAACTGCCCGTCGACGCCGAGCAGACCCGGGGCACGGAGACCAGCGAGCAGGCCGCGGCCCGCCGCCGCGCGCAGCGGCGCCGGCGCAACGAGGCGCCGCAGCCGCTGCGGCGCCGGCTGCCCGGCTCGTGACCCTGCCGGGGCGGCCGTCCGCGGCTGGCCGGGCCGGGTCAGCCGCGGGGCACCTGGTAGCTGTCGCCACCCGGTGCCACCAGCCGCGCATCACACTCCACGAGCGGGATGTTCCTGTCGGTGCACCACTGGTTGGCTCCCGCCGCGCTGCTGAAGCCCTGCGGCACGATGCTGATCCACACCATCCGGCCNCTGCACGGGCCCTTCGTGGCGAAGTCGCCGTCGATGCCGAGCGTGGTCTGCCTCGTCGTCAGCGTGCGGTAGCGCTGCTGCAGCGCGACGTGGAAGGCCGCGATCTGAGCCTCGGTCACNCTCGGGACGTCGGGGGTGCCGTCCGGGGTCCAGTCCGGCTCGATGTCGACCTGCAGGCCGACGCACTTGCTGGAGACCTGCGGAACCCACCAGCCGCGCAGTGCCTCCACCCGGGGCCGGTCCAGCGCCGCCTGCTGGGTGAGCACCGCGTCGGCCCGCGTCTCGGAAAGCAGGGCGATCTCGTCCGGCGTGCTGGTGGCCGGGGGGACGGGGGTCCGGGTGAGCGGGGCCGGGGTGGCGAAGCCGGGCAGGGCGGGGACGGCGGACGACCCACCCCGACCACCGGAGCCGGATGCCCCGGACGGCACCGCGGCGACGGGCGCCGCGCTCGGCGTGGCGGTCCGGCCGGAGCCGCCGCCGATCACGCCGGTCGTCCGGGCCACGAGGTAGCCACCGCCGACGACCAGCAGGAACAGGGCCGCGGCGAGGAGCGCCGCGACACCCGGCGCGAGCTGCGGCCTCGGCCCGGCGGGGTACCCGGGATACGGCTTGCCCTCGGTCACGCTGTGCCTCCTTCGTCGTCACGTCCTTCACGATCAACTCCCTTGGGCTCAGGGGGTGCATCCGCGCGTCCGAGGTCGCCCGCGAAGTGGCGGTCGCCAGCGAGGTGGCGGTCGCCCGCGAGGGGGAGGGCGCCAGCGAGGGGGAGGTCGCCAGCGAGGTGGAGGTCGCCAGCGAGGTGGAGGTCGCCAGCGAGGTGGAGGTCGCGGTGTTCGGACTGAGCCGGCGCGCCAGCGCGCCCGGGATCCGGCATCGGCGGTGGTACCTGCCGATCCCGGACTGGCTGTACGGGCTGGGCGAGGTGGTGCCGTTCCGGCTGCTGCTGCCGGCGCTGCTCGCGACGGTGCTCGGCCTCGTCGTCGTGGTCGCCAGGGCACACGGCTCGCCCGGCGACGGCGATGCCACCCGGGCCACGGCGACCAGGCCGACCCTCGCGCCGGACCCGTCCGGCTCCGGTCTCCCCGCCGGCCTCCCCACCGGCCTCGACGCCGACCTCGACGCCCTGGGTGCCCTGTCCGGCGAGTCCGGCGGGAGCAGCGCGAGCGACGGGACCGGCGGCCGCCCGGGCCCGACCGCGCCGGCGGCGACGGTCGCCGACCGGTTCGCCGCGTCCGGGGCGAGACCGGGCCCGACGGCGTCCTGCGCCCCGGCCCGGGCCGCCGCGATGAGCATCGAGCAGCAGGCCGGCCAGGTGATGATGATCGGCGTCCCGGTCACCAACGTGCGCTCCGCCATCGCGCTCATCCGCCAGTCGCGCCTCGGCGGGGTGTTCCTCGCCGGCCGTTCGACCCAGTCGGCCGCCGGCCTGCGCGACGACCTGCGGGCTGTGCAGGACGCGGCGCGCCGCGACGTCGGCGTCGGCGCGCACATCGCCGTCGACCAGGAGGGCGGGCAGGTCCAGACGCTGCAGGGCCCCGGCTTCGGGACGATCCCGAGCGCCGTCGAGCAGGGCCGGTGGGACGCGGCGACCCTGCGCTCGCGCACCGCCGCCTGGGCCGGCGTCCTCGCCGGCGCCGGGGTGACCCTGGACCTCGCCCCGGTCGCCGACACCGTCGCCGCCGGCACCGCGCGGTCCAACCCGCCGATCGGCGCCTACGGCCGCAACTTCGGCACCGCCGCGAGCGCGGTCGCGGGCGACATCGGCGTCGTCGTCCCGGCGATGCAGGACAGCGGCCTGCTCGCCACGGCCAAGCACTTCCCCGGCCTCGGCCGGGTGCATCAGAACACCGACACGTCGGCCGCCGCCGTCGACGATGCGGCGACCACGACCGACCCGAACCTGGAGCCGTTCCGGGTCGCGGTGTCCACCGGAACGGCCGCGGTGATGGTCTCGCTGGCCCGCTACCCGAAGCTGGATCCGGCCACGCCCGCGGCGTTCTCCGCGCCGGTCGTCACCGGGCTGCTGCACGACCAGCTCGGGTTCCGCGGCGTCATCGTGTCGGACGACCTCGGCTCGGCCGTCGCGGTGCAGTCGGTGCCGGTGGGCGAACGGGCCGTCCGGTTCGTCGCCGCCGGGGGCGACCTCGTGCTGTCCGTCCGCGGCGCGGACGCCGCACCGATGACTGCGGCGCTCGCCGCCGAAGCCCACCGCTCGCCGGTGTTCGCCCGCCGGTTGGCGGACGCCGCGACGGCCGTCCTCGCAAGCAAGCAGCGGCAGGGCCTGCTCGACTGCCCGGCCGCAGCGCCGACGCCGGCACCAGCACCAGCGCCGACGCCAACCCCGGTCCCGACCAGGTGACCGGCGTGCCGGCCGCGGCGCATCGTGCTCGCTCGCCATCGAGCGCCCCTCCTCCGACCCCGGATCCGGTCTGTCTGCGCCGGTTCCATTCCCGGACGCGCAGCCGTCCCTGTGACCCCACCGGTCATCCCTGGGAGCCCACCGGCCTCCCCTCGGAAGCACCGGACATCCCCGGGACGCACCGGCCGTCCCTTGAAGCACTGACGGACACGACCCGGCCGGCCGGGTCGTACGGGCAGGAGGTACGCGCGTGTCACACCCACGCGGCGAGCACGCTGCAAGGCACATGAGCGAACGCGCCGAGGCGGCCGAACCGAGGAACGCCGGGACGGACGTCGACGGGCCACGGGTCCCCGGCTGGCTGCGCGACCTGCAGTCCTCGGTGTTCACGCACCCGCAGTTCGTCCTGCACGGCAATGTCCGGGACCAGCATCTGTGGACACCGCCGCGGGGGCCGATGCAGTTCCTGTCGCTGCTCGACCGACTCTGGTACACCCTCGACGCCAGCGGCTACCACCACGTCCTGGTCGCCGACCCGGTGGANGGGCTGCGCCTGCACCTGCCACGGGCCATGCCGCGGCCCGAGCGGGAGGAGCGGCTGCGCGCCCAGCAGGAGGTGCTGCGCGCCCGGTACGGCATCCGCGCCCCGCAGCGCGAACTCGACCTGGCCGCCCTCGCGGACCGGATGCGCCACGTCGTCCACGGCCCGGATCCCGACCGCGCCGAGGGCGCCGAGGGCGCCGCGGCGCAGGACGGGCCGGACATCCGTCCGCCCGGCATCGTCGACACCCCGGTCGCGCTCATCATCGACTACGCCGGCCGGCTGGTGACGAATCCCGCGAACCTGATGGAGAACGAGCAGGCGTTCTTCACCGCCGCCGAGAAGCTCGCGCACCAGGCGATGCGTTTCGTCTGGCCGGACGAGCGGGCCCGGTANAACCCGCTGATCTGGTTGGTNCACAACGAACAGGAGCTNCCTGCGTCGTTCATGTCGCCGTCGGTTCCGCTGCGCCGCATCGCGGTGCCGGTCCCGCAGCTCGACGACCGGCTGACGGCCACCACCGCGCTGCTGCCGCTGCTACCGGAGTCGGCCGGGCTCACCGGTGAGCAGCGTGCGGCGCTGGCCCGGCGCTTCGCCGACAGCGTTCAGGGGCTGCCGCTGAACAGCCTGCCGGCGATCGTCGAGCTGAGCCGCTCCGGCATCCCCGAGGTGTCCTCGATGGAGGCGGCGGCGCGCAGCTACCGCCTCGGTGTCCGGGAGAACCCGTGGGGCCAGCACGAGCTGCGCGGCCGGCTGCGCGACGCCGAGGAAACCCTCAACGCCGCGGTGCTCGGGCAGCAGCAGGCCGTCGGACGGGCGGTGGACATCCTCGTCCGGTCGGTGATGGGCCTGTCCGGGGCGCAGGCGAGTAGTGTCGTGCGCCCGCGGGGGGTGCTGTTCCTCGCCGGGCCGACCGGCGTCGGCAAGACGGAGCTCGCCAAGGCCATCAGCCAGCTCGTCTTCGGCGAGGCGGACGCCTACATCCGCTTCGACATGAGCGAGTTCGCCGCCGAGCACTCCGCCGACCGGCTGACCGGCGCGCCNCCCGGCTACGTCGGCTACGACGCCGGCGGCGAGCTGACGAACGCGGTACGCCAGAGCCCCTTCAGCCTGCTGCTGTTCGACGAGATCGAGAAGGCCGCTCCCCGCATCCTGGACAAGTTCCTCCAGGTTCTCGATGACGGCAGACTGACGGACGGCACGGGGTCAACCGTCCATTTCAGCGAGAGCATCATCGTCTTCACCTCGAATCTCGGGATGCAGGCGTCCGACGGGCCGCCGTTGACCCCGCAGACCGACCGCGCGGAGCTGGAGCGGCGGGTCGAGGCGGAGATCCGCCGGCACTTCGTCGAGACGCTGCGACGTCCGGAACTGCTCAACCGCCTCGGCGACAACATCGTCGTGTTCGGCTTCATCGACGAGCCGACCGGGGCGCGGATCTTCGAGCAACAGCTGGCCCGGGTGCTGGCGCGCGTGCGCCAGCAGCACGCCGTCGACGTGCGGCCGTCCGCCGCGGTGCGCGCCGCGCTCGTGCGGGAGGCGACCTCGGACACGGTGCTGGCCTATGGCGGGCGGGGCATCGGGTCGTTCCTGGAGTCGGCGTTCGTCAACCCCCTGGCCCACGCGCTGTTCCGGGAGGGGTTCCCGCGGGGCACCGTCGTCGAGGTCACCGAGCTCGGCGGCAGCTCGGGCCGGCGCACGCTGACCCTGCGCCGGTCCGGGCCCCCGCCGCAACCGGACGCCGGCCCGACGGGATCCCAGGGCGGCGNCCCCCTCCGTGCCGGCCTGGTGAAGGTGCGCCACCGTGATCAGTCCTGAACCGCCCAGCCCTGCGCCGTCCGACCCTGAACCGTCCGGCCCTGGACCGTCCGGCCCCGGAGTGTCCGGCGCGGAGCCGGGGCTCGGCCCGTCGGGGGCGACGCTGCGGATGAGCCGGCGGCACTTCCCGGTGACGTCGCTCGGGCCGGGCATCCGCGCCGGCCTGTGGGTGCAGGGCTGCACCATCGGCTGCCCCGGCTGCATGTCCCTGGACACCTGGGATCCCGCCGGCGGCAGCACGACGCCGATCGCGGAGCTGCTCGCGTGGCTGTGCGAGCGGCCCGGGCTGACCGGCGTGACCATCTCCGGCGGCGAACCGTTCCAGCAGCCGGAGCCGCTCGNCGCGCTGCTGCGCGGACTGCGGGCGCAGCTGCCCGCGGTCGATGTGCTGGTCTACTCCGGCTACACCACCGCCGCGCTGCGCCGCAGCCCACGCCGGGCGGCGGCGATGCAGTGGTGCGACGTCGTCGTCACCGGCCCGTATGTTGCCCGGCGCGCTCCCGGCGGGGCGTGGCGCGGCTCCGCCAACCAGCGACTGGAGATCCNCACCCCGCTGGGCCGCGAGCGCTTCGGCGCCGTCGGCGAAGGCGCCGGCGCCGCGCGTCCGTTACAGGTCGGGCTGGACGACGGACGCTGGTGGCTGATCGGCGTCCCCGCCCCCGGTGACCTGAACCGCATCGAGCAGGCGCTGGCCCGCCGCGGCGTCGAGCTGGCCGACGTGTCGTGGCGGCCGCGGCCGTGAGCACCCCCGGCTGGGTCTGCGTGGTCTGCCGGTCGCCCGTGTCGCGGACGGCCGTGGTGTGCGGCGGGTGCGGCACGGTTCTCACCGACCAGTCCCGGATCCGCGACGACCCACCGCCGGCGGACAGTCCCGGACCGCCCGACGCTTCGCCGGGATCCGGCGGCCCCCCGGCGGCCGACGCTCCCCCGGCAACTCGACTCGAGGTCGCGACGTCGGCCGAGCCAGGGCCGCAGGCAGCCTGTCCGACCTGCCAACGCTCGCCGATCCGGCCCGGCGAGCTGGTCTGCCCGTTCTGCGCCTCCGATCTGCGCCGTGCGGCCGGTGGGGGTGGCGGTCCCGGCGGCGTCGAGCTGCGGTTCGACCGGGGCACGGTCGTCATCCCGGCCGGGGAGACCGCCGTGATCGGTCGGCACGGCACCCACGACAGCGGCCGGGTGCTGCACGGCCGGGTCTACGTCTCGCGCCGGCACGTCCTGATCCGGGTGGCGGCGGACGGTACCGCCCAGGGACGAGAGGAGAACCCGACCGCCAACGGCACCTTCGTCGACGGCCGGCGGCTCGGCACGACCTGGTCGAACCTGCCGGACGGCGCCCAGCTGCGCCTGGGTTCCGCGACCGCGGCGACCGTGCGGTACGGCAGCGCCCGTCGGACAGCGTCATGACCGCACCGGCGTCGGCGACACACCGGCCGGGTCGTGGTCTGCCCCCGATCGCGCCGGGTTAGCCGTTCGCGACCAGGATGTCGGCATTCTGTCAAATCCACTACTGTTCGCAGCGAGATTACTACGGAGGGAAGATTGTTCCAAAAACTACCGAGGGCACGCCCGGCCGTCATCCTGGTCGCCGTCCTCGGATTTCTACTGTCCGCGACATTCGTCGCCGTCCCCGCCGCTTCGGCGGCATCGAAGCAGCTGTTGAAGGACGGTGGGTTCGAAAGCCAGCACAGCGGATCCGTATCCAGGCCCTGGGGGTCCGAAGGGCCGGACAGCAAGGGTATTGACCGCGGTAAGGGATTTTCCGCAGCCGGCGACAACAACGCCTGGATCCGGGCCGCCAGCAAGGACTGGAACGCCATCACCCAGAGCGCCTCCGTCGACCGCCACCACGCCTACGCGATCTCCGTCAAGGTACGCACCTCCGACAACTTTGCTACCGGCGTCTTCGGTGTCCGAACGAAGTCGGGAGCCACGATCGCCGAGACGCAGTTCGGGCCGACCGGCGGCAGATATATCGATCTTGTCGTCAAGTTCAATTCAGAGGACAACACGTCGGTCACCGTCTACAGCGGATTCTGGGCTCCCGGCACCGATGTGTGGCTCCAGATCGACGAGGTCTACCTGGGTGCAATCGAGGGAGCGGTGCACGACGTCACCGACGTGAGCCGGAACGCCTACGAGGCCTTTGCGGTAAACCGCGGGACCTGGGCGGAGGACTATTTCTGGGCGACCGTGCTGCACGCCTCCCCCACTTTCACCCGGCAGTGCCACGTCGACACGTCGCTGCCCCGCAACAGCGCCCAGACCTGCGGTGCGAACGAGGCGCGAATCCTGGACTTCGCGAACACGGCACAGCGCATCGCCTACGAGGTCAAGAGCGGGAAGGTCTCGAAGTCACAGGAGGTCGAACCGCAGGCAACCGCCGACGGGAAGCTGGTGNCAGCCTACGGATTCCACGTCGAATGGCACTTCTTCCCCGGCCAGAAGGACACGCTGGGTCCCTCGAAGCCACTGCGAGATTACCTCACTGACCAGGGCATCGATGTGATCATTCATCNCTACGAGTCGGACGAGTGTGACCGCCAGGGCAACCGGGGGATCATTCCCGCTCCCGCCCCGGCTCCCGACCTGGGCATACTGCCCCTGCCTGCGCTGCCTGCCCCGGCACCTGCCGGCGGGGGACTGGTGTTCATTCCCGCCGTCTACACCGCGGCGGCAGCCGGAACCAACTGCAACATCGCCTGATGCCTGAGCCGCCTGACCGCGCGTCCTGCGGCACGCGGTCAGGCGGTCAGGCGGTGACGATCGCCGGACGTGGTGGCCGGCTCTGCAGCGGCATCAGTAGGCGGTGCGCGCCGGCGCGCGCAGGGGCGTCCAACCCCGCCGTGCTACCCGGACCGGATTCTCACCGCCAGGCGACGACGATCTAAAGATCATCAAGACCCCTGGGCGACCTTCCCCATCACTGGGTGAACGTGCCGTAACGCTCGATCACCGCTGGCCGTACGTCACGCGCGGGACCACACTCCGGGCGACATCGGCCCGGTCGGCCGGGACCACCCGGCGGTCCGCCGACACCACGCCGGCGGACGCAGACGGCACCCAGTCCGTCCACCGGCCGCCCAGTCGTACGACTCCCGTCCCGCCGAGGCGACGGCACGGCCGAACGGAAGCCGAGGTCAGAGCCGGATCCAGCGCGGCAGCCGGATCCAGCGCCAAGGCCAGAGCCGGGACATGGACCGAGGTCCGGACCGACCAGAGCGAGGACCGAAGCCGAGCCCCGGGCCGGAGGCGACACCGGCGGCGCGTTCGGTATTCCTGNCAAAGCCAGTATTTAGCCGATGGTAACGATTCTCACAGTCCGTCTGCCCCTCTGTTCGTCCGGCGGGGAACGAGTAAAGGTATCGGAGGGAAAGTCCGTAGTCCCACGCCCCGATCCTTCCCCCGGATTCCGCACGCCTAAATCAGAAGGTATTGATGNGTCAAGGTCCTCTTGCTGGCAGATACGCGGCGTCCGCAGCCATGGTTATATTCGCGCTTATTCCCTACCTGGCGCTGTCGGCCGCGCTGGAGCCGTTGGCGCCGATCGTCGCCAAACAACTGCACATGAGCGCGCAGACGATGAGCATCAGCTCGGGCCTGGGCAACGCGGCCTACGCGCTGGGGACGGTGCTCGCCGTCCAGCTGGGTCTGCACCTGCCGCAACGGCGGATGCTGCTCGTCTACGCGGTCGTGCTCGTCGTCGGATCGGTGCTGACGGCGGCGGCGCAGGACGCGGCCATGTTCATCATCGGCCACCTGTTGCAGGGCCTGGCCACCAGCATGCTGCTGATCGCCGCGGCCCCCGCGCTGGCGATCGGCTACCCGCGCGAGAAGCTGCGCACCACCGTCATGATCATGAATATGGGTATCTTCGGCGCGGTCGCACTCGGCCCGTTCATCGGTGGTCTGCAGGCTGACGCCAACGCCTGGCGACCGCTGTTCTGGATCGTCACCGGGGTCTCGGTGCTGGCGCTNCTGCTGGTCGTGCTCACCTTCGAGGACGCACCGCCGGCGAACCCCGACGCCCCGCGCGACCTGCCGGCGATCGCGCTGTCCGCGGTCGGCAGCCTGGCGGCCTTCCTGGGCGCGTCCGAACTGACCAGCCACAGCTTCCTGGACGTCGAGGTGATCGCACCGCTGCTCGGCGGTCTGGCACTGATCGTCGTCCTCGTCGTCTACCAGTACCGGGCCACGCAGCCGCTGCTGATGGTCCGGGAGATGCTCACCAGCTCGATTCCGGTCGCGGGCGTGGTGATCGCGCTGTTCGCCGCGGCGGCGTCGGTGTCCGCGACGGGACTGACCGCCTCGGTGCTCGCGGAGACCTACGGCCCGGTGCGCGTCGGGCTGCTCTACCTGCCCGAACTCGGCGGCGCGGTCATTGCCGCGGTCACGTTCGGCTTCGTCGTCACCCGGCGTTCCGTGCACTACATGCCGCTCGTGGGCATGGTCCTGCTCGCCGCCGGAATCCTGGTCTTCTGGTTCGCGATGCCGGCGAGCCAGCCCTTGGCGCTCGTCGCTTCGGGACTGACCGGGCTCGCCCTCGGCGCCACGGTCGCCCCGGCATTGTTCGTGGCCGGTTTCTCCCTGCCGTCCGCCAACCTTCAGCGCGTGTTCGCCCTGGTCGAACTGCTACGTGCGGTCGCCGCCTTCATGATTGCGCCGATCTTCGCCCATTTCGCGGCCACGGTGACCGGCGACCTCAACGAGGGAACGAACATCGCCCTGTGGATCGGCCTTGGCCNGGCCCTCGCCGGCGCCGCCATCGGCGTGGCAATCTACGCCCTGAGCGGTGCCCGCCCGCAGACTCCCGACGTCGACACGTTCCTGGGGGCCCTGCGTCCGGCCTGGTACTCTCCCCCGCTGCTGGCCAGAGTCCGCCGAACCCCCCATCTCGATGATCTGGACATCGCCCTCCCCGTCCCGGAAAGCGTCGACTGACATGTCCTCACCCCACGCCGACTCCAACGCCGACGCCGTGCAGCCCGGTGCTCGAGNCGGCCGCCCCGGTCCGGTGCTGTTCGCCTATGACGGCAGTGACGTCGCCGGCCACGCCATCCAGTTCGCCGCGACGCAGCTTCCGCCCGGACGCGAGGCGCTCATCCTGTGCGCCTGGCAGCCGGCCGACGTCGGCTTCACCCCGGTCGGCTCGCAGCATTTCGACGCGAACAGCGCCGCCGAGGTCGAGAAGGCCGCGGCCGAGATCGCCGCGCACGGTGNTCACCTCGCGAACGCCGCCGGACTCCGCGCCCAGAGCGCGACCGTCCAGGCGGCACCGACCTGGAAGGGCATCATCGCCACCGCCGCCGAGCGCCAGGCGGACCTCATCGTTCTCGGCGCCCATCGGCACTCCCGGCTGGCCGGCCACCTGCTCGGCAGCGTGGNCACCTCCGTCGTCGCCCACGCCCCCGGCGCGGTCCTGGTCGTCCACCAGCGCGACTGATCCGGGCCGGTCGGTGCAGGCAGTCCAGGACGCACTGTTGCCTGCGCCGGATCGTATGGCTTGTCAAAGCGGGTAGCGGCGTCCAAGGCAGGGTCAAACTGACTGCGACCGAGTTGTGTCGCAAGTGCTGTCCGGGCCCGAGCGAGGGNGTCCTCGTGGTGCGTCTCTCCACGTCCCCGCTCAGGGTCTGGCGTGAAGGGACGGCACGCCTTGTTCGCTGCACCCCTGTACCTTTTCGTGATCTCAGATACGCCGCAGACGTACGGCACACCACAGGAGCGATCTGTCGAACTCCGAGAGTGACGATGACCGACGGAGGTGCTCGCGATGTTCCGACGACCTCGCCGGAATTCGAGGGCAATGGACGTCGTTCGTGCCCGCGATGCCACCGTGACGCTGCTCTCCGTCGGCGGTGATTACGTGGTGGCCGGCGCCGGCGGCTTCTTCGCGCTCGGCGAGGAGATCACGATGCGGCCCGGGATTCAGCCGCTGTGCCAGCTCGCGGCCACTTCGGCCGTGATGACTCCACGCCAGGCCACCCCTCGGCGGGCAGCTACCTCAGGGTGGCGAGTCTGCACGTCGGCATCCGACAGGAAGGCTGCTGGAACTATGTCAGTGGCATCGTCGTAAGTCGACCGGCGCCGATAACATTTCAGGTCTTCTGGACAAAGGGAAACAATCCTTAATACTGAGTCGAAAATGACTCGGGGGTAAGGCTGTCAGGGTGACCTGGCGGCCGAGAACCCGACAGCGCCTAGCGCCAGCCGTAGCGCTGACGCAGCCGGCCCGTGACCCGCTCGAACGGCTCGCGCGGCAGGGCCGACGACTCTCGGNGCATCCCGCCCTCGTGCACCCGGATCACCCGGTCCAGGTTGACCCAGGACGGTCGGCGCTCGCTGTCCCACCCGCCCGCGCCGACGGGCACGAAGTCGCCCTCGCCGTCATGCTCCTTGCTGGTGAGCTGCACGGCCAGGTAGGTGCCCGCGGATTCGACGGCCACCACGAGCACCGGCCGATCCTTGCCCCGCCCGTCGTTCTCCTCGAACGGCACCCACGTCCAGACGATCTCACCGGGATCCGGGGCCCCGTCCGACTGCGGCGCGTAGCTCATCCGTACCGACCCGATGCGCCCCGGATCGACCTCCACGGTCGCATCCGGCCCGAACTCACCCGGCGAGCCCTCCTCGTNCGCGCGAGACGACCGCGCCCGCTCCCGGGCCGGGTGACTGCGCGCGGCCGCCCCCGAGGACGAAGGGGAGGGCGAAGCGGAGGAAGGGGCGGGGGAAGGGGCCTTCGATGTGGGTACCGACCGCCGCCGGCCTACCCGTCCCGCCTCCCGCGGGGGTGCCTCACCCTGGCGCCGGCCGCCCGTCACCAGGTCGGACACGATCCTGACCAGATCCCCCAGCAATCCCATGCCGCCACAATAATCGGACGGCGCTGCCGCCTTCGCAGCTCGACGCCGTCAGGTCGCCGGCTCGCGCGAGCGAGCGAGGCCGCGACGGCGACCGGGAAGCTGGACGGCAGCCGCGGGATCAGCTGTTAGCCACGGTCGCCGCGCCGTTTCGCCAGCGCGATCGTGACTCGCCGACCCGGCCCGGTGGAGCTGGCGACCTCGCCGGCCAGCGCGCTCAGCACGGTCCAGGCGAACGTGTCCTTCGACGGCGGCTCGCCGTCGAAGCTGTCGACCGAGACGGTCACCCGCAGGAGGCCTGGCGACAGCGTGAAGACGCACTCCAGGGCCGATCCCGGGACCGCGGAGACCAGCAGCAGGGCGCAGGCCTCGTCCACCGCGATCCGCAGGTCCTCAATGTCGTCGAGGGTGAAGTCCGCCCGCGCGGCCAGAGACGCGGTCGCCGTGCGCAGGACGACCAGGTAGGCGCCGGCGGCGGGGATGGTGAGCCGCACGACGTCGCGTAGGCCGCCACCTCGGGCATCGCCGGAGTTGCCCGTGCCATCGACTGCAGGCGTCGGATCCACGTTCTACCCCCGGTGCTGGGTCGTTCCGGCTCCGAGACTCGTCGCCGGCGTTGAGTTCGAGTCGTCCCCTATCCACCCCTCGGGTGGCAGCCGTCACATTTCCCGCTACCGGTCACTTTTCGTGACCTGGTAGCGAGTCATTCCCTGAATGTCGGTCCTGATGCTGAGCACGCAGGCTCGGAGCGCCTGGAAGGTCTCGTCGGTCGGCATGCCGAAATCCATGCACCTGTCGACCAGGGTTTGGAACAACTCGCGCTGGTGCGCGGTCAGTCCCCGCTCGGGATCCGGTTCCTGCTGCATATCCGCACTCCTCATCGCTTGATCACGTCGCCTGCCGGCTCGAACGGGCGCCCGCCGGCGCCATGGCCCCACCGAGGAGAGCGCATCCGACGACGACACTGAGGCCCCATCGCTGCCAGGAGAACACCGGGCGCCTCCAGCGCCATGTCCTGACCGGCCAGGAAGTCGGCTCCGACCACACCAGAAGTGCGCTCGCCGCGAGGGTACCGACACGAGTTCTCACTCTGCGCCTCTCGTCTCAACTGCACCAACCCCGACCTGGGCACGACGNCGCCCACCGAAGGTAGTACAAACCAGGGCCTCGGCAAGGTAGCTCGCCGTCATGACTGGTGACCCGTTGTAGGATCGTCGGCGGCCCTGCTCNGGTACAGAGTCCTGGCGGTTGGGCTCCGGGAGCCCTGTCCTTCGCGGGCCGGAAAGGCTACGGCGGTACATCTCCAGGTCCCCCGCCGGCGTTTCACGCGATGACCGGAAGACGTCCGGCCGATTGTGACCTGCCGGCCGATTGTGACCTGCCGGCCGCCTGTTTTGAGGGGGCCTNGTAGCGGCGTTGCGATGACAGTGGCCTTCTGTTCGGCCGCGGTCTTTCCACCGGCTCCAGCCCGCTCTCAGCATATTCGGGGTTGGACTGGCCAGAGGGGGAAGCGTTCGTCGGCGGGCTGGCCCTGGTGGAGCTCGGCGCGTAGCTGGTCCAGCTTGCCGGGGCTGACGTTCAGTGCCTCGGCGAGACGGCGGAAGGTCAGGTAGTCGATGCCTGCGCTGCGGTCGGTCAGGTCGATGGGTGTGCCGTTGTCACGGATCTCGACCCGGCCCCGTGCGCCCATTGCCGCCGCGGTGGCCAGGGCTGTTGCCTCGGAGGGATGCCAGACAAGCACGTCGGCCNCCGGGGCGGCCTGCTCGCCCTACCGGTCTCGCTGGCCGAACGGCTCGCCACGTTCAACATCGACGCCGACACCGTGTTCAGCGAGCAGCGTGCGGGACGGACGAACCCTGAGATGCTCGCCGCTGCAGGCGACGATGGCCGGATTGTTTCACCCCCGACCGCGGCTTCGGCAACGTCCGTGCCTATCCGCCCGGGTCCCATCGTGGCATCGTGGTATTCCGCGTTGACGACCAGGCAGCCCGCACGGCGATCTCGGCGATCGAGGCGGTCTGCTCCGCATCCGCCGCGAGGACGGCTGACTACCGTGCCGCCATTGCAGCCCTGATTGCAGTACCGAAGATCTTGAAAGCGGCAAAGCCCCGCACCTTGGATCGGGGTGCGGGGCTCTGGCCTTTCTCAAACCGTGCGCGTCCCTCCTGGAGCGGCTTTCGAGCGAGACATCCGGTTGGGCTGCCCCGTCATTTCGTGAGCCAGCTCATCGTCGGAGGTTCGTCCGCCAGCGTCCGCCGCTGCGGTCGCACGCTCAGCCTCGTCCGCCGAGTGCCGTCGCCCGTCCACCNCCGGGCGTGGCCTTGACTGCCGTTGTGGCTGCCATCCGTCAGCATCGGTTCCGACCCGCCGCCGACTCGGGACGGGTCAGCACCCGGCTGCTCTCAACGGGCGAAGGCCGGGCAGGCGCGCCGGGTGGGGGCCGTGGTTTCCCTGCTTGCGCCTGCCCGGTGGAGAGTGGCTGTTACTGGGCGCCGAAAGGCTGGCCCTGACCGGCCTGCTGCCCGCCGAGACGCTCACCGAACTGCCCGCCCTGGCCAGCGCCAACGCCAACCAGTTCCCGGAGACGGTTCTCGACGTACCGCTCGCTGTGGTTCGTCTTGTCGGAGATCCGCGCAATGAGGTCGTTGATGCCGCTCGCTGCGTCCAGGTCGGAGCTGCTGACCTGACCGAACTGGTCGAGCAGACGGTAGCGAAGCTGCCGCCAGTTCTGGCGGAGCTGCTGCTCAACCTGCTGACGCTGCTGCTGCTGCTCCTGCTGAGTCATCTCGTGAACCCTTTCGTCATGATTGCTATTCGTGCGGTGATGGCGCGAGGGCAACCCTAGCCAGTGGGTTCACGGAACGCAGGTCAGGCCATCGAGTCGGCGTGGATACTGACCACACGCGGCACTTTTTCTAAATCGGAAATTCCGAGTACCGGCGCCACTCTCCGCCAACCGTTGTATAGGCGGTTCGCTGCACCATCCCGCCCAATCCCATCGATTTTCATTACGCACAGCGACTATCCACAGGCTGTGGATAGTCGCTGCTTCCGCGGAGTAGCCATGGAAAATCTTGCCGCTGGCAGTCTTCGGCTTCGTCGCCCGGTCATTCGGTTCATGGGCCTGAGCTGCCCGGGACCGGGCCACCCGGCCAGAGTTCGGCGAGGTCGGCGAGGGTGAGGGGCTGGTGGTAGGCGGTGCGCAGGACGGCGGTGACAGCGCAACAGGGGGTCGGCTCCGCGGTCGGTGAGGGCGTCGGCGATCGTGTCGTCGGACCAGAACGGGACGCGACCCCGGGCGCGGGCCACGCAGTCGGCGATGGACCTCCCGACGTTGATGGCCTGGTGGAGTTCCGCGCGGACGAGCTGAAGGTAGTGGTCCAGACGGACGCGGGCGGCCACGGCCTCATCGTCAGGGGTCGCGAACCGCCGTAGGCACCCGAGGTGGCGACAACGCCTCCCTCACCTGGTGCCGCCGCCTGGGTGGTCGTGTTCACCCCCGACCGCGGCTTCGGCAACGTCCGTGCCCGTTCTGGCCGGTCGGTGGATCACAGGGGCATCGCGTCAGTCAGGTAGACGCCGCCGATCCGGTCGGTGCCGCGGTAGACGTATCGTCCTGTCCATCCCCTCGCCGACCCTCGGTAGTGGGACTGCACAGCGATGGCGGAGGAGGCGGTCTCCGATCCGGTCATCTTCTGCCCGGCGCCGGCACCGGCGATAATCTTGACATTGATGTGATGTGCACGGTCGACGGCTGGCCAGGCGAGATACAGGCGGTCACCGCTGAATGCCAGGGCGGGGCTCTGGGAGCTCCGTTCGGCTTTCCCGCGGGTCTCCACCCGCTGAACGCGCCTGNGGTCCAGCAACTCGCCGAAATCGCGATAGCCACAGTAGGTGAAGTACAGGTAGCCTTCGGCGTCCCTCCAGCAGACGTAGAGCCGTGGCCGTCCGTCCGGCCAGAAGACGCCCGGGTCGCCCGCCAGGGCGGGCGCCGACGGGGTGCGCCAGGGCAGGGTCACCGGACGTCCGCCCAGGGCGGCGACGTTGACCCGGCCGTCGGGCGCGCCGCCACCGGGACCACCGCCGCCGGCCCACCCGACGATGACGGCGTTGTCGTGCCGGGTGAGGGCAACCCCACCGAGGCACGTGTGACTGCTCGCGGGGAACAGGTCGAAGGTCGCGCCGTTGGCCGACCGGCCGAGGTTGAGCCGCCGGGTGCGGTCGTAGTAGTGCGTCCAGGCGAGGGTGAGGCTGGTACTCATGCCACTGCCGTCCCAGGCGAGGNCGAGGGCGTCGCCGGTCCGGTAGGGCAGCACCCGTGGATGCGCCAGGTCGTTGCCGTGAGCAATGTTGATCAGATGGTTGGGGGCGCCTGCGCCATAGCCGCCGCCGCCCGCGAAGGCGATCTGGAACGGCTGCCCGGACGGCCCGGGGCCGACGATGGCGGGAGCGGCGACGGTCGTCCCGATGAGCGTCGCCGTCGCCGCTGCCGCCGCTGCCGGGGTGAGTCCGGCCGTCGAGACGAACGCGCCTGCCGTCGCCACGGATGCGGCGGTCAGTAACTGCCTGCGGGAAAGCTCCATCTGTCACCTTCCGGGAACACGGGATGCGGAGGACGGCTGGGATGCGGATTCAGCGTGCCGGCGGAGACGGCGCCCGGCATCAGGGCTGGCCCTGAAAAACGTCCGCGCGGTCGCGGTCTTCCGCGGCCGTTTCCCGGCCAGACCCATCAGTCTGACCAGACCAACCAGACCGGGCAGGGCCCGTTGACACCGCGTCCGGCCCGGTGTGAATGTGCGGGAATGCAGGTGCAGTCGCGGGGGCAATCGCAGTGGTGGGGCGTTGCGCCGCTGTGGTTGGCGGCCGGTGTCGGTCTGCCGCTCACCGCTGCCGCGCTGACGTTCAAGGTCGACCAGCACTATCATTCGGCGGCTGACACGGTGGCGAGCGGCGCCGGCGGAATGCTTTTCCTCTGCGCCGGCGTGGTCGCGCATCTGCGCCGGCCGGAAACCCGAATGGGACTGCTCATGGTGCTCGTCGGCGTCGCGCTGCCCGCGGAGGACCTGCAGTTGTCGACCACCCCGTGGGTGCACACCGCCGGCCTGCTGTTCCCCCGGGCGTCCAGTGCGGTGCTGACCCACCTGGTGCTGGCGTTCCCCACCGGAAGGCTCACCACCCGGACGCGGCGCGGACTGGCCGCGACGGCCTACGCCGTGGCCTTCGGGCTCACGCCGATCCGGGCACTGTTCACCAACAACGAGGGGCTGCCGATCCCACGGCGCAACCTTCTGCTCGTCGTCGACAGCGAGCAGCTCAGCGGGCAGCTCGACCGGGCCGCTAGCCTGCTCACCGCCGCCGTGGCCGTCGCCGTGCTGGTGATGCTGGCCCGTCAATGGGCGGGGGCCGGCCGGCCGCTGCGGCGAGTGCTGGCGCCGGTCTACCTGGCCACCGCGCTGGGCGGCGCGGCGACGGCCGCCGGTGGCCTGCTCGGCCCTGGCCACCCGTGGCGGGGACAGTCGATGTGGATCTCCCTGGTGGCTCTGTGGCTGTTGCCGCTGGGGTTCGTCGTCGGGGTGCTGCGGCTGCGGATGGGGCGCAGCCCGGTCGACAGGCTGCTCGTCCGGCTGCGGGAGCCGGTCAGCGCCGCGCAGCTGCGCACCGAGCTGGCCCAGGCGTTGGGCGACCTGTCGTTGCAGGTCGGGTACGCCCAGACCGAGACGGGGACATTCGTCGACGGCGACGGCCAGCCGATGACGCTGCCCGCGGCGGACGCCGAGCGCTGCACCCGGATGGTGGAGCGCGGCGGCCGACGGGTCGCCGTGCTGCTGCACGACCCGGCGCTGCGGGAGGACACCGCCCTGCTGGACGCGGTGACGTCGGTCGCGGGCCTGGCGTTGGAGAACCAGCGGCTGACCGCCGAGGCGCGCGCCCAGCTGGTGGAGGTGCGGGCGTCTCGCGGGCGGATCGTCGCGGCCGCCGACGCCGCCCGCCGCGAACTGGAACGCGACCTGCACGACGGCGCGCAACAGCGGTTGGTGGTGGTCGCGCTGACGTTGATGCGGGCACGGCACCGCCTCGGTGGCACCACCGACCNGGGCGCCGCACAGCTTCTCGCCGACTGCGCCGACGGACTCGACGCGGCGATCGGCGAGCTGCGGGAACTCGCCCGCGGCCTGCACCCCGCCATCCTCACCGACGCGGGCCTGCTACCCGCGCTGCGCGGCCTGGCGGAGCGATGCCCGTTGGACGTCCACCTGCGTCCCGCGCCTCCACCGGTGCTCGGACGGCTGGACCCGTCGGCGGAGGCGGCTGCCTACTTCGTGGTCGCCGAGGCGCTGGCCAACACGTTGAAGCACGCCCAGGCGACCGGTGTGTGGATTACCGTTGGTTACAGCTGCGGTGCTCTGCGGGTCGAGATTGCCGACGACGGGGTCGGCGGCGCCGGTTCCGGTTCCGGTTCCGGCTCCGGTTCCGGCCTGCTCGGCCTGCGCGATCGCGTCGCTGCCCTGGACGGGACGTTGACCGTCCGCAGCGAACCTGGCGCCGGCACCCGCATCGCTGCGGTCATCCCCTGCGCCCAAGTCCAGCCGGCACGCCGGGAATCCGAGCCACGACAGAGGGGACGCGCGACATGACGACGTACCCGGCCCCGATGGCGTCCCACAACCCGACGGCGCCCCGCAACCCGACGGCGCCCCGCAACCCGACGGCGTCCGTCACGGTGACACCCGATGATGACCTGATGCCGCCCACACCGCCGGACGGGCCGATCCGAGTGCTGCTCGCCGACGATGCGGAGCTGATCCGCGCGTCGGTGGCTGTCCTGCTGCGCGACCACGGCTTCGACGTGGCGGCGCAGGTCGGCGATGCGGTCAGCCTGCTGGCAGCGGTCGGTTCGGTTCGGCCGGACATCGCCGTCGTCGACGTCCGCATGCCGCCGACCGGCACGACGGAAGGGCTGCAGGCGGCGGTCGAGATCCGCCGGACCCATCCCGGCACTGCCGTGCTCATGCTCTCCCAGTACCTGGAGTCGGACTATCTCGACGCGGTGTTCGGCGACGACCCGCGGTCCGTGGGCTACCTGCTCAAAGAGCGGGTCAGCAGCATGGGTTTCGTGGGCGCAGTGCGCCGCGTCGCCCGGGGCGGCCATGTCGTCGACCCCGCGATCGTCGACCTGCTGATGCGGGCCCGGCGCCGCGAGCTCGGCAGTCTGAGCCGGCGGGAACGCGAGGTCCTTGCCCTGATGGCCGAGGGTCGATCCAACCAGGGAATCTGCCGGCGGCTTCACCTCGCGGAGAAGACGGTCGACTCCCATGTGCGCAGCATCTTCACCCGGCTGGGCCTGCACCTGGAAGCTGACGATCACCGCCGGGTCCTTGCGGTCCTCGCCTACCTGCGAGCCCACCCGTGACGTCGGTCGTCCTGATGAGGCCCCACTGGAACCTCTCCATTTCCAGCCGTCCGGAAGTCGGATGTCTCGGGGCGTACGCTCCCGCCGCTCGGCCTGCTGGCGGCAGTCACCGGTTCGTCCGAGGATTGTCCACGGCCTGTCTCTCATCCGATCCGGAAGGAAGGTCAGCCGGTGCCTTGGCGCCCGCCGCGTGAGTCCCTTGTGGCTGACCCGCGGCTGGAACGGTACAGCCACCGCGTGGCGCGGATCTGNGATGGCCCGGTCGAGATCGGACTCCTGCTTGTCGTGCCGGAGGTCTATTCGGAGCAGACCGGCGGCGCCCTATGGTGGCGTCGGTGGTCAGCGGGCCGCCATGCAGCCATGCTGTACCTGGTGCTGCCGGGAAGCGAGATCTCGTTCACGGACACGATCGTGATACCCGACGACCTCCCTGAGGAGCTCGACGACTGGGATCTGGGGCGCCTCAGGTTCGTCGGCGAAATCTACCACCTGCGGTGGCTCGACGAGTATGAATCCCGCCGTCTGGCCGTGGAGAAGTTCGGGATGGCAGCGCAGTCCTAGCCGCTCCTTCGTTTTCCGCGAACCCTAACGTACCGGCGGTTTTCTTGGCGCTCGGGCCGCTTCTGATACCGCGACCATCGGCGTGCTGCTGTTCGTGGATCGGTTCGGCCTGCTCGGCCTGGGCCTGCTGCTCGGCGGCCTGGCGCTGGTCGCGCTCGGGCGCATGGCCGGTCGTTCTGGCTCTTGAAGCGGCAGAGCCCCGCACCTTGGATGGGGGTGCGGGGCTCCGGCCTGTCTCAACCTTGCGTGCGCTCGGAGGGACTCGAACCCCCAACCTTCTGATCCGTAGCCCTCGGCGCACCGTCCACGGACGTCCACAGGTGTCCATCGGAGCAGGTCAGAGGCTGCGTGATGTCCACGGACGTCTGCGGGTGTCTGTCCCGGTTGCAGTACGACTGCAGTACGGATCGTCTGCCTGTTGCAGTCACCGAGCGTTCGCTGACGCGATCACCTGAAGATCATTAAGTGTTGGCTGCCCGACTGTCACGCCACAGCGCCGGGGGCGTCTCGTTCGCGCCAAAGATCAGGAAGGTCTTGATCCTTGCCGTGCAGTGAGTGCCCGCCGTATCGGCAGGGTCAGGNGATCGTCACCGGATCACAAGGAGACTGCTACGATGTGGACTAGTTGTTGTCCTGACCCTGTTTGCTAGTCCACCAGCCCGGTAGGCTGATGCCATGNCCTCGAACCCATCCAACCCTCAGACGGACGAGCTCTCGGAGGTAGAGACAGATCTAGTCCATGTGGCGCGACTTGCCCTCGCCTCGAACTCCTCCCACGCGCAGGTCACGCTCCGGCGCCTTGCTNGGCGATACAGGGACAGAAGGCCGGCGCTGGCATCGGACCTCGTCATGCTCCTTCGCGAAAGCCCCCTTAGAAGTAGTGCTGGTCGCGCAACGGTAATGGCGGAGCCGATCGACACGGAGTCACGCCTTCCTCTCGTTCGCGAAGAGGAGCATGTAGTACTCTCGGTTGAGCCAGTACTTGATACGGAAACAAATGCCTCGCTGCAACAACTTCTTCGGGAATATCGAATGCCCGAACCTCTACTCGAGGCGGGTATAGCTCCTACCCGAACTGCACTTTTTACGGGTCCTCCTGGTGTTGGAAAAACTCTCGCTGCGCGTTGGCTAGCCAGGGAACTTGGCGTCCCCTTGATAGTGCTCGATCTTTCGACCGTTATTAGTAGTTTGCTGGGTCGGACAGGAAATAATCTTCGCAAGGTTCTTGATTACGCCAAGAGCACGAAGAGTATTCTACTTCTCGATGAGCTTGATGCTATTGCAAAGAAGCGTGATGACGTAACGGATGTCGGTGAGCTAAAGAGGTTGGTTACGGTACTTCTGCAGGAAGTTGATTCCTGGCCGGGGGGATCTCTTCTTCTAGCCGCGACTAACCACCCCGAACTACTCGACCCGGCAGTGTGGCGAAGATTTGAGCTTCTCGTCGAATTCCCTCTACCTGAGCCAGAGAAACTTGCAGCGGCGATTCAGCGCTATCTTGACGGAAATGAAATCGGGAACGAAACACTTTCCATGCTTGCACAACTTTATGTGGGATCGTCATTCAATGACGTAGAACGTGAGGTCATGCGAGCCCGTCGAGCGNCCGTCTTGGACGGGACCTCCATCGAGCAGGCGCTTTTCCAGATAGCCCAGATTCGCATCCGAACGCTGCCAGCCNCCCAGCGCGGACGCTTTGTAGCCGAAATAATCAGAAGTACAGGAATGTCTCAAAGGCGAGCAAGTGAAATGACTGGCGTAAGTAGGGATACGATTCGTAAATATATGGCAAATCAGTCAAGTAGCAGCGCTAAAAGAGAGGAAATTGGGGATGCCGGATGAGCCGCGCTTTCTCCTCGGTTACGGTGAGCGCCTGACGGAACGTANCCCTCCGCCTGGTGGCGGCGGGGGTCCGCAACCCGCTTACTCTTACCAGGAGGCAATAGAGCGTTTGCACCCGAGGGTTAGGGAAGCTGCAGCGATCTTGGATGCATTGCCACGCTCGGCATGTCCGGAGAATGAAGCTATCGGAATAGTAACACTNCATCCTCAGTCTATCGCAAAATCGTATCATCCGCAGCAGCTATTCGACGAGTTTAATCTCAGACAAGTAGGAAGCCGTCCTGTCACTGTCCAGCCGGAAAGATGGACTAGAGAGGGGAATCCTCAGCCGCTGCCAAGCACGGATATATTTGTCGCAGGGAAACGTGAATCATTCGAGCGTTGGGCCATCGATCTTGGTCATTCCCCACATCGAATTAGTGAACAGATCCAACGATTGGAAGACTTCCGTGCGCCCACCAGTGTTGAGAAGATACGCAACACTTCTGGAGCTCCCCAGATAAATTCGGCCGAAGCAATTGTACTCGAAGTCGGCCTACATGCAAGTAACTCTCCTGCGGCACAGTACATTATTTTGGCATTCGAAGAATACGCGTTGTCGCTTGGTGTACAGCCCGATCTAGATCGTAGAGTGTACGCAGGTGGTCTGTGCTTCATGCCTGTCGAGGCCCCGATTCATGCGGTTTCCGATCTTGCACGATTTTCGTTTCTCCGGGTTGTACGCGCTATGCCTCGACTGCGCAGGCTGATGCCCATAGAACGATCGGTCCCACTCCCGAACTCACCGATTTCCCCCTTGCCGTCCGAGGGACCGGTTGACCCCGATCTCCGAATGGCGATCTTCGATGGAGGATTTGACGAAACGAGTGAGCTTGGTAGATGGGTAACCGCTCTAGACACTCAAGGGGTGTCTACCTCCCGACCTATGCTTCTACAACACGGCCATGATGTCACTTCAGCTGCTCTCTTCGGCTGNCTTGTGGTCGGTAAACCGGCGCCGCGGCCGTACAGTCGAATTGATCATTATCGGGTCCTTGACGAGAAGACTGATAGTGACCCCTACGAGCTTTACGATGTATTGAAACGGATTGAGAGTGTGCTGAAGCAGGAGTGCTATGAACTTTTCAGCCTCAGCATCGGTCCAGCTCTCCCCGTTGAGGACGACGAAGTTCATGCATGGACGGCGCTTTTGGATGAGTATCTCGCCGACGGTCGCGCACTAGCAGCGGTAGCGGTCGGAAACAATGGGGAGGGCGACTCCGACCTTGGTGAGGCGCGGATCCAAGTACCCTCTGATTGCGTCAATGCCCTTGGTGTAGGCGCTGCGGATAGTGTGCGAGAGGGTTGGCAGCGCGCCAGCTACAGCGCGTTTGGTCCTGGTCGCAGCCCCGGTAGAGTGAAGCCGGATCTCCTACATTTTGGGGGCGAAGATCGTGAGCCTTTCATGGTCTACGCCACGGATCGTTCTCCGCAAATAGCGTCGACATGCGGCACGTCGTTCGCAGCACCTGCGGCGCTACGTCTGGCCTCCGGAATTCGCGCACACTTTGGTAGTCGTTTGAATCCTCTTGCGCTGAAGGCCCTCCTTATCCATGGTGCAGACGGGGCTATGAACGATAGGTCTGAGGTCGGTTGGGGCCGACTAAGAGGCGATTTGGAAAGNCTTGTCACCTGCCCAGAGAACACTGTACGCGTGATCTATCAGGGCGAGCTGGAGCCGAGCCAGTATCTTCGCGCGCTGATTCCGATGCCCGATGAGCAGCTGGATGGAATGGTAGAAATTAGCGCAACTTTCTGCTATGCGACAGCTGTAGATCCACAAGATCCAGGAAGCTACACCCGGAGTGGGCTCGAGGTGACGTTCCGGCCCGATGCTCGTCGCTTCGCGAAGGACGAAAGTACCGATCCTCAGAGTAAGTCCTTCTTTAAACGTACTAATTATGATTCGGAGCAAACTCTGCGCCGGGATGCGCAGAAGTGGGACACGGTCCTCAACGCAAAGCAGAGATTTCGCGGGAACACCCTGTATCGCCCCATGTTCGATATTCACTATAATGCGCGCATGGGTGGTGGAATCACTAACTCGGCTAATAAGATTAGGTATGCACTTGTTGTTGCAGTTCGCAGCACTAAGACCGACATTTATGATGCCGTAATTCGCGCATATGCTGGAAGGCTTGAGGTGCTCCAGCCTGTTGTGGAGATCTCTGTTCGTACGTGAACTTGGCTTAGGGAGATTTTTGGGGGGGCCGCGACGCGCCCGGCGAGCACGGCCGTTCACGGCCGCGCGCAGGCGGCCGCGCGGCGCGGGCCCGCACCGCGACTTGATCCTAAAACGAGCAATTCGGCAGACACGACGTCAGGTGCCGATGCTCGGGTGTCCAGCCGTGGCCATCACGAACAGGGCGGCGGTCCGAGCGTCTCGGCCAGTCTGGGTGTCGAGGTGGTGTTGGGCGGCGTCGATGGCGGCTTGGAGCTGGTCGGCCTGGGTGGCGGGGAACGGGTCGGGTAGGTGGCTGAGGGGTGCGGTCACGATGCCGTCGGCTCCGGCGTCGAGGCTGGCGCTGATGTGGCGGGCGGTGCCGTCCCACAGGGTGAAGTCCGGGCCGGTCGCGGTGCGGAGAGCAGCGATGCCGCTTGGTGGGACCTTGGAGACCTTCGCGGCTGCGGGCAGGACACCGGCGGCGCGGGCGGCGGCGGCAAGCTCGGGTGTCAGGGTGGTCGGGCTGAACTCCGGGTGGCTGAACAGGTAGCTCGGCCTCGGCAAAGCGGCGAACAGGCTCAGGGCCTCGGCGTCGTTGGCGAGGTCTCGCAGGACGACCATCGGGACGACACCGGCGTGGGTGGNGTGGGTGATGTCGGCGGGAGTCCAGCAGCATGCGGTGAGCCGGTCCACTCCGATCGTGTCCGCCCACAGGTCGACGACCGCGGCGCGGTCGGCTTCGCTGGCCTGGTGTCCGCCGGTGGTGGTGCCGGACAGGATGAAGCGGTGCGCCCATGTTCCCGCGGCACGCCGGGCGTAGGCGACGGTGGCGGCGGTGTCGATGGCGCCGTCGGGGGTGCGGAAGGTGAGGGCGGGAAGGACAAGCTGCATCGCGGTCAGTCCACCTTGTCCCATACCGGCGGGACGGCTCGGGCCCGGTCCGTCAGAGCGCGGTGGATGTGAACGGCAGCCTCGTCGGGCGGTCGCTGGTCGGTGCGTAGCACCACGTCGAACACGTCCATGTCCGCGGCGGCGAGATCGGTTTTCGTCTCGTCCCAGACGGTCAGTCTTTCGGCAACGTCGGTGCTCCCGCGCTGGCGGGCTCGGGTGGCGGTAACCTCGCGGGGGCACCAAAGCAGGACCGTCACCCACCGGNCTGGATATTCGGCATGCAGGGTGTGGATGCCGGCGACCTGGCCGAGGTGCACGACTGGCACGCGGCCGGCGGTGGTGAGGTCGTCGAGGCGGGGCCGGTCGATGGCGTAGACGTTCCCGTACCGCTCGTTCGCATAGAGAATCGCCCCCTCGGCCTGGAGGCGGTCAAGTTCGTCGGCGGATGCCGCCCGGTAGGGGGCACCGGCGTTGGCACCGACTTTCAGCCGGTCGAAGTGCACATACCGATCGTCCAGCGCGGTGAGGGCGGCGGTGACGGTGTCCTTCCCTGCGGCGGGGGGGCCNTAAAGGATGACGGCGTCAGGACGCATCGCGGATCCGGCTGGCCAGGCGGCGGGCGTGTTCGGCAAGGTTGCTGCGGGCGTGGCGGCTGTTGTCGACCACATAGTGGGTGCACACGGGACGCTGGTCGGGGTCGATGGTGGCCACGTACTCGTCCCAGTAGGACAGCTTCCACGTGTCGCGGGCGGCGTCGCGGGATTCGAGGTAGTCGCGCTGGGAGTCGATGTCGCAGCGTAGCCAGACCACGGCGATCGCCGCGCCGGCCTTCGCGCACCGCTTCTTCATCCGCTCCATCCACGCCGCGTCCGTCAGCTCACGCACGAACGGGGCGGTCACGACCGTGGGNAGGCCCAAGCGCAGATTGTCGAACGCGGTGTCGAACATCGCCCGGTACTCCAACGGGCGGATCCGGCCCGTGTAGACCTCGCCCTGGCGGTCGTTCGGGTCGGTGTCCATCGACAGCAACAGGGACTCGGTCAGCGGGCGGCTCATCGTGTCCTTGTCGAGCAGCGACCAGCNGGTGATCTCGCAGATGAACCGGGCGAACTCCGTCTTCCCCGACCCAGGAAACCCCGCCACCATCACCAGGACCGGGGAGNCCTCCCGCGGCCGACCCGAACTCCACGCATTGAGGATCTTCGCTTCGAGGTCGATCGGGGGAAGCTCGACCCGGCGGCCTCGGCTGGCAGNGGGGGGTTCGATGCAAGCGAGAAGCTGGCGGATGGAGTCAGTGACCTCGTCGCGCCGGGGCATCACCGGCGGCGCCCCGAACGCCCCACCCGCCTGTTCCCGAAGGTGGGTGGGCACCCGCAGCGTCTCCCGCGGCGGTCGCGGTGCGACGCCTGCGGCGCCGGGGACTTCCCAGGGGCGAGGCGCCAGGCCGACCATGGCACCGGGGATGCGTAGGCCGTCGGCGATGCGCTCGACGACCTCGACTTCCTCGACCTTCGCCTTGCCCCCGGCGATGCGGCTGATCCTGGACTGGCTGAAGCCCTCGATCGAGGAGGCTATGNGGTCCTGGCTGACGTGATCCCATTTGCGCATGAGCAGGAACGCGGCGCCGAAGTCCCGGCCGCGCAGGGCGTCGGCCATGTCGTCGCGGTGCAGCAGCTCCGCGGAGACGGTGTAGCGCTGCCAGGCGGATTCGGGATCGNCGGTCATGCATCGCTCTTCGGTCGGTGGCAGATCAGGGCAAGCCGCGTAAGCAGATCAGCACGGTGAGCATAGCTGGGCCGATGTCGTCTCGGCATCACAAGTCCGGCTCGAGCGGTCAAAGGGCGCCGGACCGGCGCTGAGCTGCCCATAGTGCTGCGGAGACGGCGGCGCTGGAATGCCGTCGCTCCATGCCGTCTCGACATTCCGTGGCTGCCCGGTTCCGGTGAGTCTTGTCCGCAGTCGGCGCCGTCCGTGCCGAGTGTTCCTCCGCGGGCGGCGTCGACACCAGTGCCGGTCACGACATCCGCGCCGATCCGTGGTTGGTCGCCGGGCGACCCTGCGGGCGTCCGACCCGTCGGGGTGGGTGGCGTGGGCGAGGAGACGACGAAGGGGACAGCGATGAACGGCAGGCAACGGGCACGCGGGACGGGCACGCCGATTGCCGCGCTGCCGCGTCTTGATCTGTGTGGCGAGGCGGGCAGCGTCAGCGATGCGGCTGCGGATGCCGCGCCTACGCCCGTCCGGGTGAGCTCGACGTGTTCCAGGCGGGACCTGTTCCTGCCGCGGAAGCCGGCCACAGGGAGGACGGCGGGGCCGGGAAAACACCGCCGACGCGGCGTCCAGGGTGCACCGGATCCGGTGGGCGCTGGTGGTGCGCAGTCCCCGCGGAACCCTGGCGGGCGTGATCGGCTGGTTTCTGTCCGGAACAGAGGCGAGAGACTACGCGCGGGAACAGGGCTATGCGAACGCGCTCGTGCTGCCGGGCCTGTCTGTTGCCGCGGGGACGGCACGGTGAGTGGAGCTCGGGTGGGNCCGCGGACGTGGGAGGTGCCGGCCGAGGACATCCCCCGGTTGCTCCATCCCGGCCGCGCCGGGCTGCTCGTCGCCGGGCCGTTGGTGGCCCGTGACAGCGGCGGTCGCGTGCACACCGACTTCCTGCCGGCGCGTGGTGGGAGGCGGTTGGTCGGCTGGGCGCTGAGCACCGTGGCCGATACCGGCGGGGGGACGGTGACGGTGTGGCCGTCGGGGGCGACGGTGATGGAGACCGGGGTGGCGTTCCTGATCGGCCGGTACATCCGCGGGGAGCGGGAGTGGGCCGGTGATCGGGATCTGACCGTGGTGACGGTCGGCGTGGCCCCCGGGCCGGAGGATCTCGATGTTGCCGTCACACCGGTGCCNCACCGGATGCGGATGGAGACCGGCGGTCGGACCGTGGACTACACGGCGTGGGAGCTGCTGCCCGGTGCCTAAGATCATGATTTTGGGGAGCCCTCTACCCCCGCTGGGCGTGCCGGACGTGGACGGGCTGCTGATCGCGGAGCCGTCAGAGGCCGTGGAGTCCACGCGGGGCGGGCCGTTGGTGGCTCTCGTGGCCGAGTTCCAGCCCGTCATAGCGCCGTTCCTGGAAGATGCCGCGGTGCGGCCGCGGTCCTGGGGACCGCCGCGACCGTGACGATCCACCGGAAGGNCACCCCGTTCGCCAGCACGACCGTGGCGCTGTGTTACGCCCAGGATCTGCCATCGATCCGACGCGGTCCGATCGGCCAACGCGCTCCCGTCGTCGCCGCGTCCCGGTTTCAGCGTGGGTATCGAGGCCGACCGCATGAGGNGNGGGTGAGCGCCGCCGGGTCCTGGACCGAACACACCGTGTGGGAGCTGACACTCCCCACCTGAGCCGGTAACCGGCCGGAATCGACCGTCCGACCTGTCACCCGGGAGGGCCCTGCCCTTCCACCTCCTCCCATCCGGGGGCGGTGGGGTCCTCCCACCCTGAACGTGGCCGGTGATCCGACGGGTCGCACACCGCCGGCCACAGGAAGACCCCGGGCCTCTCCCCTCCGACCGAGGTCCGGGGTCTTCGCCTGTGCGCGGACGTCCGCGGTGCGCCAGGACTCCGGCGGGCAACAAGTCCACGGGAGTGAGCGCCGCGGCGGCACGTCAGCGTTGGAGCCCGTCGAGGTCGTCCAGGCGGCGAACGAGTGCCCGTAGGTCGTCGCGGATGTCGCGGACGCCTTCGAGGATCTGCCGCCCCAGCGCCGCGGTCTCGTCCACTGCCGCGGGCGCTGCCACGTGGTCACCGGTCAGAACACGCACAAGGTGATCGTCGGGCCAGTCGAGAGCCCGGGAGATGGCCGACAGGGTCTTGGTACGCACGCGGCGGGTCGCGCCGTGCTGCACCAGCCGCAGCGTGGACACAGCGATGCCGGCCCGGTCGGCGAGCTCCTGTTGCCCGATACGGCGGGTGGTCATCCTGGTGTTGATGGCCTGCGCTACGGCCGTCCAATCCTCGCCGTCGGAGTCCCGACCGGAATCGGGAACACGGACGGGACCGGAACGATCAGTCATGCACGGCATGCTAGCGAATTCGCATTGCCCGTAGCTGACCTGGTCAATGGCCATATCGACCCGGCATGGCGTGCATAGCTTCATGCCGTCACGGCCTTTTTCGATCCCGACTGCTCATGCACCGCCGATATACCGCTTGAAAAGCGCTCTTCTGGCGGAGCATTCTCGATCCGTACCCAACCGGTGGGGCTGGTCCGGCCGGTGGGGACGATCTCAGGAAGGGGGATCCGTGGCGGAGCAAATCCGTTTCGCCGCTGAGGATGCCGCCGGCGTGACGGGTCCGCGGGCGTCGTAGCTCGACCCCGCCGGTCCAATCGGGGGAGCCGGATCGTTTCTCCGGGATCCGGGCCGCCCGAGATTTCCCTACCTCTCCTGCCCTTGATTTCGCACGTCCGAAAAGCGGGTGGTGTTGCCATGTCCAGAATCGACGGTGACCAGCGTTTCCAGCGGATGCCGACACGGGCCGAGGAGATACACGTGCCGGTGTGGATGCTGGTGGCGGCGGTGGCCGGAAAGGGGTTGTGGCTGGCGGTGCGGGGCTGCTGGCGGCATCGGGGCGTGGTCGCCGCGACCATCGGCGTGCTGCTGTTCGTGGATTGGTTCGGCCTGCTCGGCCTGGGCCTGCTGCTCGGCGGCCTGGCGCTGGTCGCGCTCGGGCGCATGGCCGGTCGTTCTGGCTCCTGAAGCGGCAGAGCCCCGCACCTTGGATGGGGGTGCGGGGCTCCGGCCTGTCTCAACCTTGCGTGCGCTCGGAGGGAATCGAACCCCCAACCTTCTGATCCGTAGTCAGATGCTCTGTCCGTTGAGCTACGAGCGCGCGCCCGCCACCGTGGTGGCCGGCGGTGCCAGCTTACAGCACCGCCGGAGCGACTCACGGGCCGCGTCGAGGTGGGACCATCTGTAGTTCGTCTGATGCTCGTGGTGAGTGGCGGTCGTGGGGCATCCCTGCCTGGCCGGTGCCGGGACGCAGCCGCGGGTCGCTTCGCGCTGTTCCTGCGGCGCACGGCACGACGCCGGCGTGGCATCGGTGGGTCCCCTCTGCGGAACCCGCGCACGCGAGGACCGCGCCGACCGCCACCTGACGCCTGACGCCTGACGCCTGACGCCTGACCGATTGTGCCGGTGAACGCACGCTATGCGCGCCCGAGTCGGTCGCAACGTAAGATCGGCCAGCAGCATCCGGCGGGAGTCGCGGAACCCGGTGCGGACGGCGGCGGCGCGGCGCTCGTCAGGTCTGGCTGCCGGTGCGGCGGGACGGNTCTGGGGGAGCGGTGACGGAGCGGCTGACCGACATCGAGGTGGAGATGCTCGCGCGAGCCTTCTACCGTCCATCCAACGCCATGGCGATACTCGAACGGGCCGGTCTGGAACGTGGGCGGCAGCCGTCCTGGACGACGCAGACCCCGCTGGAGTTCTGGGACGAGATCAACCACTACCTTCACCTGGGCATATTGGCGGATGGTCGGGTCAACATCCTGGCCGCGGCGGCGGCGGCCTACCCCGCCAACAAGGTCTTCACCGCGGCCACCAAGCCGACCGGAACGGCAGAGGGCGAAACGGCGGCGGCCGGGTCGGCGACGGCTGGAACGGCGGCGGGCGGATCGGCGGCCGGCGCGGGCTCCCCGAGCGTCGAGGCAGCGCCGGCGGCGGGCCCGTCCGGGACGGGTTCCGAGGGGGTCCGGGCGCCGGCGGGCAGTGTCCTGTTCGCCATCGATCCGGTTCGGTTCGGCCCGGCGGGGGTGGGGGTGCCCGTGGCCTGGCGGGATGGCCTGCGCCAGCTCGTGGGCCTCGCCGCGCAGCGCTGCGACCTGCCGGCCGACGCGGTCCGCGTCCAGGACCGGGGCGGCGGGCTGCTCGGGGTGGTCCGCGACGACGTGCCGGCGGAACGGGTCGTCGCGGATCTCGTGCGGGAGCTGGGGGGCATGCTGCACGCCTACAACCGGCCGCGCAACGACAGCGGTCGCGTGCGGTTGCGGGTCGCGCTGCACCAGGGGCGGGCCGTCGCCGACGACACCGCCGCCGCTCCCGCCGCTTCCGGCGCCGCCCGAGGTGACACCGCCCGAGGTACCACCGCCCTGCGTGACGCCGCCCTGCGTGACGCCGCTCAGGCGGCCTCGCGCCTCGTCGACACGCCCGCCCTCAGCCGCCTGCTCGGGGAGTTCCCCACCGCGGAGATGGGGGTCATCATCTCGGGCGCACTGTTCGCGACCGCCGTCGATCGGCGGCGGCAGCAGCGGCAGCGCGAGCTGGATCCCGACTCGTTCCGGCGGGTCGAGACCGACGTTCCCGGCCTTACCGGCCCCGCCTGGGTCCAGCTGCCCCCGGCGGACAACCGGGCAGCGGGCGACGGGGCGGCCGGCGACCCTCGGGTGCCCGAGGCGGAGCAGCAGTCGGTTCCGCCGACGGCGGCGCCGATCGTCGCCGAGGAGCCGCGCACCACGGCCGGATGGGACTTTCTCGTCTCGGCCGCGGAGGAGGACGGCGCCTGGGGTGAGTGGTGTGCCTGGCTGCTCGAACAGCAGGGCTTCCAGGTGCATCTCGACACCTGGGACGTCGTCGCCGGGGATCATCTGGTGGCGCGCCTCAACGAGGCCGTGTCCCACTCGAAACGGACCCTCGTGGTCCTCTCCGAGAACTACCTGGCCTCGGCGAAGGTCCAGGCCGAGTGGCACGCGGCATGGTGGGCGGACCCGACCGGAATGAAGCGGCGCCTGATTCCGGTGCGGGTCGCCGTGTGCCCCCCGGAAACGCAGGGGCTGCTGCGCGGCATCAGCTACATCGACCTCGTCAACCTGGACGACGAGACGGCGCGACGCACCTTCGTCGAGCAGATCAAGCGGGCGATCCAGGGCAGCTACCGGCCGACCACGCCGCCGCCCTTCCCCGGCTCGCCCGCGCGGACCTGACCCCCGGCGACTCAGTGGCGACCGCCCGATGGCGACCGCCCGATGGCGACCGCCAACGGCGACGACCCGCGGCGACGACCCGCGGCGACGACCCAGAGCGACGGTCGCTCGCCCGGCTTGCCGCCGCGACGCTCAGGGGCCGGCGATCGGGAGGTGGATCCGGTTGCCGGCCGCGGCGAACTCCGCGGCCTTGGCCCGAAGTCCCGCGGCGACCTCCTCGTCCGCCGTGGCCGGGTGCGGGTGCGGGGCCAGGGCGGCCGGGTCGGTCAGAGCGGCCGGACCGGTTACGGCGGCTGGACCGGTCCGGACGGCCGGGGCGGCGCCGTCCCCGGCGGCCCGCACCTGGTGGGAGATCTTCATCGAGCAGAAGTGCGGTCCGCACATCGAGCAGAAGTGGGCCGTCTTCGCGGCGGGGGCGGGCAGGGTTTCGTCGTGGTAGGACCGGGCGGTGTCCGGGTCCATCGCCAGGTGGAACTGGTCGGCCCAGCGGAACTCGAACCTGGCGTCCGACAGCGCGTCGTCCCAGGCCCGCGCGCCGGGATGCCCCTTGGCGAGGTCCGCCGCATGGGCCGCGATCTTGTAGGCGATGACGCCGGCCTTGACGTCGTCGCGGTCGGGCAGACCGAGATGCTCCTTCGGGGTGACGTAGCAGAGCATCGCCGTGCCGTGCCAGCCGATCACCGCGGCGCCGATCGCCGAGGTGATGTGGTCGTAGCCGGGCGCGACGTCGGTGGTGAGCGGCCCGAGCGTGTAGAACGGCGCGTCGTGGCAGATCTCCCGCTGCAGGCGGACGTTCTCCTCGACGCGGTGCAGCGGGACGTGGCCGGGCCCCTCCACCATCACCTGCACGTCGTGCTCCCACGCGACGCGGGTCAGCTCCCCCAGGGTGGCGAGCTCGGCGAGCTGGGCGTCGTCGTTGGCGTCCGAGATCGAGCCGGGCCGCAGGCCGTCGCCGAGCGAGAACGTCACGTCGTAGGCGGCGAGGATCTCGCACAGCTCGGCGAAGTGGGTGTAGAGGAAGTTCTCCTCGTGGTGGGCGAGGCACCAGGACGCCAGGATCGAACCGCCGCGCGAGACGATCCCGGTCCGCCGCCGCGCGGTCAGNGGCACNTAACGCAGCAGCACCCCGGCGTGGACCGTCATGTAGTCCACCCCCTGCTCGCACTGGCGGATGACGGTGTCCCGGTAGGCCTCCCAGGTCAGCGCCTCGGGCCGGCCGCCGACCTGCTCCAACGCCTCGTAGATGGGCACCGTGCCGACCGGGACCGGGGCGTTGCGCAGGATCCACTCGCGGGTCCGGTGGATGTCGGCGCCGGTGGACAGGTCCATGACCGTGTCGGCGCCCCACCGGGTGGCCCAGACCATCTTCTCGACCTCCTCCTCGATGGAGGAGGTCACGGCCGAGTTGCCGAGGTTCGCGTTGATCTTCACCAGGAAGGACCGGCCGATCACCATCGGCTCGGACTCGGGATGGTTCACGTTCGCCGNCAGGACGGCACGCCCGGCGGCGATCTCGGCCCGCACGGTCTCGACGGGCAGCCCCTCACGCAGGGCGGCGAACTCCATCTCCCGGGTGATCTCGCCCCGGCGCGCGTGGGCGAGCTGGGTGACCGCTCCCCCGCCGGGCCGGGCCCGCAGCGCGCCCCGCCCGCCGGCCGGGGCGGTGTTCCCCCGCTCGGCGATCCACCGTGCCCGCAGCGGCGGCAGGCCCCGGCGCACGTCGACGTCCGCCGCCGGATCCGTGTACGGGCCGGAGGTGTCGTAGAGCACGACGCTGTCGCCGGTGGTGAGGACGACCTCCCGCATCGGCACCCGCAGGTCGGGATCCGCGCCGACGAGCCAGGTCTTGCGACTGCCCGCCAGCGGCCCGGTCGAGACGGCCGTCGCCCGGGGCGCGGCAGGCGACCCCTGGGGCGCGGCAGGCGACCCCTGGGGCGCGCCGGGCGCCGCCTGGGACGCGGGCTGGCCCGGTGTCCCGCCTGGCGAGGCCGCCGGAAAAACACTCGGGATTTCCACCGAGACGGGCTCGGATTCCGGCCGGGAATCTGCCCCGTCGAGATCGGGGCCCTTCCCGGAAGAAGGGGACGACACATCACGGTTGAATGGCGACATCGTTGGAACTCCCTACGCCGNCATTACCCGGACAGGTTCTGCGGTCGGCNGCCCCAGCCACCCTCTCAGCCCCTCGGTGGAGCTCCCGCGATCAATTCGCGCATGGTCACCATAAACCACCCGACTATCGGCCGTCAGTCGATTGCGCCCATCGCGCCGCGGCCATGCGCCATGCGCCGAGGGCCGAGGGCCGAGGGCCGGTGGGCGTGGCCCGTGCGCCGGTGCGCCGGTCAGCNCCGCCAGCGGAACGCGGCAAGCGCGTGCGGGGCCAGCCGCACCGTGAACGCGCCGCCGCCGTCGTCCACCGTCAGCACGGCCTCGTCGTCGGTCCGGTTGTGCGCCAGCACCGACCGGTGGCCGTCGGGCAGGCTGAAGGCGACCGCACCGACCGCCCCGGAGGATGCCCGCGCGCCGATCCGCACCGCCCCGCGCGGCGCCGCCCGGGCCGCGAGACCGAGCAGGTCGAACTCCGGCGACCGATCGACGGCGCGCAGGTCCGTCTCCGCCCGGGGCGCGATCGTGACCACCCCGCGGCAGCCGCCGCAGCCCCCCAGGTGCGGGCCGCCCGCGGGATCCAGCGCGAGATTCCACAGCAGGGCCGTCGACGCCCAGTTGCGCAGCGCGTCCACCACGACGTCCGCCAACCAGCCGAACCCGTCCGCCGGGCGGCCGTGCCAGTCCCCCGCGGAACACTCCGTCAGCCAGGTCGCCTTCCCGGGAAAATCCGCGTGCACCTGGGACTGCGCGGACGGGTCACCCCGATAGCAGTGCCAGCCGATGCCGCTGAGGTAACGCCCGGCCGCGGCGTCGCCGAGCACCTGCGTCGGGACGGCCGGGGTGTCCCAGTTGTGGTCGTAGCCGACGATGTCGGTGGCCAGCCCGGCGGCGGCGAACGCCGGCCCGAGCGCGGTGGCCACGAACCGCGCCTGCTCGGCCGCGGACATGGTCATCGTCGGGTAGGACGGGTCGCCGTGGCCGGGCTCGTTCTGGACCGTCACCGCGGACACCGTGATCCCGCGGGCGGCGTAGGCCCGGACGAACCGCACGAAGTACTCGGCCCAGGCTCCGTACCAGCGCGGCCGCAGCGAACCGCCGCCGAGCCGACTAGAGGACTTCATCCAGGCGGGTGCGCTCCAGGGGCTCGCCACGATGCGGACCCGGCTGTCGACCGCGAGAATCTCCCGCAGCACGGGCACCACGGCCCGGTCGTCGCGGGCGACCGAGAACCGGGCCAGGCGCGGGTCGGCGGTGCCGGCGGCCACGTCGTCGTAGGTGTACTGGCCGGTGGCGAAGTCGCTGGCGCCCATCGGCACCCGCACCACGCTCAGGCCGGCACCCGCGACCGGGTCGAACAGGCTGCGCAGCACCGCGGCCCGCTGGTCGGGGGGTAGCCCCCACAGCAGCCGCGCCGAGGACTCGGTCAGTGCGGCACCGAAGCCGTCGATGCGCTGCCCCCGGGCGGCGGGATCGACGGCCAGCCGCACCCACGACCCGCCGCCCGCCCCGCCGGCGCCGACACTGGTGCCCGTTCCTGCAGCACCCGGGCCGGCAGTGCCCGGGCCGGCAGTGCCCGGGCCGGCGGCAACCCCGTCGGCGGTGACCTGGGCAGCGTCCAGGATGGCCAGCCGCCTGCCGTCCGGCGCTGTCGACCAGCCGGCCAGGCCGCGTACCGCCGCGATCGGCCGGGCCGCGGGAAACGCCGGTCCGCCGGCATCGGCGGCGCCGAGTGGCCGCGGCGGGGGCGTCGGGCCGACCGAGCTTCCCCCACGGCGGACGACCACGGTGACCGTCAGCGCGACCGCGAACAGCACCATCGGCACGACGGCGAGGACGAGGCGACGACGCGCACCACCACGACGTCCACCACTACGACGTCCACCGGCACGACGCCCACCGGCACGAAGCCCATCGGCACGAAGCCCATCGGCACGAGGCCCACCAGGACGGCGCACGTCAGGAGACGGGCTGGACGGGTCTCGCGCCGCCTGCCCCACCGACCGCCGCGCCGGACCTGCCGCTCGGCGGGCCGGACCTGCCGCTCGGCGGGCCCCAGCGCAGCCTGCTCACCAGGATGGCCAGTCGCCGTCCCGGCTGTTCGAGGACGATGTAGCTCAGCCAGCCGCCGAGGACGCCCGCCGCCACCAGGACCGCCGCCACCCAGGGAAACGCGGACGGCGCGTGGCTGACCAGGCCGTACCGGTCGAGCACGAGCAACAGGATCGGCTCGTGCCACAGGTACACGCTGTAACTGATCATGCCCAGCCAGACGAAGACCGGGGTGGCGAAGAACCGGCGCCACCGCGACTCGCGCGGCGCCAGCACCGACGCGGCGAACAGGAGGGCGAAGCCGACCGAGTTCAGCGTCGAGAACGCCGCCGACGACGCCGCGTCGTTCCCCCGCACCAACGCCGCCACGATGATGATCCCGCCGGCGGCGAACCGCAGGGCGCACGCCAGGTCCGCCGGCAGCGGCCGCTCCCGGCCCCACCGGACGTAGGCGATCGCCGTGAGCATCCCGAACCCGAAGTTGTCGGCATAGTTCTGCGGGCAGAACCAGTACGCCCACTGATCGTGCTGCGCGTGCACGATCCAGACCGCGTAGCCGAGCCAGACCGCGGACACCGCGATCAGCACGTACGCCGGCCGGCGGAGCAGGCGCCAGCGGTGTTCGAGCGGCACCCGGTGGGTCCGCCGGCGGNGCAGCCAGGCGGCGACCAGGGCCAGGTAGAGGTAGAAGAAGACCTCCACGGCGAGCGACCAGGCCGGGCCGATCGTGTAGAACACCCGCCTGCTGTCGAACACCTGGGTGAAGGTGAGGTGTTCGAGCAGGTCGAGCCAGTCGCCCGGCAGACCCGGGTTCCGCGCGGCCCACACGACGATCAGCGCCGTGTAGTAGAGGGGCAGGATCCGCAGGCCCCGGCGCAGCAGCGTCTGCCGGGCGGAGCNCTGGGTGCGCCCGTCCCGGACGCGGGTGGCCATTGGCAGGAACAGCAGGAAGCCGGAGACCAGGAAGAACCAGCTGATCATCCCGTCGAAGGCGCCCAGGACGTGGCCGAAGAACGTGCCCTGGTACGGGGTCCGGCCGCCTCCCCGGCAGAACTGGTACGCGTGAAAGACGATCACGGACACGGCGGCGACCCCACGGAAGCCGCCCAGGTCCGCCAGCTCCGCCGCGGCGTTGCCCGGCTGCGCGCCGTCTCCGGCGGCGACCCGCGTGCTCGGCGCCGCGCCGTCCCCGCCGGTGACCTCCGCGTTCGGCGTGGACGGGCGTTCCGAGGGAGGCGGCGTGCGCGGTCGCGGCGGGATCCGATCGCCGTGCGCCGCGTCCGGCGTGGACGGGCGTTCCGAGGGAGGCGGCGTGCGCGGTCGCGGCGGGATCCGATCGCCGTGCGCCGTCGCCACCGTGGCCCGCGGCGTCTCGCCGCGGGCAGCCGGCCCCGGCCCCGGCGGTGGCGGCGGTGGGGGTGGCGGCGGCCACGAGGCGGTCACGACGGGGCCTGCGCGTACCGCTCGGCCTCGTCGGCGTACGGGAACCCGGCGCCCTCGCCGGCCCCGTGCGGCGCCGCTTCGGTACGGGGTGTGACATGCCATTCCCGATCTCGCAGCAACTCCTTGATCGGGGCGAGCCGGGCGATCACGTTCTTGAACTCGCTGTACACGATGTTCGCCATGGCGAACCTGACGAACCAGCCCGGATGGCNCCGGATCGACGGATCGGCGAGGGCGAACGCGAACACCGCCTGGATCGGGCCTACCAGGGTGGAGAAGAAGGCGGCCACGACATACAGGGAAATATTCAGCCGGAAGCCCTGCCCGGCCTTCGGGTGCAGCAGGCTGAAGACGATGAGCGGATAGATCTGCAGCGACAGCCAGGGGTAGATCTCCCGCCAGCCGAGCAGCCAGAACAGGCCGACTTTCTGGCGGGCGTTGAGGTCGCCCGAACCGAGTGCCCGGTGCAGATGCCGCCGCGACGCCTGATACCAGCCCTGCGCCCAGCNCATTCGCTGGCGCCACAGCGCCGGTACCGTCGTCGGGGCAAGCTCGTAGGAGACCAGCTCCGGGTCCGAGACGATTCGCCCACCGCGCAGGACCGTGCGCAGACTGGCGTCGATGTCCTCGGTGAGCATCGAGCCACGCATGCGGATCTGGTGCAGCAGGTCGGTACGCCAGTATCCGTTGGAACCGCCGAAGATGCCGAAGCCGTGCATGCGCGCCCGGCCGGGATGGCTGACCGCGTAGATCGACNCGAATTCGACGGCGACGGTGCGGCTGACCCGGGAGTCCGAGCCGTTGCGGATGACGCAGTGGCCCTGGACGACGGCGGCGCCGTTCGACAGCCAGCGCCAGGCCCGCTCGAACGAGTCCGGCGCGGGATGGTGGTCGGCGTCGAAGATCCCGACAAACTCGCCGGTGACCAGGGGAACGGCCGCGTTGACGTTCTGCGCCTTGGATGTGCTGTCGGCGACGTGCACGAGCAGGAGGCGGGGATCGGCGGCGGCGATGCGGTGCAGGACGTCCTCGACCGGCAGCCGCCGAGGGGTGTTGTAGGCGAGGATCACCCGCAGGGGCCCCGGGTAGTCGAGCCGGAGGAACGCTCGGACGGTCTCGACGATCGTGGCCGACTCGTTGGGCAGGTAGGCGGCGATGACGGCGCTGGCCGGCGGGAAGGGCGCAGCCGGCGCGGCCGGGCACCGCTCGGCCTCGAGCGCGGCCAACTGCTCCAGGTAGATCGTCAGGGCGGTGCCGACCAGGGCGACGACGAGAAAGCCGAAGACCACCGCGGTGGGGTCGATGCCGTGGGCGAACAGCGCACTGTAGACGAGGAACGGCACGCCGACGCACAGCGCGGTCGACAGGAGGATCTGCAGGCCCTCGCCGGGCCGAAGCCGATCCCGCAGCGGGCGTCGCAACCGCCCTGCCCGTGCCTCCATCGCCGGGTGGTAGCCGACGGGGACCAGATCGAGCTGCCGGGCGGCGTGCTGGGCCGCCAGCCGGNCCCGGCGGATCACCATCGCGTCGTCCGCGGCCTCGTCGACCTGGACGTAGCCCGGGGCCGGGGTGACGCGCAGCCGCCGGCCTTCGACGGCGAACTCGTGGCCGGCGATCGTCCGCACGATCTGGTCCAGCGCCCCCTCGGCCGACCGGCCCGCCCGGGCGGGCCGGACCACGATCACCTCGCCGGGGCCGCCTCGGCCGACCGTCGCGCCGCGCCGCCGGTGGCGGGCGCCCACCAGGGCGATGACCTGGTCGAGCAGCGCCCGCTGCCCGGCCGAGGTCGGCGCCGCCCGCGGGACGTCACTGCGCGCCCGGTCGCCGCTCGTCCTGTCGCTGTCCGGCAGCTCGCCGTCGGGCGGGTCGCCGTCGGGCGGGTCGAGTTCGGGCAGGTAGAACAGACCCACGATGCAGTCGCCACCGAGCGGCCGCAGCCGGCGGCGGCCCTCCCGCAGCGTCTCGACCGCCGCGTCATCGGGGTCCACGCGATCCCGGCGGAAGCCGGGCGGGCGGACCGCCTGATCTGGTCCGTACGCGCCGTCCCGGCTTTCTTCGGCGGCGCCCGACGTTCGCCTCCGGGTTTGCTCCGCGAACGGCGGGTGACGCGCCTCCGAGGATCTGTCGTCAGCCGGGGNGGACTTTCTTGTGAACAGGTTGGCAAAATTGACAGCCATCGATCTGACCTTCGCTAGGGACGCCGGTGTCGAACCCTTGTCGACCAGTTGGCGAGGTCGACATGGACGATGTGGATCGACGCAGGTGATGTGGCTCGACNCAGGTGATGAGGTCGACGACAGCGCACCCCGGCGGGAGTCCGCGCACGTTTCCGGCGGCCCCGGATGATCTCGGCGATCGCTGCCATGCAGAAAGAAGGGAGGAACCAGCCGGGCACCCCGGCGAGAATCCTTTGCTTTTCGTCAGATATTCGTTCCGAGCACCTTCCTCGTGCCGACCGGGACGGACGCGTCTACTGCCCGCGGTTCCCATGTCGTTACGAGGCCGCCGAGGCCGGCACCCAGATATTTCATATGGCCGTCGTCACTCTGGATGAACGTTAGGCCGTCCACGAACTGGGCAGGTATGACGGATTGATCAGGGTACTGATTCTGATACGGTTGTCGCTGACGGCCGCGGCCCAGGCATGGTAGGACGACTGCGGCCGACCGGTCATGGCCGGTGGCAGGCGCAGGCCGTCAGGGGGCAGCCGTCCTGCACGTGCCGACGCAACCACGACAGAAACCGGCCACCACGCGGCGCCCACACACCAGCCCCTGAGCACCGGTAAGGACACGTCCTACGAGGGCGACTCGCAGGGCGCGGCCGGTGCCTCGCCGAGATAGCTCGCCTCGATGAGGTCGGGGCGGGCGGCGAGCTGCGCGGCGGGCGCGGCAAGCGCGACCCGACCGCGGTCGAGCACGTAGCCGCGGTCGGCCACCCGCAGCGCGAGAGCGGCGAACTGCTCGACGAGCAGCACACCGGTCGACGTCTCGGCCGCGATCTCGCGCAGCAGCTCGAGCAGCCGCGGCGCGACGCCGGGCGCCAGGCCGAACGACAGCTCGTCCACCAGCAGCAACCGCGGCCGGCGCACGAGGGCGACGGCCAGTGCGAGCCGCTGGCGCTCGCCGCCGGAAAGCTCCCCGGCCGGCCGGTCGAGCAGGCCGCCGAGCGCCGGGAACCAGCCCAGGACCCGCTCGATCTCGCCGCGGTGGCTGCGGCCGGCCGCCAGGCGCAGGTTCTCCCGGACGGTCAGCCGGCCCAGCGCCCCCCGCCCCTGCGGAACGACGGCCAGCCCCCGCCGGGCCAGCGTGCTCGGCGCGGGACGCCGGAACCACTCGCCGAACATCCCGACCCGGCCCGCACTCGCCGGCACCAGGCCGGCGGCCGTGCGGATCAGGGTCGTCTTGCCGGCGCCGTTCGCCCCCAGCAGCGCCACGATCTCGCCAGCCCGGACGACCAGCGACACCTCCCGCAGCACCGGTCCCTCGTTGTAGCCGCTGCTCACCCGCTCGAACACGAGCAGTTCGGGGCCTGCCGCCGGCGCCGTGGCCGCCCCCGGCGGCCCTGCGGGCATCCAGGAGGTGGCCGGGGAGGTCACCGCGCCCGGCGCGGCCAAGGCGGTCGGCTCGGGCGGCGCGGCAGGCTCGATCGGCGCGGCAGGCTCGGACGACGCGGCAGGCTCGACCGGCGCGGCAGGCTCGGACGACGCGGCAGGCTCGGACGACGCGGCAGGCTCGACCGGCGCGGCAGGCTCGGGGCCGTCGGAGCCGCCCAGGTAGGCCGCGCGAACGGCCGGATCCGCCCGGACCTGTGCGGGGAGCCCGCGGGCGACGATCCGACCGCCGTCCAGGACGAGAACCTGGTCGCAGACGTCGAAGACGAGCTGGACATCGTGATCGACGAGCAGGACGGCCACGCCTTGGCCGGCGATGCGCCGGATGCGCGCGGCGAGCTCGCGCCGGTCCCCGGGATCGAGCCCCGCGGCCGGCTCGTCGAGCAGCAGGACCTTCGGCGTGGCCGCCATTGCGCGGCCGAGGGCCACCGCGGCTCGCTCGTCATGGCTGAGCGTCGCGGGCAGACGGTCGGCGATCGCCGCGAGTCCCAGCCGATCGGCATCCATCGACCCGGACGTCGGACGCGCCACCACGGCGATGTTCTCCGCCACCGCCAGGCTGTCGAACAGCTCCAGGGCCTGGAAGGTACGGGCGAGCCCGAGCCGCTGCCGCTCGTGCGCCGGCAGGCCGGTCAGCGCGGTGCCGTCCAGGTTCACGCTGCCGGCGAAGATCGTCGCGAAGCCGGTGAGCGCGTCGATCAGCGTCGTCTTGCCGGCCCCGTTCGGCCCGATGAGGCCGGTGACGCTGCCCGCCGCAAGGCCGAAGGAGACGTCCTCGACGATCCGGGTGCCGCCCTGCCCGGCGGCGAGCATGTCGACGGACAGCCTTGCGGTCACGGCACACCGCCGGGGTTGACCGGGAACGCGGTCAGGCCCGGCCGGTTCCCCTCCGCGGGACGCGGCGGCCTGCCGTCGACGCCCTCGGCCTCGTCCCCACCAGGCCCCCCGTCCCCACCAGGCCCCCCGTCCCCGCCGGGCCGCCGACCCCCGCCGGGCGCCAGCCTGCGCGGTCTCCGAAGGCTCCCGCCGGTCCGGCCGGTGCTGCGTCGGGGCTGGCCCGGCCGCGCCGGGCGGCCGGCGCGGCCGGGCCGGTAGACGAGCCCGGCCGGCCGCAGGACGGCCAGCACCACCACCGCCAGACCGCACAGCAACTGCTGGTACTCGCCGAGGCCGGCGACGCGGTCCAGCGCCGTGAAGGCCAGCCCGCCCGGGGCGAGCAGGCCGCCGACCAGGGCCCCGCCGACGCTGGTCACCCCTCCGACGGCCGCGATGGCGAGGAAGAACAGCGAGGCGGTGACCCCGAACGAGTCGAAGGACAACCGGCCCTGGCCGTACCCGATGAGGCAGCCACCGAGACCGGCGAGCGCCGCGGACAACGTGAACGCCAGCACCTTCGTCCGGCGCACGTCGATCCCGGCCGCGGCCGCCGAGCGCTCGTTGGNCCGCACCGCGAGCATCCGCCGCCCGAGATCGGCGGTGCGCAGGCGGGCGACGCCGTAGCCGCCGGCGGCGAGCACGGACAGCGCCAGCAGGCCGAACTGGACCCGGGGGAAGCCGGCCCCGGACAGCCCGAGGTCAAGACCGAAGATCTTCGGATTGGGCACGGACGAGCCGGCGAGCCCGCCCGTGACCAGCGGGTTGCCGAATACCGCCTCCTGGATCGCGACCCCGGCGACGAGCGTGATCAGGGCCAGGTCCACGCCGCGCAGCCGGCGCGACACCACCCCGAGGAACAGTCCGGCGACCGCGGCCGCGAACGTGGCGATCAGGGGAGCGATCGGGAAGGGCACGCCGAGCTCGCCCTCCAGCCGGGCCAGCAGGAAGCCGGCGACGCCGGCCAGCGACATCTGCGCCAGCGAGAGCTGGCCGACGTAGCCGGTCAGCACCACGAAGGACAGGCACACCACGGCGCCGGCGAGGCTGCGCTCGAGCCCGAGCCGCCACGAGCCGGTGAGCAGAAGCAGCGCGACGACCCCGACGGGCACGCCGAGCAGCAGCCCGCCCAGCGGACGCCGCGCGGGCTCGACCACGGGCAGCGGCACCGACACGACCGCCGCGGCCGCGCGGCCGGGGATCAGCGTCCCGCGCCGACCCGCCACGGCGAGCACGAGGATCATCGGCAGCAGCGCCCGCAGCCCCGGCTGGTTGAGCCAGCCCACGTCCTGCTGCAACGGAAGCAGGAACCCCTGCGCGACGCCGAGGCCGAGCGCACCGGCGACGGTCAGGCCGAACGAGGACAGCCCGCCGAGCAGGGCCGCGGCGATCGCGGGCACGACGAACAGCGAGTAGCTCGTCGGGTTCAACGCGCTGATCGGGGCGACCAGGATGCCCGCCAGGGCGGCGAGCACCGCCGCCAGCATCCAGTTCGTTGCGGCGATCCAGCCCGGCCGGCGGCCGAGCAGCGCGGTGGTCTCCGCATCGTCCGCCACGGCCCGGGTCGCGAGGCCGAACATGGTCCAGCGCGACATCGCCCACAGGCCGGCCGCGGCCACGACGACGAGGCCCGCCAGCAGCAGCCGGTCACTCGGCACGGTGACGCCCAGCAGGTGCAGCGGCGACTGGGCCAGTACGGGGGCGAGGAAGCGGTTGTCCGAACCGAACTGGACGACGGCGACGGCCTGCAACGCGATGGTGAGGCCGACGGCCGCGACGACGGTCATCATCGGCTGGGCGCGCCGCAACGGCCGGAAGACCAGCAGATAGGACGCCAATGCCAGCAGGGCGGCCATCGCGAGGGATACCGACAATGCCAACCCGAACGTGGGGGTGTCGGTAAGGTGAATTCGCGGTGGCAGGCCGACGACGGGCAGGACGAGATCACCGACCTCGCGCAGCTCGGCATACTGATAGGTGGCGTACATGGCGAAGGCACCGTGCGCGATGTTGACGACACCGGACGCTCGGTAGGTGAGCACCAGGCCGAGTCCGAGCGCCGCGTACACCGCGCCCGGGCCAAGGCCCAGCAGCATTGCGGCTACATAGGTGGTCACGGGGCTCCCGAGCACATGTCCAGCATCGAAGCCGACGGCCGGGCGGTGGCTCGGAAGTGTGGGCGCGCGGTCACCGAATCACNCCCGTCCCGCCGGCCGGCGGTCTCACCCAGGAACCGGGTGAGATGGAGTGTAGCTTGAGCGCCCGTGAGACAAGCTTCCCGCGTCCTGTTCGCGTTCTCCGTCGCCCTGACCGTCGCCGTCGCCGGCGCCGGATGCACGAGCCAACGCGGTGGCTCGTCGGGTGGCGCAGCAGCCGGCGCCTCGTCGACCCCCCTGAGCGGGCCACCGGTGACCCTGGGCTTCGTCACCGTCGAGAACAGCACTCTCGGGTCATACCCGGAGACCCGGCGCGCGGCGCAGGCTGCCGTGGACCATGCGAATGCCGCGCTCGGCGGCGTCGGCGGGCGACCCCTGCGGCTGGCGACCTGTGTGACCGACGGTTCCCCAGAATCCTCCCAGAACTGCGCCAACCGACTGGTCGCCGAAAAGCCGATCGCGGTGGTCGGCGGCATCGATTTCGGTACGCAGGCCGCCATGCCGATATACGAGGCGGCCCGCATCCCCTATGTCACCGGCTCTCCGCAGCTCAGCGGGGAACTCGACTCCAAGAACGCGTTCGCGCTTTCCGGTGGCAGCGTGGCCGAGCTGCTCGGCATCACCGACTACCTCACCGCGACCCGACACATCCGCAGCGCACACGCGTTGTATGTCGATCTCCCCGGGNTGCTCACCGCCGCCATCAAGGGATCCCAGAACATCCTGCGCAAGAAAGGTGTCACCGACGTCCNGCTGATCGCTGAGAAATCGGACGCGGCGGACTTCGCGCCGGCACTCACCCAGGCCGCCGCCGGCAACCCGGACGCCATCATCGTCGTGTTCCAGGCGGCTGCGTGCGCGCGGATCGTACAGGCCGCGGNCGCACTGAACATCCACAGCGACATCTACTTCGTCGGCGCCTGCGCCACGCCCGCGGTGCCACGGGCCGCCGGGGGCCGCACCGACAACCTCTACTTCGCCTCCAGCTACGTTCCCGTCGGATCCAGCGGCGGGGACGCCGACGCGGTGGCCTACCGCAAGGCCGTGCCGGAGGCGGATCGCACCTCGGCGTCGCAGGGTGCCTTCTCCACCGTGCTCGACCTGCGGGCCCTGCTGGTGAAGACCCCGCAGCCGAGCGCGGAAGGCCTGCTCACCGCGCTGCGCGCCACGCACGACCAGCCCAGCGTCATGGCCCATCCCTACACCTGCGACAACAAGCAGATCGACATTTTCCCGGCCATCTGCAACACGGCCGTGCGGCTGCTGCACTGGAAGAACAACGCGTTCTCCGACGTGACCGGCACCTGGCAGGACGGCCGCCANCTCATCACTCTGATCAACTGACCGCCCGCCGCCCGGAGTCGGAGGTCGCCGAAGTACAGAAGACCGAGAGGGAGGAGGTTGTGGGCGGATTCCGGCGGCCGGACGGCTGACAGTCTCCTGCCCTTACGCGCCAGGTCCGACATCTCGGGACAGTTCCCTGATGCCGGACCTGGCGCCTCGTGGAACGGGTGCGGTCAGGCGAGGCTCTTGGTCTGGGCCCAGGCACGGACCGCCTTCGCGGCCCTGGCGTTTGCCCCCGTGTGGGTGCCGCCCGCCCAGGTCGCGACGGCGGACCACAGCGCCCTGTCCGCGGCGTCCACCGTCTGCGTCGGCGGGGTGGTCGGCGGCGGGATGGTCGGCGGCGGAGTCGTGGGGGGCGGAGTCGTGGGGGGCGGAGTGGTCGGCGGCGGGGTCGGGCCGCCGACCGCGGTGAGGAGCTTCGTGCCGACGGGGCTGCCGAGGCCCGACGCCGGGTCCCACCCGGAGCGGGCCGGGTAGCCCTGGTTGTCGCCGGCGGTGATGTCGGTGAAGGCTGCGGGATTGGCGTAGGCGACGGCGGCGAGATCCGCGACGGGGGCGCCGGTGAGCTGCGCGAGGCGGGCGACGAGTCCGGCCAGCAGCGGCGCGACGGCGGAGGTGCCGCCGACGACCGCCGGCTGGCCGTCCACGACGACGCGGTAGCCCGTCTGCGGATCGGCGTTGCCGCTGATGTCGGGCAGGCCGCGGTAGCGGCCGACGGCGGCCGGCTGCCAGGCCGGCCGGGTGAACGTCGCCGAGTAGCCGCCGCCGGTCGCCGAGTCGGCGGCCTCGTTCCACACCACCTCGCTGGCGCGGGCGCCGGCGGCGTCGAGGGTCAGCTTCGTTCCGCCGCAGGCGATCACGTTCGGCGAGCCGGCCGGGAAGTCTGCGACGAGCCGGTCGGTGGCGTCGTCGGCGCCGGCGTCCCCGGCGGCCGCGAGGACGGTGATGCCGGCGGCGCGGGCGGCGGCGAATGCCTGGTCGTAGGCGCGCATCGCCTGCGCGGTCCAGGACGACTCGGGGCCGCCCCAGCTGATGCTGATCGCCGCCGGGCGAGGGGTGGCGGCGGCGGCCGCGTTGATCGCCGCGAGGAAGCCGGCGTCGGTGTTCGGCGCGAAGTAGACCACCTGGGCGGCGCCGGGGGCGACCGCCCCGGCGACCTCGATGTCGAGCAGCACCTCGCCGTCGGCGCCGTCCGGATCACCGCCGGGGACGTTGGCGGCGCCCTGCACGCCGACGGCGGACACCGCCGGGGTCGGCAGGTCCAGGCCGCCGAAGTAGGTGTCGAGGTCGGCCTGGCCGAACCCGCCGCCGAGCTCAATGATCGCGATGGTCTGGCCCTCGCCGGTCGCGGCGGGGAAGTCGTAGGCCCGCGCGACCTGCAGGGCGGTCAGGCCCTGCCGCGCGGAGGCGGCGGGCTGGAAGCGTGGCCGGGCGGCGGGACGCTCGTCGAGGCCGAGCACGGCCACGACGCGGTCGTCGAGCTCGTCGGGCAGGCCGAGGTCGCCCTCGCGGCCACGGATGGCCCGACCGCCGGAGTCGTAGAGGGCCAGCGGGGTGTCGAAGGCGGTGCGCGCGGCGGCGGCCGGGCCCCGCAGGCGGACTGTGCGGGCGGGCTCGTCGACCTCGGCGACGTCCAGTCCGGCCCGCCCGGCGAACGCGCGCACCGCGGCGACGTCGTCCGGGTCGGCGCGGAAGTCATCCGCGGCGGTGGGGCGCAGCACGACCGTGACGTCGATCGGCTGATCGTCGGGAACCGGCCCGACGGGCGTCCCCAACGATGGTCGGTACGAACCCTGAAGGCGGCCCATGAATCCTCCTGACCTGCGGTAATCGACCGGAGACCGACATTCGGCGCGCAGGCGTCATTCCCCCACTCCGGCTCGTACACCGTCGTGCCGGCGATCGGGGCCCGAATGGCCCGAAGGTGCCCCCCGCCGGTCCCTTGCCGCCGCCCGGCCATCTCCGGAGGATGGGAGCGGACGCCGCTCCGATTCGTCACGCACAGCGAGCGCGCACGCAGTCGGGAGAGACCGATGGAGAAGGTGTTCGAGATCTACATCCGCACCACGCCGTGCCGCCTCTGGGCCGCGATCACGACGCCCGACACGAGCGTCACCCGTGATCTGGGCGCGCGGATGACCTCGGACTGGACCCCCGGTTCCGGCTTCGAGCTGCGCCACCCGGGAACCGGGGCGCGGCTCGGTTCCGGTGTCAACCTGGAGGTCGTGCCGCCGCGGCGGCTGGTCCAGCGCACGGTCGCGCTGTGGAGCGACGACGTGCGCGATGCGGGCATCACCCGCGTGACCTGGGTGATCGAGACCGTGGGCGACGCCTGCCGCCTCACCGTCGTGCACGACCAGATCCGCGACGGCGCCGACCACGACCTCTACGGCGGGTGGCCCTCGACGCTGTCCAGCCTGAAGGAGCACCTGGAGACCGGCCGGTCGTGGGCCAGCCTGCCGGCGTCCGCGCGCTAGATCTCCACGGCGGCCTCGGCGAACTGAGACCGGTAGAGCCGGGCGTACGGGCCGTCCGCGGCGAGCAGGCCGGCGTGATCGCCCTGTTCGACGATCGCCCCGTGCTCCATCACGAGGATGGTGTCGGCGTCGCGGATCGTCGACAGCCGGTGGGCGATGACGAAGGCGGTCCGGCCCGCGCGCAGCGTCGACATCGCCTGCTGGATGAGGACCTCCGTGCGGGTGTCCACCGAGCTCGTGGCCTCGTCGAGGACCAGGATCAGCGGTTCGACGAGGAACGCGCGGGCGATGGTGATGAGCTGCTTCTCGCCGCCGCTGACGCCGGTCCCCTCGTCGTCGAGCACCGTGTCGTAACCGGCCGGCAGGGTGCGGACGAACCGGTCGACGTGGGCGGCCCGGGCCGCGGCCACGACCTGCTCCCGGGTGGCGCCCTCGGCGCCGTAGGCGATGTTCTCGGCGATGGTGCCGCCGAACAGCCAGGTGTCCTGCAGCACCATGCCGATCTGGGCGCGCAGCCCGTCGCGGGTCATGGCCGCGATGTCCACGCCGTCGAGGGTGATCCGCCCCGAGGTCACGTCGTAGAAGCGCAGCAGCAGGTTGATCAGGGTCGTCTTGCCGGCCCCCGTGGGGCCCACGATCGCGATCGTGTGGCCCGGCTCGGCGACCAGGGAGAGGTCCTCGATCAGCGGCTTGTCCGGCTTGTAGCGGAACGCGACGTGCTCGAACGCGACCCGGCCGCGCAGCCGCTCGGGCCGCGCCGGCGCAGGCGGGTCGGGCTCCTGCTCGGCGGTGTCCAGCAGGTCGAACACCCGCTCCGCGGAGGCCACCCCGGACTGGAGGAGGTTCGCCATGCTGGCCGCCTGCGACAGCGGCTGGCTGAACTGGCGCGAGTACTGGATGAACGCCTGGACGTCGCCGATCGTCAGCGCCCCCGAGGCCACCCGAAGCCCGCCGATCACGGCCACCAGGACGTAGTTGAGGTTGCCGATGAACATCATCGCCGGCTGCATGAACCCGGAGATGGACTGCGCCCGCCAGCTCGCNGCGTACAGCTGCTCGTTGTACTCCCGGAACGCCTGCGCCGACTCCTCCTGACGGCCGAACGCGCGGACGAGGGTGTGCCCGGTGTACATCTCCTCGACGTGGGCGTTGAGCCGTCCGGTGACCTTCCACTGGGCGACGAACTGGGGCTGGGCGAGCCTGCCGACCCGCGTCGCCACCACGACCGACAGCGGCACCGTCACCAGCGCGATCAGGGCGAGCAGCCAGGAGATCCAGAACATCATCGCCAGCACGCCGAGGATGGTCAGCCCCGAGGCGACGATCTGCGACGCGCTCTGCTGGAGGCTCTGGCCGAGGTTGTCGATGTCGTTGGTGACCCGGCTGAGCACCTCCCCGCGTGNCTGGCCGTCGAAGTAGCGNGTGGGNAGCCGCGAGATCTTGCGCTGCACGTCCCCGCGCAGCTCGCCGATCACCCGCTGGATCGCCAGGTTGGTCAGGCGGGCCTGCANCACCCCGCAGATCCCGGCGAGGGCGTAGATCACGGCGACCCACAGCAGCACCGTGCCGATCGCGCCGAAGTCCATCCCGCGGCCGGGGGTGAGGTGCAGCGAGGCGAGCAGGTCGGCCTGGGTGCCGTGCCCCGCGGCCCGCAGCGCGGCGACGTCCTGTTCCTTCGTCGTCCCGGCGGGCAGCCGCCGGCTGAAGATTCCCGCGAACACCAGGTCGGTGGCGTGGCCGAGCAGCCGCGGCCCGGTCACGGTGAGCCCGACGCTTACCGCCCCCAACCCGACGGCGGCTGTCAGCAGCAGCCGCTGCGGCCGCAGCAGGCGCAGCAGCCGCCGGCTCGAACCGGCGAAGTCCGCGGACTTCTCGGCGGCACCCTGACCGCCGAGGAATCGCGCCGGCCCGGCCATCGGGGCCGGCCCGCGCCGCGGTGCCGGGGTGGGAGCGGTCCCGCTCACGCCGCCTCCTGCTCGGTGAGCTGCGAGAGCACGATCTCGCGGTAGGTCGGGTTGTCGGCCATGAGCTCGTGATGGGTGCCCACCCCGACCACCTCTCCACCCTCCAGCACGATGATCTGGTCGGCGTCGCGGATGGTGGCCACCCGCTGGGCGACGATCACGACGGTGGCGTCGGCGGTCTCCCGGGCGAGCGCCGCGCGCAGGCGGGCGTCGGTGGCGTAGTCGAGGGCCGAGAACGAGTCGTCGAACAGGTAGATCTCGGGGCGGTGGACCAGCAGCCGGGCGATGCAGAGCCGCTGGCGCTGCCCGCCGGAGACGTTCGTGCCGCCCTGCGCGATCGGCGCGTCGAGCCCGTCCGGCATCGCCTCGACGAACTCCTTCGCCTGCGCCGTCTCCAGGGCCTGCCAGAGTTCGTCGTCGGTGGCGTCGGGCTTGCCGTAGCGCAGGTTCGACGCGATGGTCCCGGAGAACAGGTAGGGCCGCTGCGGCACGACGCCGACGGTGCGGGCCAGCAGGGCCTGATCGATGTCGCGCACGTCGACGCCGTCGACCAGCACCGCGCCCTCGGTCGCCTCCGCGAGCCGCGGGACGAGGCCGAGCAGGGTCGTCTTCCCGCTGCCCGTGCTGCCGATGACGGCGGTGGTCTGGCCGGGGCGGGCGGTGAGGCTGACGCCGCGCAGGACCGGGTCCTCCGCCCCCGGGTAGTGGAAGCCCACCCCCCGCAGCTCCAGCAGGCCGTGGGCGCGCAGCTCGCGCACCGGGTTGTCCGGCGGCCGCAGCGAGGAGTCCGTCGCCAGCACCTCCTGGATGCGTTCGGCGCAGACCTCGGCGCGCGGAATCATCATGAACATGAACGTCGCCATCATGACCGACATGAGGATCTGCATGAGGTAGCTGAGAAACGCGGTCAGCGCGCCGATCTGCATGTGGCCCGCGTCGATGCGGTGCGCCCCGAACCAGAGCACGGCGACGCTGGAGAAGTTCACGATCGTGAGCACGAGCGGGAACATCAGTGCCATCAGGCGGCCGAACCGCAGCGAGACGTCGGTCAGCTCGGTGTTGGCCACCCCGAACCGCTGCCGTTCGTGGTCGTCGCGGACGAAGGCCCGGATGACCCGCAGCCCCGTGATCTGCTCGCGCAGGATCCGGTTGACCGTGTCCAGCCGTTCCTGCATGGCCCGCCCGAGCGGGCGCATCCGGCGCACGATCAGCGTGATGATGACCGCGAGGACCGGGACGATCACGACCAGGAGCAGGGACAGCCCGGCGTCCTGGTTCACCGCGAGGATGATCCCGCCGATGCACATGATCGGCGCGGAGACCATCAGCGTGAAGCTGAGCAGCACCAGCATCTGCACCTGCTGGACGTCGTTGGTCGCCCGGGTGATGAGCGAGGGAGCTCCGAAGCGACCGACCTCGCGGGCCGAGAACGCCTGCACCCGGTCGAACACCGCCCCCCGCAGGTCACGGCCGATGGCCATCGCCGTGCGCGCGCCGAAGAACACCGCCGCGGCTGCGCACACGAGCTGCACGATGCTGACGCCGAGCATGAGCCCGCCGATACGCAGGATGTAACCCGTGTCGCCGACCACGACCCCGTGGTCGATGATGTCGGCGTTCAGGGTCGGCAGATACAGCATGCCGATCGTCGAGACCAGTTGCAGGGTCACCAGGATCGCGATGGGCCGCCGGTAGCGGGCCAGATGCGCCCGCAGAAGTCGGATGAGCATGCGGTCCCTCTCTGCAGCGGCGATACCCGGTCGACCAGGGCGTCCCGCTGCCNTCGCGGGGACACCGAGCAGGTCCCCCCACCGTCATGACGGCCACGACGGGCGGCGACCCCCGTGATCCACAACCGGGTGGCGGAGGACGGGACGGCGGTCGCACAGCCCGCCTGACGACGGGTGACGCGCCATGGACGCGTGGCGACCTTACGGCCTCAACCCAACGTCAGGTCAAGGCGTTTCCGATCGAGCGTGACCGCCTCGCGAGCCGCGGCCGCCGTCGATCGACCGACCGAACACTGACCCCGCGCGCCACGCCCCGCCGCGACGCCGCCGCGACCCCGCCGCGACCCGCCGCGACCGGCGACGACCTGCCGCGACCAACGCACACCGAATTGCCGCCGGCCGGCGGCGGATGTCATTCCGGACCCGCATTCCTGCGCGGGCGGTGATTCCCGGGTCGATGGTGGCGGCCGACGATAGCCTGGGTCCGTCCGACCACTCCGGAAGAGCGAAGGCGATCGACGCCGGGGCCGGATGCTCCGCAGGCCCACGGCGGCCGGCCCGACGCCGGCGTACCGGGTCCGGCGCGGGCCGCCGATACGCGACTTCGCCCCGTGCCCCTCGACCCGCCAGCAGAGTTGTCGATGCAACAGATTTCGGTGAAGTGGCACAACGAGCCATGTTATTCCGGCCCGGGAGCACCGGGCCAGGACAGTTGACACCGGAGCATGGGCGAGCGTAGTCGTAGGTGCGCAACCACCGGTCCATGGCGGAAAGGAACCGATAGTGTCAGGGCGAGCTGCGCGTCGACCGATGCCCGGGGCGCCGCCCCCCGGGGGGACCGGACGCCGGTGACCCGTAGTGANGTCGCAGGGGTAATGGAGGCCGACGCCAGTTCGCTCGCAGGCGCACCGTCACTACAATCGGATGGACCNTCGATGACTCTTTCCGGTGCTCGCCCTCGAGGACCAAGACCCGAACTCGAGAACAGCAGCCAGCTCACGCTGCTGCACCATCTTCATGAACTCAACCGCCCTTATCGGGTGAGTTACGAGATGGTGGTACGGAAAGTCTGGTCCGACAGCGAGGACATCAAGATCCGGCGCGCGCGGGCACGCGATCTCAGCCGTCAGTTCCGGGGCGAGAAACAGATCGACTGGAACGTCATCGAGAACTACGTGGAGCTGCTNTATCCGGAGGATCAGTCGCAGCGGGCGGCGCAGCTCGAACGGTGCCGGCCGCTGCATCTGGAGGCGTTCGGCCCGCCGGGCGACCCGGAGACCGACCGGGGGTCGGACGGGACCATCGATCCGACCTATGTCGCCGATCTCGAACGGCAGCTCGTCGAGGCCCGTATGCGCGCCGCCTTCGCCACCGCGCTGCTGGTGATCGTCCGCTCCGAGAACGCGGTGCTCCGCGGGAAGAACGCGCACTTCGGCTGGTTCCAGACCCGCGGACCGGCCGAGGAGTCCGAGCCGACGCCGGGCCCGCCGACCGAGTCCGGGGATCCGGTCACGGCGCCCATCCAGCGGCGGCAGGGCCACCGCGGGGGCCATCACCACCGCCGGGACCGGCCGATCGTCGCGTTCAGCGACCTCGTCGCCGAGCAGCCGAGTCCCGCCGGCTGGAACGTGCGGGGCCCGCTGCCCTACCCAGCGGAAAACGCCCTGCACTCGGCGCCGACCGGCCCCACCCCCGTGATCGAGGCGCTCCAGCGACGGGCCCAGGAGGCCACGCGCGCGGCCGCGGCCACCCGCGCCGCCGCGCCCGCCGACAACGCCCGCGGGCGCCGGGCCGCCACGGCGTCCGGCGCCGAGCCCGACATCCTCGCCGGGCCGGAACGCAAGCGGCGCGGCCGCGGACGATGACGGTGCTCCGGCTCCCGCTCCGCCGCCAGAGCCGGAGCCGGCGGCCCGGCCGTCCGGGTCCCTGGCCGGCCACCGAGGTGCCGTGCAGGCATGACTGGCCCGAGAACGGGCATCCCGCTCAGACCGCCCGGACGCACCGTCCGGGCGGAGTACTGCAGACAGGGAGGCCACAGGGCATGGATCGGGAGACCTTCGTCAAGCTGCTCAACGACGACCTCAGCTCCGAGTACCAGTCGATCGTCCAGTACATCCAGCACGGCGCGGTCATCACGGGCGCCGAGTACCTCAACGTCGCCGACGAGATCAAGCGGCACCTGCCGCAGGAGCTCAGCCACGCCCAGATCCTCGCCGAGCAGATCTCCTTCCTCGGCGGGACACCGACCGTCGACGTGTCCCAGGTCCACCCGTCGAGCGGGGCCCAGGAGGCGCTGCGGGACGATCTGCGGCTGGAGTCCGAGCAGCTCGACCGCTACCGCGAGCGGTTCGGCCAGGCCAACGAGCTGGGCCTGGCCGACGTCGCCGAGGCGCTGCGTCCGCTGCTCGAACAGACCCAGGAGCACGTGCGCGACCTACAGGCGGCGCTGGGCCGCTGAGCCGCTGGGCCGGGCCGCCTGAGCGGGGGCGGTCCCGGCCGGCCGGGAGCCGGCCGCACCGGGCCCCCTCAGACGGGGACGGGGCTGTCCACGTCCACGATCTCCTTGCCCAGCGGCATCAGCGACACCGGGATCAGCTTGAAGTTCGCCAGGCCGAGCGGAATACCGATGACGGTCAGGCACAGCGCGATCCCGGTGGTGAGATGCCCGAGGGCCAGCCACCAGCCGGCGAAAACGATCCACACAATGTTGCCCACCAGGGACGCCCCGCCGGCATCCGGACGATCGACCACCCGCCGGCCGAACGGCCACAACGCGTAGTTGGCCATCCGCAGCGACGCGATGCCGAACGGAATGGTGATGATGAGGATGAAACAGATCAGCGCCGCCAGGGCATAACCGATGGCCAGCCAGATGCCGCAGAGCACCAGCCAGATGACGTTGAGCAGGACGCNCATTGACCCACCCGCACTCTCTCCCGGAATCGGGGACCGGTCGTCGCCGAGGCCCGCGGCGTCGGGTGCAACGCGGGCGGATAGCGCCTGCGGAACTTTACCCACGGGGCGGCGACCTTTACCCCACTTGGGGCGAGTTCACCGTCAGCACCCGGCGGATCCGGCGGGTGGCGGGCGGCGGCGGCCCCGACTCGCTACCGTCGACGGTGGTGGCCCGGGCACGGCAGGGNCCGGGTTTCGCCCGACCAGCCCGGGCAACGCCCGACCGGTCCGGACCACGCACGACCCGCCCGCGTTCCGACCGCAGCGATAGGTGGATGCCCGGTATGCAGGTGTACGACCACGTCGTCGACCTCGTCGGTGACACGCCCCTGGTCCGGTTGACGCCGGGAATCGCCGAGACCCCGGCGCCGGTGCTGGGCAAGCTCGAATACCTGAATCCGGGCGGCTCGGTGAAGGACCGGGTGGCGCTGGCGATGGTCGCCGCCGCCGAGGAGGCCGGGGCGCTGCGGCCGGGCGGCACCATCATCGAACCGACCAGCGGCAACACGGGGGTGGGCCTGGCGCTGGTGGCGGCGCGGCGGGGCTACCACTGCGTGTTCACGATGCCGGACAAGATCAGCGAGGAGAAGCGGGCGGTCCTGCGCGCGTACGGCGCGGAGGTCGTCGTCTGCCCCACGGCGGTGCCCCCCGACGATCCCCGCTCCTACTACGAGGTGGCCCGCCGGCTGGTCCGGGAGACCCCGGGCGGGTGGAGCCCGGACCAGTACTCCAACCCCCACAACCCGGCCGCGCACCGGGCGACCACCGGGCCGGAGATCTGGCGGGCGACCGACGGCCGCGTCACGCACTTCGTCGCCGGGATCGGCACGGGCGGCACGATCAGCGGTGTGGGCCGCTACCTCAAGGAGGTGTCCGGCGGCGCCGTGCAGATCATCGGCGCCGATCCGGAGGGATCGGTCTACTCCGGCGGCAGCGGCCGGCCCTACCTCGTCGAAGGAGTCGGTGAGGACATCTGGCCGACGACCTACGACAAGACGGTCGTCGACCGGGTGGAGGCGGTCAGCGACCGCGACTCGTTCCTGATGACCCGGGATCTCGCCCGGCGGTGCGGGCTGCTGGTCGGTGGGTCCTGCGGGCTGGCCGTGGTGGCGGCGCTGCGCGTCGCCGGCGGTCTCGGGCCCGACGACGTCGTCGTGGTCCTGCTCCCCGACTCGGGCCGCGGCTACCTGTCGAAGATCTTCAACGACGAGTGGATGTACGAGTACGGCTTCCTGGAGCCGCCGTCGAGCGGCCCGACCGTCGCCGACGCGCTGCGGTACAAGAGCGAGCAGAGCCGGCCGACCGACCAGGGCCACGAGGGCGGCCGGGGCGGTGGGCCGCCCGACCTCGTGCACGTCCATCCGGACGAGACGGTCGGCGCGGCCATCTCCTACCTGCGGGAGTACAACGTCTCGCAGATGCCGGTGGTCCGCCACGAACCACCTCTGCGCGCGGCCGAGGTGGCGGGCTCGGTGATCGAACGTCACCTGCTCGCCGCGGTCTTCGCCGACCGGTCCGCCGTCGACTCCCCCGTGAGCGAGCACCTGTCCCCGCCGCTGCCGATGGTGGGGGTCGGCGAGCCGCTGTCCCGGATCGTCGCGGTCCTCGGCGACGATCCGGCGGTCCTGGTCCACGACGAGGGCAGCCCGGTCGGCATCCTCACGCGCGCCGACCTGCTGAGTTTCCTGGCCGTGGCGCCGTAGCGTGGCGTCATGAGCACCGACGAGTTCGCCGACGGGTTCGAGACGATCGCGATCCACGCCGGGCAGGATCCCGATCCGGGCACCGGCGCGGTGGCGCCCCCCCTCCATCTGTCCTCGACCTTCGCCCAGGACGGCGTGGGCGGCCTGCGCGGCGGATTCGAGTACTCCCGGTCCGGCAACCCGACCCGCGCGGCCCTGGAGACCTGCCTCGCCGCGCTGGAGGGCGGCCGCGTGGGCCTCGCCTTCTCCGCGGGCATGGCGGCGACCGACACACTGCTGCGGGCGGTGTGCCGCCCCGGCGATCATGTGATCATCCCGGCCGACGCCTACGGCGGGACCTACCGGCTGATCGCCCGGGTCCTCGGCGAGTGGGGGGTCGAGCACAGCAGCGTCGACCTCACCGACCTGGAGGCGACCCGGGCCGCGGTCCGCCCGGGCGTGACCCGGCTGGTGTGGTGCGAGACGCCGACGAACCCGCTGCTGACGATCGCCGACATCGCCGCGCTCGCGTCGCTCGCCCACGACGCCGGCGCACTGCTCGCCGTGGACAACACGTTCGCCTCGCCCTACCTTCAGCAGCCGCTGGCCCTCGGCGCCGACGCCGTGGTCCACTCCACCACGAAGTACCTCGGCGGCCACAGCGACGTCGTGGGCGGCGCGATCGTGGTCAGCGATCCCGAACTCGGCACGCAGCTGCGATTCCTGCAGAACGCGGCCGGTGCCGTCCCCGGACCGTTCGACTGCTGGCTCGTCCTGCGCGGCATCAAGACGCTCGCCGTGCGGATGGACCGGCACTGCGCCAACGCCCGCGGTGTCGCCACCCTGCTGGCGGCGCATCCGGCCGTCTCGACGGTGTACTACCCGGGCCTGCCCGGTCATGCCGGGCACGGCATCGCCGCCAAACAGATGCGCGACTTCGGCGGGATGGTCTCGCTCACCCTGCGGGACGGCCCGCGGGCCGCGGTCGAACTGTGCGGGCGGACCCGGCTGTTCACCCTCGCCGAGTCACTCGGCGGAGTGGAATCCCTGATCGAGCATCCGGCCAGCATGACGCATGCGTCGGTCGTAAACTCGCCGCTCGCCGTGCCGGCGGAGCTCGTCCGGCTCTCGGTCGGCATCGAATCGGCCGACGACCTCGCGGCCGATCTGCGCCGCGCCCTGGACGGACTTTCGACCCGTTCCGCTTAGCTCCACCGCGGACAGGCGCGGGCAAAGCCGGTGCACAACACCACCACGGTGGTGGAAAACGGCCGACGAAAGTCCCGAAGTGAGCGCCGAGCCGACATAACAAGCTTTGAGCGGTTATCGTTGGCTAACTGAGTTGAGATCCTCGGGCGGAGAACATCATGGCTGCACGTGCAGGTATGCCGTACACGTGCCGGGTCCGCCAGGTCGCGACCGTCAGGAGTGCCGCATGGACGCCTCGACGGACCGCCGGACGCTCGTCACCTCGAGCGCGCTCGTCGTCGGTGCACTCCTCGGTGGCGGTGCCGCCGACATGAGTTCCTCGGCGGCGGACAGCCGGGTAGCCCTGGAGCAGGTCGAGTCCACGCTGGAGACCCTCGCCCGCCGCTGGGAGACCACCCCGCCGGCGGAGCTCGTCGAACGGCTCGCCACCCTCGAGCACCACGCCCGCACCATCGGGCGCTGGCGGCTGGGTTCGGCCCTGCGTCAGGACTGGCTGCGGGCGCACGGCCGGATCCTCCTGATGACCTCGGTCGCCCAGGGCGACAGCGGGCAGCCGAACCGGGCGACGATCGCGGCGCGGGCGGCGCTGGTCCTCGCGAAACACGTCGGGGACGCCACCACCGCCGCCCACGCCGGAGTCGTGCTGGCCGAACTGGCGGCCTACTCCTTCGACAGCACCTTCGACGGCCTGCAGCTCGCCCGGACCNCTCGGGCCGCTGCGCCGCACGCGCACACCGCGATCCTTGCGATCACCACCGAGGCGCACATCATGGCCGCCCGGCACATGCCGACGGACGGCATCGTGGCCGTGCTGCGCTCGGCGGACGCCATCGCCGCGAAGCTGCCCCAGGGTTCGTTGGGCTACAGCCTCGACGGCATTCATCCGGGCTATCTGCCGACGTTCGGGGGTGCGGCGCTCGTCGCCGCGGGCGCTGTGGACGAGGGCCAACAGCGCCTCGATGAGGCCGCCGATCTGTTCGGCCGCTCCCGGGCGTCCGGCGCGCTCGCCGCCGTGCGGCTCTACCAGGCGTCGGCGGCGATGCGGTCGCGTGATCTGGACGAGGCGGAGATTCTGGCGACGAGGGCGCTGGCCGCCTCGGCGGTCCGGCCGAGCAGTTGGTTGTCGAACGGCATTCTCTCGCTCGCGAAGCGGGCCAGAGGCCAGGGAGCGGACTGGTCCGGGCTGGTCGCACAGGCGGAGGAATGGTCACCGGTCTGACCGCCGACGGACCAGCCGGCCCGCCGTCGGACCAGGGCGGTTCGNAGTGCCCGGGCGACGAGCAGGCCGGCCAGGACGACGACCAGAACGGCCAGGAACGGGAATATGTCGGAATGTGGCATGACGTTCGACGGACCGAGGTACACGGATTTTGATGGTGCAATATTCGGGACGATCGGCAGCGGTGGCGGGGTCGCCCGCGCGGCGACGGGATAGGAAATAGGCACGGCGGTACGTTATCGGGTGGACGACAATGGTGTGCAGGTCGGGGCGCGGCAAAGGTTCCGAGCNGCACTGCACATACCCACAAAAAGGTCCGACCGGGACAGGAGAAGGCCACAAAGAAGGCCGTATCAGCCCACACCCGGGTTACACTCCAACCCCGGGACTCCGGCTCATCCGTGGTCTGAGTATCCTCTGTCCCCCGGGCTTCCGCGCCGACTGCACGGTATCTGCACGCCGTCCCCGGGGTCGGCCGGCTACCGTGAACCCGGTGAGCGGGTCGGGCGTGGTAGTCATCGGCGGGTTCTGCCTCGACTGCATCGTCACCACGGACACACTGCCGGCCTGGGGGGACGATCTTCGGGTCGACGCCGTGCGGACCCGGCCGGGCGGCAAGGGCCTGAACCAGGCGGTGGCGCTCGCCCGCCGCGGCGTGCCGGTCCGCGCCGTCGGCGTCGTCGGTGGGGACACGACCGGCCGCGAGCTGCTCGCGGCGCTGCGAGCCGAGGGGGTCGACGCAGCCACGATGGCCGTCCGTCCCGGCGCGGCGACCCCCGTCTGCGTGGTGCTCGCCCACCCGGACGGCCGCACCGCGTTCCTCTGCCGCTGGGCGGAGGCGGTCGAGCTCACCCCCGCCGACCTGGCCCCCGCTCGGGAGGCCATCCGTTCCGCCCGCGCGGTCATCGTGACCTTCGACCCGCCGCCCGCGACCGTGCGGGCGGCCGTCGACCACGCCCTGGCGGCCGGCGCGGCGCTGGTCGTCCATCCCGCGCCGCCCGAGCGGGCAGCCGCGGCGGCCCTCGTCGACCTGCCCTGGGACCGCGTGAGTGTCGCCACGCCGAACGAACAGGAGGCCAGGCTGCTGCTGGCGGCGGCCGGCGATCCGGCGGCCGACGGTCCCGGGGCTCAGCTGGCGGCCGCGTTCGGTCATCGGTTCGGGACGCCACTGGTGTGCGTCACCCGGGCGGAGCACGGTGTCGCCGTCTGGGACGGCACCCGGTCCTGGGCCCGTCCGGCCCATCCGACGACCGTCGTCGACACCACCGCCGCCTCGGACGCGTTCACCGCCGCGCTCACCCACGTCCTGTTCGCCGGCGACGCCCCGGCCACCGACACCCACGCCACCGCCACCGACACCGACACCGACACGACGGACACCAACACTCCGGCCACCGACGCCGGCCGGCTCCACGTGCCCGCCTCGGCCACCCGGCCATCCGGCATCGTTCTGGCCGCCGTCGAAGCGGGCCTCGCCGCGGCGGCCTGGACGGTCCGCCACCGGGGTGCACTCGATGCGCTGCCCCGCCTCGCCGGTTCGCCCGAGCGGCCCCCGGCCGGCCCGGCCCTCCTGGCGCCCGAAGGGGTATTCCGGCATAAGGCCTAACCGGACAGGTGCGTGTAGGTGGGCTGATAGCGGGTAATCCTGCGACAGTCACATATCGCCCCCGCCGAAGGAGCAGTCATGGCCACCCGGGTTGGGACCCGAACCAGCAGCATCAGCCTCGGTACGCTTCTCTATCTCATCGTTGGCGTGGTCATCACCGCGAGCCAGGACTACTGGAACTTCACGGACTGGGACGGCCACGCGCTGAGCAGTTTCTTCACCGCCCTCGTCGCGACCCTGCTGTGGCCNCTCGCCATCTTCTACACTTTCGCCCTCCACACCCGCTGACCGCCGGCGCGGCATCGAGGATGGCGGACGCGACCTTCCCGCCTTCGACGAACGCCAAACCCGGCATTTCCGCACCACGCCCATCCGGCTCCGGCACCGATGCCTGGGCCGGATCGGCATGTGCGCCGCGCGGCCCGATCTGGCCGGGCCACCGGGTGTCCCGGAGGTGCCGCGGGNGGCGCAACAAAGCGGCCATCATCGTGTAACCGTCCGGGTTGATGCAGGCCTGACTGTTGCCGTGTACCGACGGATCGCAGATAGACTGCGGCCGGCCGACACCGGGAACAGACGCCGTCGGTTCCAGCGACTCGCGGGCGGGCCCGCGACCGGACAGGGAGGCAGCCCGATGGAGCCGTGCCGCATCGTCAGCGTCGTGGGGAACCCGAAGGCGGCGTCCCGGACCAGGCAGGTCGCCGAGGCGGTGGCCGGCCGCGTCGCGACCTCGCTGGCCGCGAGCGGCTTCGAGACGTCCGCGGAGGTCATCGAGGTCGGCGAGCTGGGTTCCGGCCTCCTCGGCTGGGGCGACCCGACCGTCGGGGCGGCCCTGGCCACCATCCGGGCGGCCGACGTCCTCATCATCGCCACGCCCACCTACAAGGCGACCTACACCGGGCTGCTGAAGTTGCTCCTCGACCAGATCGGCGGCGGTGAGCTCGCCGGCCTGCCGGCCATCCCGGTCCAGGTGGCCGCCGCGCCGCAGCATGCCCTGGCGGTGGAGGTGCACCTGCGCCCCGTGCTCGTCGAGATCGGCGCAGCCTGCCCGACCACCGGGCTGTTCGTCCTCGACTCGGCGCTCGCCGAGCTCCCCACGCAGCTCGACGCCTGGGGCTCGGTGAACCTCCCGGCGGTGAGCGCCCTCGTCGCGGCCCGGCGCGCGGTGTCGGCGCCGTCCGCCTGACCGCCTGACCGTCGTCCCGGCCTGGCGGTCGATCAAGCACTCCGCGGCACCGACCACGACCGGCGGTACGGCTCCGTTCGCGGCTCAGCCGTGACCGACTCCCGCGATCCCGGGGTCGACCCGCACCTGCGGCAGCTGCCCGACGACCACGCCGGACTGCGCCGACGCCCGACCGCCGCCCGGCGCCGCCGGACCCGCGGGCTGTGCCCCGCTCCCGGCCCCGGCCCCGGCGGAGCCTGCGGCGGCCCGCCCATCGGGAGCCTCCGGGCTGCGGGGGCCTGCGCCGGACACGGACCTCGCAGCGGACGTCGAGCCGGAGCCCGCAGGGGGCCGGTTCTGCCCCCGCGTGCGCGGGGTGGTGTCGCCCGGACCGCTCGTCGCGGTGCCCGCGCCCGCCTCCGACGCTCCCCCGGCGCCGGTCGGCCCTCGAGACCCGGGTCGCGTCCCGGCGCGCGGCGCGGCGCCCTGCGCCGCGGTGCCGGCGGGGGCGTCCACACCGGCCGGACGGGCTGCGGCGCCCCGATACCCGCCGGCTCCCACGTACCCCCCCGTCCCCGAATACCCACCGGCCCCCGAATACCCGCCTGCCCCCGTGTTCCCACCGGCCCCCGGATGGCCGCCCGCGCCGAGGTACCCACCGGTATCCGAATATCCGCCCGTTCCGGAGTATCCGCCGATTCCGGGATCTCCGCCGGTTCCGCGGTGGCCGCCGGTTCCGGGATATTCGCCGGTTCCGGGATATTCGCCGGTTCCGGGATAGCCGTCGGCCCCGGGAGCGGCGGCGCCGCGTCGGGTCTCGTCCCGGTAGGCGTAGCCGTCCGGGTCGTCACCGGCCGACCCTCCGTCCAGGCCGGAACCGGTGCGTCCGCGACCGGGCCGGTCGTCCCACCCGTCGCGGTCGCCGCCGTCCGGGTCCGCGGCGAATCGCTCCTCGTCCTGGTCGGTGTCCCCGCCCCGGTCGACGCGGGTGGGATCGCCGGCGGCCAGGCCGTTCTCGTCGAGCGCACCGTCCCGGGACGAGCCCGGATACGTCGGCGCCGCCTGCTCGGAACCGTCCGCGGCGGTGGCTCCGTCCGTGGCCTCCGGGGAGGAGCCGTAGAGCGAACCGGGGAACGGTGGCAGCGTCGGCAGGGGGGAGATCTGCGGATCGCCCGGCTGCCAGCGCGGATCGTCGCGCTGTGGCTGGTCGCCGAGCCCGAGCCGGGTGTCGGCGGCGCTGGTCGTCCCGAGCCGGACGTCGTCCCCGCCCGAACCGGCGGGGGCGGAGAAGCCGAAGGCGGTCACGGCGACCGTGAACCCGCCGGCCGCGACGGTCAACCCGCGGCGCCGGCCGGAGATGCGGGCCCAACCCACCCGCCCGCGTAGGGTGCCGGCGATGCCGACGAGCATCACCGCGACGGCGAGCAGCGCCATGGCCATGGCAAACACCGACATCAGGCCCCCAGGTCGCATCGTCTCCACGGGAGCCCGAACCGTAACTCACCCAGAGTAGTACCACCGATACCGTGGATGCCGTGTCGGGGTGCCGGCGCCCAACCGGTCTCCCGCCGACGCGGCGCGGCACGATCCGTACCCGCCGAGCCCCAGGCGGACCGTTGCCCGCACCGGCGGTTCGACGGCGCCGGCTGCGAGCGCGGTGGGACAGATCGGCCGCCTAACGCCGCGCGATCAGACCGGCACGTCCGGCGCCGGCGGATGCACCGGCGGCCGTGCCGGTTCCTCCGCCGAAGGAGCCTCCCGTCCCGGCATCGGAACCAGCGCCAACGCCCCCAGAATCACCCAGGCCACCAGAACGACCAGCGCCACCAGATCTGCCCGCGCCACCCGCCCCAGCTCCGCCACCCGATCCAGCTCCGCCATCCGGCTCACCTCCGCCACCCGATCCAGCTCCGCCACCCGCCCCAGCTCCGCCATCCGATCCAGCTCCGCCACCCGCCCCACCTCCGCCGCCGGGCCAGCCGGACCCGCCCGAACCGCCAGACCCACCCGCACCGCCAGATCCGACCGAACCGCCAGATCCGACGCCCCCGCCGCCGGTCGGCGCAGGCGGGGGTGTCGGACGCCCGGTGTAGGTGGGGCGGTTGCCGTCGTGACGGGAGGTTCCGGCCGAGGACCTCGTGGAGGACGGACCGTCGGTCTCGTCCTCAGACCGGCCGGGCGGGGAGCCGTCGTCGCTCGGCGGGATCGGCTGGGGACGCGCCGAGGCGCGAGGAATGGACGAGCCGGCGGTGGGGCGAGGCGCCCCACCGCCGGAAGACCCTGTGACGGGCTTGCTCGTCTCGGGACTGCCCGTCTCGGACCGTCCCGCTGCAGGTCTCCCCGTCGCGGGCTTGCTCGACACGGGCCTGGTCGGTGCGGGCCGGCTCACGGGCTTGGTCGGTGCAGGTCTGCTCGTTGCAGGCCTGGTCGGCGCGGGCTTGGTCGGTGCGGGCCGGCTCACGGGCTTGCTTGGGGCAGGTTTGCTCGGTGCAGGTTTGCTCGTTGCGGGCCTTCTCGGGGTTGGTCTGCTCGGCACGGGCCTGGCAGGGCCCTCGGACTCGCCCGCGCCGCCCGCGCCGCCCGCGCCGCCCGCGCCACCCGAACCACCCGAACCACCCGAACCACCCGAACCACCCGAACCACCCGAACCACCCGAACCACCCGAACCACCCGAACCAGTCGAACCACCGGAACCACCGGAACCACTCGAACCGTCGGACCCACCCGAGCCACCGGACCCGGAACCGCCCGAGCCACCGGACCCACCCGAGCCACCACTTCCGGAGCCCCCGGAGCCACCGGAGCCACCCGTGTTGCCGTTGCCGGTCGGGGTCTGGCCGCCCTTGGGCCCGGTGGGAGTGGAGGGTGCGGAGCCCGCCCCGCCGCCGCGCGGCGGCGAGGTGGTCCGGACGGCCGTGCCACCGGGGCGTGCGGGGGAGGCGGCCGGTGGCCGGTCCGTCTTCGGGGGCTGGCCGGTCGTCCCACGCTGCGGCGTGCTCGCGCCGCCGGCGCGCTGGGGTCCGGCGGGCGCCCGGGGCACGCCCGCCACCAGGCCCGCAGCTCCGGCCCGCGCCCGGCTGGCCGGGGTGGCCGGCGGGTGATTCGAGCCGCCCGGCGCGCGGCCGTTGGTCACGTCGTCGGTGGGCTGGGCATAGGCCTTGTCGCCCTTCGTCGGATCCTGCTGCACCTGGACGTCCGCCTGGCCGCCGCGGCCAGGCGAGGACGAGGACGAGGACGAGCCGGACCCGGGCGGAACCAGGAAGACGCTGTTCGAGGCCGGATCGTGATCGCCGCCGTCGCCGGTCCCGACACCGTGCGTCGCGAGCAACCCGAACGCAACGAGAGCCACCGAGCCGGCGCCGGTGACAATCCCGGCCCGACGGCGATCGTGGATCCATGCCCACTCGGCTCGTCCGCGGAGCAGACCGAGAACTCCTGCAATCAGTATCAGCCCGGCAACCGCCAGGCAGAAGTACATCATGGAAACCCCCCGGGCGCAGTCGCCTACCAGGCTAGGGGCGATCCATCGCTATTCGTCGCAAGGGAATTACAAAGAGATTCTGCCATCATCCTGCCCGTGACGGATATCACCGACTGAANCGGTAGGCGTATCCACCGAAGCAATCCGGTCGAGGATACCTGCGACATCAACCCCCGACGGCNACGTNCCGAAAGCGAGACCCCCGTCACCGGCCAACCGGCTCGCGCAGAACGCATCCGCAACGGCGGGCGGCGCATGCCGGACAAGCAAAGAACCCTGCATAACGAGTGCCAACCGCTCGACCACACGGCGCGCGGCGAAGGGGTCGGCCGCCGCCTTCGGCAATTGCGCGCGCAACCGGTCCCAGGCCCGATCGAGCCGGGCGTCCGCGCCGCGGGCCGCCTCGATCTGCCGGGACAGCGCGTCGAGGCCGTCCGGTTCCCGATCGAGCGCCCGGAGCACGTCGAGCGCATTGACGTTGCCGGAGCCCTCCCAGATGCCGTTGAGGGGCGCCTCCCGGTAGAGCCGTGGCATGCCCGACTCCTCCACATANCCGTTTCCCCCGAGGCATTCGAGGGCCTCCGCGGCCACGCCCGGCGCCCGCTTGCACACCCAGTACTTCGCCACGGCCGTCGCGAGGCGTTTGAACGCCTGCTCGTCGCGGTCGCCGCGCGCCGCCCGGTCGACGGCTCCCGCGACCCGCAACACCAAGGTGGTCGCCGCCTCGGATTCCAGGGCGAGATCGGCCAGCACATTGCGCATCAGCGGGGCGTCGATCAAACGGGTCCCAAAGGCCCGGCGATGGCGCACATGGTGCGCGGCCGCCGTGACCGCGGCCCGCATCCCGGCCGCGGACCCGAGGCTGGCGTCGANCCGGGTCATCGCCACCATTTCGATGATGACGCGAACGCCACGCCCCTCCGCCCCGACCAGCCAGGCCACGGTGTCGTCGAACTCCGGTTCGCTGCTGGCATTGCTGCGGTTGCCGAGCTTGTCCTTCAGCCGTTGAATGCGAAAGGTGTTACGNCTGCCGTCGGGGAGCACCCGCGGCACCCAGAAGCAGGACAGTCCGCCGGGTGCCTGCGCCAGGACCAGAAAGACGTCGTTCATCGGCGCACTTGTGAACCACTTGTGGCCTCGTAGCCGATAGGTGCCGTCGGCGGCCGGCGTCGCCGTCGTCGTGTTCGCCCGGACGTCCGAACCGCCCTGCTTCTCGGTCATGCCCATGCCGGCGAGCAGCCCCGCCTTGNCCTCCGGCGGGCGCAGCCCCGGGTCGTAGATCCGGCTGGCGAGCAATGGTTCGTATCTGGCCGCGAGGTCGGGCGCGGCCCGCAGCGCCGGGACCACGGCGTAGGTCATCGACACGGGGCAGAGGTGGCCCTGTTCGACGGTGCCCCAGACGAGGATGTTCGCCGCCCGCGCGACGTGCGCGCCCGGGCGCGGGTCCCGCCACGGCGCCCCGGTCAGCCCCTCCCGCACGGCCACCTCGAGCAGCGCGTGCCAGGACGGGTGGAAGTCGACCTCGTCGACGCGGTTGCCGTAACGGTCGTGGGTGCGCAGCTCGGGCGGGAAACGGTCGGCCTCCTCCGCCCAGCGCCGAGCCTGNTCGGTGCCCNCCAGCCGGCCCAGGCGGCGCAGGGCATCCGTGTGCCAGCCGGCGCCCTCCCGGACCAGGGCCGTCAGCAGCGCCGGGTCCGCGGACGCGTCGTGGCCGACCAGCGGCGGGGGCTGGTTCGTCACCTCGTGCGTTCGACCGGGGGACGACCGTGAGGCCCCGGTGGGCAGCCGCGCCTCGATCGACGAGCTCATCTCCGCTCCTCCTCTCGCGCCCCGCCACGGNGCTCCCTCGGCACGGGAGACCGGTGGTCGGTGGTCGGCGGTCGGCGTGCCCTCCCTCGACGGTCCACCGATCCCGCAAACGAGAACAACATATTGGCTGCCGGTGCCCGACAGCCACCAGGGAAACCGCCCTCCCGGCGGTATATAACCGCCTTCCGGACAATTCGCAGCCCATCTTCGGGGGCCGGATCGCGCATTTACCGGACGACCGGAGCGCGATGGATCCGAACCGCCGGGAACGAACGCGGGCGGCCGGGCAGCCCACTCCGGCGTCGTCCCGCCCGGGGCGCGCGGACCAGGGCGCCCGCCCGCCGGCGCGGGTCCGTCGCGGGGCGAGGCCGCCGGGCCCGACCGGATCTCCGACGAAGGCTCGGAGCACGCCGTGATCCCGTGATCATGCTGTGCGATGCTCGAACGGGCTAGNCCTCCCGGGTGCTACGGAGAGTCCCGAGGAACACCGAAAGTAACAGCGGCCCCGCCGGCACGATCGCGAGCGGTGGCAGCATCACGACAACAATTCGCCGTCGACACGACACCTTGCGTCACGGTCGAACACACATGGTTGACGCTATCAGGACCGGCTCCCCTCGGGAGCGACGGCAGGTATCGACGAGACGACTCTCGGTATCCGTCATTCTGCCGACAGGGAATCCGCTCCGGCGGACCGGCATGCGTCGACATCCATCCCATTGCTGCGCGCCGCACACGCGCGGGCCCGGCCGATACCGGATGCGCGGCGGCCGATGAAACTCGCGGCGCGGATACTCGTATGCTCACCCACAACCGGGAGGATTCGCCGCCCGGAAATCAGAATACGTTTACTCACGGTGAGATCCGTCGAGTCCGGGCAGCGTTGTCGGGCGGGGCGCGAAAGATGATCAGAGGTGGCCGGATCGGGGGGCGACGATCACTCGGCCCCGGCACGGCCGCGGTCGCGGTCCACTCCAGGCCGGCCCACCGCAGGCGGGCTCACCGGCGGCGATTCCTCTCGTCGTTGGCCATCCTGCTGGCCATTCTGGTGCTCGGAACCCTGGCCCTCCACGTGGGTGCCAACCTGCTGCACCGGGAGGAGGGATCGCGGCTGGCGGCCCGGGCGAGGCTCGTCGAGCGCCTCGCGCAGTGGGAGTCCGACGCCGACTCCCCCGCGGGGCTGTCGGCCGCGGTCGCGCGCGTCCCCTTCCGCCCGGACGACCGCGCCACCAACGCGGATCTCCTCCCCGGCCTGCAGCTGTCGCCGTCGGGCGATGTCACCCGGCTGCTGGCCCTGCTCGACCGGGCCGGCACCGTCACCGCCGCGTACCCGGTGGGCGGCGTCGTGACCCCGCGCGCCCTCGGCCCGGCCCTGTCGTCGGCATGGGCCGGCAGGGGCGCCGTCTCCCCCGTCTTCACGCTCGCCGACGCGCCGGTGCGCGCCACCGTGGTTCCGGTCGGGTCGCCGCGGCCCTGGGCCGTCCTGGTGGCCGTCTCCACCCAGGAGATCAATCTTCGGCTCTCGAGCGGCATCGCGACCATGCTCGGGGCCGGCAGCGGCAGTGTGTCGACGATCGACCAGCACGGCGTCCCGATCGCCTCGACCGACCCTGCGCTGCCTGGCCGGCAGATGCTGGCGGCCGCGGAGCTGCGCCGCTCCCGTGCCCCCGGCCGCAGCCCGCGGATCTGGCGCACCTCCGGCCCCGACGGGACGATCACCCACATCACCGCGCTGCAGCCGGCGACCGGATATCTCACCTACTTCCAGCAGCCCACCGAATCGCTCTACGCCGACCTGCGGGCCAGAGGCGACCGGCGCAACCTGACGCTGCTGGCGGTCGCGCTGACCGGCGTGCTGTGCATCGTCTTCCTCGGGCTGCTGCGCGAGGCCGCCGCCCAGCGGAGCCGGGCGGGGCTGCGGGCGCTGTTCGCGGCGGCGCACGACATCGTCCTCGTCACCGACCCGGCCGGCCGGCTCACCTTCGTCAGCCCGGCCATCGTCCCCCTGCTCGGCCACCCGGACGAACCCTGGCTGGGGCGGTCGCTGACCGAGCTGGCCCATCCAGACGACGCCGCGCGGCTGCTGTGCCTGATCGAGAATCCGACCGCGGGATCGCTGCTCGACATCCGGCTCACGCGGGCCGCCGGCACCCACCGCTGGTTCGACGTCGCCGCGCGCCGGCTGCCGCGGCAGGCCGGCGCACCCGAGATCCTCATCACCTGCCACGCCGTCGGCAGACGCAAGCGGCTGCTCGATCAGCTCGGTTACCAGGCCGGCCACGACGTGCTGACCGGGCTGCTCAACCGGTCGGCCTTCGAGGAGGAGCTCGCCACCGCCGCCGCCACTCCTGCGACCACCACTCCTGCCGCCACTGCTCCTGCCGCCACCACCTCTGCCGCCTCTGCCTCTGCCACCTCTGCGCGGCCGGCCGACTCGGTCGCGGTCCTGTTCGTCGACCTCGACCGGTTCAAACAGGTCAACGACACCCTGGGGCACGCCGCCGGCGACCAGGTACTGCAGACGGTGGGCGCACGGCTGCGGTCCGAACTCGGCGCGGGCGACGCCGGCGGACGGTTCGGCGGCGACGAGTTCGGCATCCTGCTGCGAGGCACCGACGGGCCCGGCGCGCGGGCGGTCGCCGCCCGGATCATCCAGGCGCTGGGCCAGCCGATCCTCGTCGACGGCGACGAGGTGCGGATCGGTGCGAGCGTGGGGATCGCCCTGGCGGGTGCCTGCCCGTGCGGACCCGAGCAGCTGCTGTGGGCGGCCGACCAGGCGATGTACCGGGCGAAGCAGGTCGGACCGGGGCGTTATGCGGTGGCGACGCCGGGCCCACCCGGCTCGGTCGCGGAGTCCGGTGTCGTCGCGGAATCCGGTGTGGTCGGGGTGGACGCCGTGGAGTTCGCGATCTCCGAGCCTCTCCTGGTCGAGCTCCTCGACGTCACCGTGGACGAGATCGAGTCCGCTACGGCTCGGCCGGCGCCCGCAGCGGACCCGGCCGAGCCGACCGGTCCCCGTGCCGGCGCCGAGCCCGGCGAGACGGCCGACGGTGCGGCGGCGCCGTCCCAGCTCGGGCCGCGGAGCCGGACGCACCCGCGGCGGCGGTCCCGGCAGCGGCGGACCAGCGTCCGCGCCCACCTCACCCGGGCGCTTCCGCTACTGGTCCTGGGCTCGGTGATCCTGACCACCACCGTGGTCACCCTGGGGATCGAGAACGCCAACCGGCGGCGGGCCGAGGCCCAGCGGGTGACCGACAGCGATGCCCTCTCCTTCCGTCTCGCCGGGTTCGCGGCCGACCTGAGCCAGCCCCGGTACCTCATCGACCCGGTCTCCCGACTGCCGTGGTCGCTGACGGACCCCGCGGCCGACGCCCGGACGCTGGCCGCCGTCGCCGGGCCGAGCCTGTCGACGCCGGGCACCCTGCTCGCCCTCGTCGACCTCGACGGCCACCCCCGGGCGGTCCAGCCGCCCGGGGCGGCGGTGCCGTTCCCGGCGCACAGCCGGATCTGGGCGTCCGCCCGCGGCGGCGGCCTGAGCCTGCCGGCCCTCGACGAGTCCGGTGGGGCCCGGATCTACAGCGTCGTGCCCGTCCGGCGTGCCGGACGCAGCGCCGCGTTCCTGGTACTGGGCCGGACGCTGCACGGGTCGCCGGCCGCGGAGATGGCCCGCACCCTCGGCCGGGGAACAACCGCGGCGGCCGCCAGCGCGGCCGCGCTGGACCTTGGCATGACCATCAGCGTCGTCGACGCGCATGGCCGGGCGGTCATGTCGAACGACGCCGCCACGGTCGGGCGGACCGTCGTCGACCCCGACGAGCTGCGCCCGATCACGCCCGGACACAGCCGACGCGTGACGGTGCTGGACAGCCACGGCGGCGGTCGCGTCGCGACGGCCACCAGGATCCCCGCCAGCCCCATGCCGGCGTACCTCGTCGTGCGGCGCGACGGCCGCGGGGCGGCGGAGGGGCCGCGGCCGAACCACGCCCTCAGCGACCTGCTGCTCGTCTCGATCGTCGTCGTCACCGTGGCGGGGCTGATGCGGGCGATCCTGCGGGAGGACCAGGCGATCCGGCGCGACGGCGCGCGGCTGCAGACCCTGCTGCACGAGTCGCACGACATCATCATCAACCTGAACCGGGCCGGCTCCCCGACGTTCATCAGCTCCGCGATCGAGAGCCTGCTGGGTTACCCGGTCCAGTCCAGGATCGGGCTGCCGCTGCTCGAGCTCGTCCATCCCGAGGACCGGGACTGGCTACGGGGCTTCCTCGACGAGCGGCTTCGAGGGAACCCCGCGTCGTTGNTGGACGTCCGACTGTGCACGGCCGACGGTGGGTACCGGTGGTTCGACATCGAGGCCGGTGCCTGGCGGGCCGCCTCCGGGCCCGGTTACCTGGACGGCGGCCTGCTGCTGACCTGCCACGAGGTCGGCGAGCGGCGCCAGCTCCAGGAACAACTGCGGCAACGGGCGACCCGCGACCCGCTGACGGGACTGGCGAACCGGGTGGCACTCACCGAGCTGCTCGACCACCTGACCGAGCAGCGCTCGCCCTTCGCGATCCTGCTCGTCGACCTCGACCACTTCAAGCCCGTGAACGACACCTTCGGCCACCAGACGGGCGACGACGTGCTGCGCATCATCGCGGCCCGGCTGACCGAGGTGCTGCGGGCGCAGCCGTCGGACGGCACGGCGTTCCGTCTCGGCGGCGACGAGTTCGTCCTGGTGCTGCCCGACGTCGACGCGGACGACCTGCGGCACATCGCCCAGCGCGTGCGCGAGACCGTCGCGGCCCCGATCCTCTCGGCCGGCCACGCCATCGTCGTCGGGGCGACCGTGGGGCTGGCGTCCTCACGCAGCGTCGGCGGCGGGACCGAACCACGCGATCCCGCTCTCGTCGTCCGCCACGCCGACGCGGACATGTACGCGGCGAAGCGCGCCGCCCGGGCCCGGCGGGAGATGTTCCCCGCCACCCGCTGATCGG
>NZ_LJFZ01000003.1:0-20143 GCF_001420875.1 Frankia sp. AvcI1 | reverse complement strand
CCGCTCGGCCACGCGCCGCTCGGCCACGCGCCCGGCCGGACGGTACCCGGCCGTCCAGCCTCCGGCCGCCGCCCGGCTCTGCCACGATGGGCAGGCCCGGCCGCCGGCGACACCCAGGCGGCACGCCGGTGACCAGGTCGCGGGAGGCGCGCGGTGGGACGGGTCGTGGTGGTCGGCTGGACCAGCATGGACGTGACGACCCGCGTGGCCCGCATCCCCCGACCGGGCGAGACGGTGACGGGGAGCGCCGTGACGCTGTCCCCCGGCGGCAGGGGCGCGAACCAGGCGGTGGCGGCACGGCGGCTGGGCGCCGAGACGGTCATGGTGGGCGCCGTCGGCTCCGACGGTTTCGGCTCGGCACTGCGGGAGTTCCTGCGCGGCGAGGCGGTCGACGTCACCCCGCTGGCGGTCGTCGACGGACCCAGCGGGACGGCCGTGACGACGGTCGACGAGGCCGGCGAGAGCGTGATCGTCATCGTGCCGGGCGCCAACGCCGCCGTGTCGGCGGGCGGCCTGGATGCGCTGCGGCTGGGCCCGGGTGACGTGGTGCTGCTGCAGAACGAGATCCCGGCGGCGGTGAACGCGACCGCGCTCACCCGCGCCCGCGCCGCGGGCGCCCGCACGGTGCTCAACGCGGCCCCGCGCGGGCCCGTCGCGCTGAACGCGGTCCCGCGCCAGCCCGCCGCGGCCGACCCGTTCACCGCGGCCGGCCCCTTCACCGAAGCCGACCCGTTCACCCAAGCCGGCCGGTTCACCCAGGCCGACCCGTTCACCGATGCCGGCCGGTTCACCGAAGCCGACCTGCTCGCTGCCGCCGACGTGATCCTGCTCGACGAGCACGAGTTCGCGGGCCTGGTCCCGGCTGCCGTCGGTGTCGGCTCGCTGCCCGGCCCGCAGGCCCTCGTCGAGGTGCGCGGCCTGCTCGCCGACGGCGCCGGGCCGAACGACAACATCGTCGTCACCCTCGGCGGCGCCGGGGTGTGCGCGCGGATCGCCGGGACGGTCGTCACCCTCGCCGCGCGGCGCGTCCCGGTCGTCGACACGGCCGGAGCCGACGACTGCTTCTGCGGAGCGTTCGGCGCCGGCCTCGCCGGCGGTCTGCCCGCGGCCACGGCCCTGTTCCACGCGAACCTCGCCGCCACCATCGCCGTGCAGCGTCCGGGCGCCGGACCCGCGATGCCGACGCGCGCGGAGCTCGACGACCTGTTGACCGGCGGCGGCCCATAAGGACCGACCGCTGCAGGGGTGATGCGGCTCACACGCCGCCCGTGGGCGCGGCCACGGCGCGGCCGGCCGGCCCCCCTGCCGGCGAGTGTCGGCGGGAGCCCCTGGTGCCCGGCCGGTTACCGGTACCGTTGCGGCGGAGGGGACGTGTGCTGGGCGGATGCGGCGGCTGAGGCTGGTGGGGAAATGGACGCTCCGACGGCGCTCGTCGTCGACGACAACGAGATGCTGCGCGCGCTGCTGGGTCGGATCCTGTGCGCGGAGGGGTTCCGGGTGAGCGCCGCGGGCTCCGTCGAGGAGGCGTTGCTGCTCGACGCCGCCGCCCATGACGTGCTGCTCATCGATCTGCGGCTCGGCGGCCGCTCGGGCGCCGATCTCATCGACGAGCTGCGCCGGATCGACCCGGCCGTCACCGCGCGCTGCCTGGTCCTGACCGGGGCCGCCGGGCTGGATCCGGTGCCGGCCGGGCTCCCGGTGGTGACCAAGCCGTTCACCGCCGACGAGCTGGTCGCCGCGGTTCGCGAGGTCCTCCGCGTGGACCGGGGACACGGAGCCGACCGGAGACACGAAGCCGACCGGAGACACGAAGCCGACGGGGGATACGAAGCCGACGGGGGATACGGAGCCGACGGGGGGTGACGGCACAGACCGACGGCGACGAACCGGNGACCGCGACGCAGACCGCTCCGGCGCGGACCCCGGCCTGCCCCGTCCCCCGCTCACCGGGACCGGACGGCTCCCCGTCCGCCCCGGCGCTCGACCTGCTCCACCTGATGGTCGCCCTGCAGGAGCGCGGGCACCGGGCGCTGGCCGAGCGGCTGCACGACGGCCCGATGCAGGACTTCACCGCCGTCCTGCTCGAACTGGCCAGCGTCCGGCGGCGGCTGTCCGGCGACCTCGCGGACCGCGTCGCCGGGATCGAGCACCATCTGNGGTCGACAACGAGTGGTTTACAGCTCCTGCCGGGCGCCTTCCGACTCGGCTACGACGCGCGCCGGTCCCTTGCGGCGGGCTTCGCCCTGCGGATCGCCGGCCTGCTGGTCACCCGCCTGGACACCGATCTCCAGGTCGACGACCACCCGCCCACCCGCGCGGAGATCTCGGTGGTGCTGGCCGCCGCGCAGCTGCTGCTGATGGCGAGCGATCCGGTGGGCACCGGCGAGCATGCCTGGCTCGCGGTGCGCTCCGCGCCGGCCGCGGTCGACCTGCGGCTGCGGGTTCGGCCGGGCGGGTACGAGCCGCCCGCGGACGCGGCGCGGGCGGCTCGGCTGCGCCCGGTCGCCGACCTGCTCGGCGTCGAGCTGCGCCACGACCCCGCCACCGGCGGCTGGAGCGCCGCGCTCCGACTCGACCGCCCCGGCGCCTAGCCGAGCCAAACCAAGTAGCCAAGCCAAGCCAAGCCTCCCGGTCACGGCCGACCACGACGCGCGGGAGGCCGTTGCGGTGCGGTGTGCACGATCCCCTGGCTCAGACCGTGCAGAACGACCGCAACCCGCCCCGCCCGCCGCTTCCTGACCTGGTGGGCGGCTCCGCCGGGCCGGTGGAGCGGCCCGGCGGCCGTTTCGTGGTGCACTCAGTGCTCGATCGGGTTGTCGAGGACGTCGCGCACCTTCGCGAGCAGCATCTGCTCGGAGAAGGGCTTGCCCAGCAGNGTCAGGCCCGGATCGAGGGTCCCGTTGTGTGCCAGCACCGGGTAGGCGTAACCGGACATGAACAGCACGCGGATGCCCGGTCGGTGCCGGCGGACGAGTGTGGCCACGGTCCGGCCGAGGACCTGCGGCATGACCACGTCGGTCAGCAGCAGATGGATCTCGGNGGGGTGGCTCACGGCGAGCTCGACGGCGCGGTGCCCGTCCGCGGCGGTGATGACCTGGTAGCCGTTGCGAGCCAGCAGACGCCGGGTGACCTCGCGCATCGCCCGCTCGTCCTCGACGACGAGGATCGTCTCGCCGCCGGTGAGAATGGCCCCGTCGGAGATCGGTTCGGGGGTCGCGGCGACGCTGTCCACCGCCGGCAGCAGGATGCTCACCGTGGTCCCCAGACCCACGTCGGAGAAGATCTCCGCGTGGCCGCCGGCCTGGGTGATGATGCCGTACACGGTGGCCAGGCCGAGGCCGGAGCCCTCTCCCTTGCGCTTGGTGGTGAAGAACGGCTCGAAGGCGCGGCTGACCGTCTCCGGGGCCATGCCGCTGCCGCTGTCGCTGATGCGCAGGTTGACGTGCCGGCCGGCCTTCAGGCCGGGCCGGTCGCCGGCGATGTCCTCGTGGACGAGGATGTTCGAGGTGTCGATCGTGAGCTTGCCGCCGCCCGGCATCGCGTCGCGCGCGTTCACGGCCAGGTTGACCAGCACCTGTTCGAGCTGACCGGCGTCGGCGAAGACCGGCCAGGGATCGGCGGCCGGCAGGGTGATCAGCTCGACGTGCTCCCCGAGGGTGCGGCGCAGCATCTCCTCGATGTCGTGCACGACGTCGTTGAGGTTGAGCACCCGCGGTTGGACGACCTCCCGGCGGCCGAAGGCGAGCAGCTGGTGGGTGAGCTGGGTGGCCCGTTCGGCGGCCCGCTGGACCTGTTCGATGTCGCGGTGGGCCGCCTCCCACTGGCCGCCGTCGCGTTCGGCCGCCGTCGCGACCACCTCGCCGACGAACGCGGTGTAGTTGATGATCACACCGAGCAGGTTGTTGAAGTCGTGCGCGACGCCGCCGGCGAGCTGGCCGAGGCTCTCCAGCCGCTGCGACTGGTGGAGCTGGGCCTCGATCCGCTTGCGCTCGGCCTGCGCGCGCAGACGTTCCCGCTCCGCCTGCGCTTCCAGCCGGTCGGTCACGTCCCGGATCGCCGCCGAGACGAGCAGGCCGTCCTCGGTCTCCAGGGCGGACAGCGAGATCTCCGCCGGGAACTCGCTGCCGTCGCGGCGGCGGGCGGCGAGCTGCATCTGGGCGCCCATCGGTCGTGGCCGCGGATCATGGAAGTAGCGTTCACGATGCTGCGGATGGTGACTCCGGCCGGCCTCCGGCACGAGGATCTCCACCGACTGGCCGTGCAGCTCGTCGCGGCTGTAGCCGAACAGGCGCTCGGCCTGAGTGTTGACCAGCGCGATCCGGCCGTCGGACAGGACGGCGACGATGGCGTCCGGCNCCGAGTCCAGCAGGCCGCGGAACTTGGNCTCGGTTCGTTTGCGTTCGGTGACGTCGCGGACCGCGGCCGTGATGAGGAGCCCGTCGCCGCTCTCGATCGCCGACAGGGAGATCTCCGCCGGGAACTCGCTGCCGTCGCGCCGACGGCCGGCGAGCTCCATCCCCGCGCCCATCGGCCGCGGCTGCGGGTCGCTCAGGTAGGAACTGCGGTGGTGCGGGTGGAGGTGGCGGCCGGACTCGGGGATCAGGATCTCGACGGGCTCGCCGTGCAGTTCCTCTCGGGTGTAGCCGAACAGACGCTCGGCCTGCGCGTTGACCAGGGCGATCCGACCGTTCGCCCGGACGCCCACGATCGCGTCCGGCGCGGCGTCCAGCAGGCCGCGGGCCAGGGAACTCGTGCTCTCATCCAGGTGAACCACCCCACGGGGTGAACATCGTGCTACAGACGGACAGATCGTAGCNCCGACGCCGGACTTCATCATCACCCACGCGGGTAGACCTCGACCGAGTGTGCACCAAAGGTCCAGTCAGAGCGTGTACTTACGTGTGATCAAGGGCGGTGCCCACCGTCGGCCGCGTTGCGGTGCGACCGCCACCGCAAGGGCCTGACACGGGTCCTGACGGTTCCGCGGAACCGCGCCGGCGCCGCCCGCGGCGAGCCCACGTCACCGACGACCCCGACGCCCATGACCAGCTGCATACCGAGGGACGCCTGCTGGCGATGTGGCGCGAGGCGGTGATGGAGCACACCGCACACGAGATCAAGGCGGACGAGGCCCGCCGATGGGCCGCCCTCGCAGTGGAGGGCTACCGGCGGCGAGGTAGCGACTTCTCGGCCGAGGAGTCACACCACGCGGCGCTCACCCTCGCTCTCGCCTACCTCCGGGGCGGCCGGCCCGAGCCGGAGGAGGCGGCCCGAATCGCCTCCTCTCTACTCGACGAGGCGCACGGCCGCCGATCGGCCGCCAACCCGAGGGCTAGAGCCCGACAGGGCGGGACATCGCGCCGACGTCGAACTCCGCTCCAGGCCGCCTTGGCGGAACGGGGTGCTGTCCAGAGCCAGCCGTCACCGTCGCCGGGCGACGTCGGCGTAGACGCTCGCGTCGGCGTCGCTGACCTCGGTCCACCTGCTCGTACCGTCCGCGGCGGGGGCGGGGCGGGCGGCGGCGAGGTCGGCCAGGACGGCCTCGGCGGCGCGCCGGCCGGAGAACAGGGCGCCCTGGATCGAGCTGGTGTCCCGATGGTCACCGCACACGTAGACGCCGGACGGGGTGCGCACCGGCCGGCGCAGCACGCGCGGGCTGGTCATGTCGGGCAGCGCCCGCGCCACCGGATAGGTGGCCAGCAGGGTCCACCCGGCGGTGTCGGCGCCGTAGAGGGCGCCGAGATGGGCACGCACGGCCCGTTCGCTGCCGGACTGCGCCGCGGCCGTCGCGTGCGGGTCGGTCAGGCTGTGCGGGTCGGTCAGGCTGTGCTCGCCGGTCAGGCTGAGCGGGCCGGTCGCGCGCAGCGGGTCGGTGAGGTCGAGCGGCCCGAGCGCCGCCGCGGCGGCCGGGGCGTCCTCGGGCACGCCCAGCACCGAGGCGGCGATCAGCGCGGACCCCGGCGGCGCGTACGAGGGCGCCACCTCACTGAGAACCACCGTGTTGACCACCGGTCCGGTCCGGGACGAGCGCGCCGGCTGCCGGGCGTCGACGGCCCCCTCGACGACGAGCGCGCCGCGGCGCAGCGGCGGTTCGTCCGCCCGGAAGTAGTAGGTGGTCACGCCGTGCCAGGCCGGTTCGGTGATCCCCGGCACCAGCCGGGCGGCGGTGGTGCCGTCGGTGGCAACGATCACCGCCCTGGCCCGTAGTGACTCTCCGTCGCGGGAACGTACGCCGCCGCGGGTGACGATGTCGGCGGGACAGTTCAGCCGCACCGTGCCCGGCCGCAGCCGGGCCGCGAGCTGGCGGGGCAGCGCCGCCATGCCCTCGGCCGGTAGCACCGGCGCCCGGCTGGCGAAGCTGCGCCAGACGAGGTGGAAGAACCGGGCCGAGGTCGCGAGATCCTCCTCCAGGAAGATGCCACGCAGCAACGGTGCGAGCACCCCGTCGATCGCGTGGTCGGACAGACCACGGGCCCGCAGCTCCTCGCGGGTGCTGCGCTCGGGCCCGGCGACCAGCGTCGACGGCGGCCGCAGGCGGTCACGTGCCGTGAGGGCCGCCAGCCGGGCCAGGTCCGCGGCCCGCAGTGCCCGGCCCGGGATCAGGCCCGCGAGCGCCTCCGCGCCCCCCATCGGATCACCGAGCACCACCGACCGGACACCGTCGCGCAGCACCAGCCCGCGCAGGAACGGCCGCGGGCGCAGCGCCGGCAGGTCGATCTGGCGCCGGACCTCGGGGTAGGACGGCAGTAGCACCTGAAAGCCGCGATCCAGGCGGAACCCGTCGACCTCATCGGTGCGGACGCGCCCGCCGACGTCGTCGGCCGCCTCCCAGACCACCACGCCGAGACCCTGCTCGGCGAGCAGCGTGGCGGCCGAAAGCCCGGCGAGCCCCGCTCCCACGATCGCCACATCGGCCGTCTGCATGGCCACCACCCCGTGTCCGTGCGCCCGCCGGTCGCGGTGCTCCCACCGCTCTATCTACCCCTGGCCACGGCCCTGTCCCGCCCCTCCTGGCTACGGCCCTGTCCCACCGCCGGGCTCCGGACGCGCGTGCGGCACCGACCGCGCCTCCGGCGGTGCTGCCGGCCGGTCCGGCGACACGGCCGACGCCGACACGGCTGACGCCGACACGGCTGACGACTTCACGGCCGATGCTGGTAGGGCTGGTGCCGGTATGGCTGGAGCCGGTAGGGCTGGAGCCGGTAGGGCTGGAGCCGGTAGGGCTGGAGCCGGTAGGGCTGGAGCCGGTACCGCTGGTGCTGGTACGGCTGGTGCCTTCACGGCCAGCGCCGGCCCGTCCGATGACGGTGCCGGTGNGGGGATCCGCAGGGGTGTCTCGTGCCGGTTCAGCCCGCGCCGGGCCCAGGCGCGGTTGGCCTGGTCGAGCACGACGATCGAGAGCACCACGAGCGAGGAGCCCACGATGCCGTCGAGCCAGTAGTGGTTGGCGGTGACGACCACCACCATGATGGTGAGGACCGGATGCAGCACCATCAGCCAGCGGGCGCGGTGGTGCAGGATNGTGATCACCGCCCAGGCCTCGAGCAGCGACCACCCGACGTGCAGGCTCGGCATCGCCGCGTACTCGTTGGCGATGCCGCCGCTGCCCTCCCCGTAGGGCGAGGGGCCGTAGACCGCGCCGGTGTCGACGAGCGGCACGTGCAGCACCGACGGCAGGAAACGCGGCGGCGCCAACGGGTACAGCAGATGGATGATCAGCGCCAGACCCGTGGTCATGATCAGTACGTTGCGGACACGCGTCCAGTGCCGGCGATGCCGAATGAACACCCACAGCAGCAGCATGATGACCGAGGGAAAGTGAACCAGGATGTAGAACCAGTCCGCGGCCCGNATCAGCAGGTGCGAGTGCAGTGCCAGCCGCTGGACGGCGACCTCGCTGGGCAGGTGCAGGAATCGTTCGAGCCGCCAGACGTCCTTCGCCGCGGCCAGCGCCGCCGGTTCCCGGCCACTGGCCAGGTGGCGGCTGAAGCTGTACGTCCCGTAGAGCACGGCGATGAGCAGGAGCTGGCTGACGGCGTAGGCCACCGCCCCGGCCACCCGGCGCGCCCGGACGAGCGGCCCCGTCGGCGCGCGGGCGCCCGGGTCGATCCCGCCGAGCTGGTCGGACGGCGCGCTGGAGGTTCGCGGCGGCGGGCTGCCCAGCGTCCCCAGACCGTGCCGGACCAGGGGCGAGCTGACCGCCGGACGGCGGCCGTCGGCCGAGTCCGTGGATGGGGCCCAGCTCATCGGTGTTCCTCCCAACGTCCCGCGGCCACCACACGCGCCACGCCGATCGATCCGCGGTGGATGGTCGGCCCAACCCCCGGCCACACCGGACCCGCCACCCGCACGAGACCGACAACCATCGCGAAGCGCCCGGTATGCCCCGCAGCTACGGGCAGACCATCGGCCGGCGCGACCCCACCGGTCACCGTGTCGATGACGACTGTGCTCCTTCGAACCGCGTTCACGCCACGCGATATGCGCTGTCAGACATCTGTCGCAGGAACGATCGCGCCACGACGGAGCCGGTCACGTCACGACACCGACCCACCTGAGGGACGCGCCGGAGAGGGGCCGTGTGACGGCTCCACCGTGATTTGACACCGTCAGTGTCGGATGTTCCACGCTCGGGCGCAGTAGTGGTAGCTCCCCTGTCCGGCGGGGGGACTACCGGACCACGAGACTTCCGACCTCCCACGGCCTCGTCGGGCGGCGAGCAGACGGCCGGGGCCTGGTAGTCCATCGACAAGCACGAGGAGTGATCGACATGTCGGAACTGCGGACGCGCGGCGTGGCGGTCGTCACGGGGGGTGGCCGCGGCATCGGGGCGGCCTGCTCGGTCGCGCTCGCCCGACTCGGCTGGGACGTCTGCGTGGGTTACCGCAGCGACTCCGCCGCCGCCGAGCGGGTGGTGGGGGCGTGCCGGGACCTCGGCGTCACCGCGGCGTCGGCCGCCGCCGACCTCGCGCACCCCAGCGCCGTCACCGACCTGTTCGCCGCCGCGGACCGGCTCGGCCCGGTGACGGCCCTGGTCAACAACGCGGGCGTGGTCGCCCCCGCGGCCAGGATCGACGAGATGGACCACGCGCGGCTGCACACGATGTTCACCGTCAACATCACCGCCGCCTTCCTGTGCGCGGGGGCCGCGGTGCGCCGGATGTCGACGCGCCACGGCGGGCCGGGCGGCTCGATCGTGAACGTCTCCTCCGCGGCCGCGCGCATCGGCAGCCCGGGGACGTACGTCGACTACGCGGCGAGCAAGGCGGCCCTCGACACGATGANGCTGGGGCTCGCCCAGGAGGTCGCCGCGGAGGGGATCCGGGTGAACGGCGTTCGCCCGGGATACATCGACACCGAGATCCACGCCTCGGGCGGGGATCCGGATCGGGCGCGGCGGCTGGGCGCGACCGTGCCACTGGGCCGGCCGGGCCGGGCCGACGAGGTGGCGGCCGCGGTGGCCTGGCTCTGCACGGCGGCGGCGTCCTACGTGACCGGCGCCGTGCTGGACGTGAGCGGTGGGCGGCGACCGGGCCGCCGACGCCGCGGTGGGCTCAGGTGCCGAACCGGCGTGCCGAGCCGGCTCAGCGGGCGCGCTCGGGGCGCAGGATCACCATCGCGTCAGGGTGGCGGNGGGTGTAGCGCACGGCGGCCCGCCGAGGGGAGCCGGTGGCCCACTGGACGCTCCAGTCGACGCCGACGAGGTCGAGCAGTGAACGCAGCCGGCGTTGGAGCTCCTCACGGGTCTCCTCCTCGGCGATCCGCGCGGCGCACATGACCGTCTCGACGCCGAAGGCGCAGTACACCCCCGCGGTCCACCTCGCCCAGCGGGACCAGCGATCCATCGTCGCGATGAGCACGAGATCGGCGTCCAGCCGCGCGGCGAGGTCGGCGGCCAGCAATACATCAGCCATATCCGACAGGTCCCCGAAGCGAACGCCGACCACCACATGGCGTTCGGTCCGAACCCGGGGAGTGACTTCCGTTCGCTCTGCCCGTTCCACGTTTCCTCCCGCGAGGCTTTCCCAGCGTCGTNGATCGACTGTCGGTGTGAACGGGATTGTCTCGCTTCACGGCCTGCGATGTCGGGGTAACCGACTCATCGTCAGTACCCCCTCTACCCGCAGATCATCTGTTCNGGATCGCGTTTGGGCACGACGCCGGCCGCTCCGGCGGGCTAATACCGCCAGATGCCGGATCCGCACCACCCGTCAGCCGCTCACCGTTCCCGGTTGATTGTGGNGGGCGAGACCGGAAAGGGGAAGACCTTCGCGGTACCCATGGGCCCTGGAGTGCTCCCACCAGTGGGCCGAACCGGCCGGTCGTGACCCAGGAGACGCAGGCGATCACCTCCGGTACTCCCGGCGCGTCGGTGGGCCTCACCTGCGACGCTTCCACCATGGCGGGACCGGGTCCGCCGGCGGTTCGCGGCGGGTCCGCACCGACGGGCCACGGATGGCGTGACGACCGCCGCCGGCACGGCGGTGGCAACCTCGGCGCAAAGGAGCTGCAGATGTCGGTGTTGGACCGGTTCCGGCTGGACGGTCGCGTCGCGATCGTCACCGGGGCGTCCTCCGGTCTCGGGGTGGACTTCGCCCGCGGTCTCGCCGAGGCCGGCGCGGACGTGGTCCTCGGCGCCCGGCGGGTCGAACGGCTCGAGGCCACCGCGAAGCTGGTGGAGGCGGCCGGCCGGCGGGCGCTGGCCGTCGCCGTCGACGTGGCCGACCCGGCCGGCGCCGAGCGGGTCGCGGCGGCCGCGATGGAGGCGTTCGGCCGGGTGGACGTGCTGGTCAACAACGCCGGGATCGGGACGGCCGTGCCGGCCCTGAAGGAGACGCCCGAGCAGTTCCGCACCGTCCTGGACGTCAACCTCAGCGGCTGTTACTGGATGGCGCAGGCCGCCGCCCGGGTGATGCGGCCGGGCAGCAGCATCGTCAACATCTCCAGCGTGCTGGGCCTGACGACCGCCGGGCTNCCACAGGCCGCCTACACGGCCAGCAAGGCCGGACTGATCGGGCTCACCCGGGATCTGGCCCAGCAGTGGACCGGTCGCCAGGGCATTCGGGTGAACGCTCTCGCCCCCGGCTTCTTCCGCAGCGAGATGACGGACGAGTACCGGCCCGGCTACATAGAGACGCAGTTGACGCGGGTCCTGGACGGTCGCTTCGGGGAGCCGGCGGAACTGACCGCCGCGTTGCTCTTCCTGGCCTCGGACGCCGGCAGTTTCGTCACCGGGCAGACGCTCGTGGTGGACGGCGGATTCAGCATCACGTGATGCAGCGCGACACGTGATGCGGCGCCCGGAGGATCGTCTCCGTCAACCGTTCGTGTACCGCCGATCGGAGTCCGGCCGGTAACCGCCGGCCGGACCACGAGGCGCCCGGGTTGTCCGGCAAGCCCGGATCGTCCGTGGACGTGGTTCTCCGCGGACGTGGTTCTCCGGGCTCGCCGCCCTCCGGACGGTCTCGCGTTCTCGGTACCGAGTCCGTTCTCCGGACTGAGTCGCATTTTCCGGATGATGTCGCGGTCCCCGGATGATGTCGCGGTCCCCGGATGATGTCGCGGTCCCCGGATGACGTCGCAACCCCCGGATGACGTCGCGGCCTCGGGACGGCGTCAGTTCTCCGGCGGCCTCAATTCTCCGGATGATTCTCCAGTGGCATCAGTTCGGCCGCGAAGGAATCGAGGAAGCTCGGCCAGCCGTCCGGCGTCGTCATCGGATGGATGACGAACTTGCTCACCCCCACCGCGAGGTACTCGCCGATCAGCTCCCGCGCCGCGGCCCACCCGACCGGCAGGAGCCGCGCTGGATCGACGTCGGGGTAGCGCCCCCGCAGTGCCGCCAGCGATTCCGCGGATGGTGGCGCGAAAGNGACGCGCAGGCTCAGCCCGAAGTGATCGTCGTCGATCCGCCGGCCCGCGGCCGCGGCGGCCGCGTTGATCTCGGTGATGCCGGCCGCCGCCTGCTCGGGGCTGACCAGACTTGCCAGCCAGCCGTCGCCGAAGCGGCCGATCCGGCGCAGGGCGGCCGGGGCCGCGCCGCCGAGCCAGATGTCCAGCGGTCGGGTGGGCAGCTCCCCGATGCCGACGTCGGTGAAGTCGAAGAACCGGCCGTGGAAGGTCACCCGTGGCTCGCGCAGCAGCCGGCGCAGCACCTCCAGCGCCTCGTCGAACACCTCGCCACGGCGGCCCACGGTCCCCGGTGTCCCCGCGGCCCGCGACTCGCCGTGGCCCGCCGTCGGCGCGGCCCGGGCCTCGGTCCGCCCCGGCGGGAGCGGGTAGGCGGGCCGGTCGCCCGGCCGACCCGGGGCAAGGCCGAGCACCGGCAGCACCCGGCGCGGGGCGAGCAGCGCCAGCGAGGCCAACTGCTTGGCGAGCAGCACCGGATTGCGGCCCGGCAGCACCGACACCCCGGTGCCGACCTTCAGCCGGCTGGTGCGGCCCAGGGCGAAGGCCATCCCGGCGAGCGGGTCCACGGCGGGGGTGGAGAGCTGCTCGGACAGCCACAGCGAGTCGATCTCGAGCTTCTCCAGCCGGTCCACCAGGGCCGCGAACCCGGCCGGCGCCACACTGCCGAAGCCAATGCCGATCCGGACCTTCATCAGCTCTCCATCCCGGCCCGGATTCCGTCGACACCCGAGCCCCCGCTTCCATAGTGGGCTCCAGGCGAGCGACGTGGGTCACCTTCGCCGCCGTGGGTCACCTTCGCCGCCGTGGGTCACCTTCGCCGCCGTGGGTCACCTTCGCCGCCGTGGGTCACCTTCGCCGCCGTGGGACACCTCGGCCGCCGTGGGACACCGTCCCGGCGCGATCCCGTCCCCGGCGTGGATCACCGTAGCCGAAGCGAGCACCTCGGCGGGCGCTCAGTGGCCGGCGGTGTCGATGCCCGGTACGGCGGCGAGCTCCGCCCGCAGACCGGCGACCACCTCGGCGAGCAGAGGCTGGCGCAGGACCGCCCGGTGGTCCCCGGGAATGCGCCGCAGCGACGCGGGACCGGTGAGCACTCCGCGCCAGGCCTCGATCTCGTCGTGGTCGTCGGCGAGCCAGACGACCGTGCGCCCCTCGTAGGTGTGCGGGCGATAGGTCATCGTGAGGATGCGGCCCTGGTTGTGGAAGATGTCGTAGCGGTGCGTCCCGCGGAAGCGGACGACACCGGCGAGCGGGAGCTCGACGAGCTGCCGCAGCCGGTCGGCCACCACCCGCGGGCTCAGCGCGGGGCCCTCGTCGGCGGCGAGCGGCCCGGGGCCGGCCGAACTCGGGATGTCGGCCGGCCGGTCCGGGTGCCGGCCCTCCAACTGGCTCGTCGGGATGATCGCGCCGGTGCGGGTCAGCCGGGCGGTGCCCGGCAGGTAGGTGTCGATCAACGCCAGCAGGCCCACCTCGTGGCCCGCCCGCCGCAGCAGCCGGGCGACCTCGAGTGCGATCAGACCGCCGAACGAGTGCCCCACCAGCAGGTACGGGCCGGTCGGCTGCAGCAGGCGGAGCTCGGCCACGTGCCGGCGGGCCGCGGCCGCCACCGACCAGTCCGGGATGCCACGCTGTTCGAGGGCGTGCGCCTGCAGGCCGTAGACGCGGCGTTGCGCGGCGAAGTGCCGGGCGAACGGCAGCAGGGCGATCNCGGGTGCGCCGGCCTCGGGGAAGCAGAACAGCGGGGTGCTGCCGGGCGCGGCGGCGGTCAGTGGCACCACGGTGGGATGGCGGTCCGCCTCACCCTGCTGGGCGGCCCAGATCGCGGCAAACCCGGCCGGCGTGCGGGCCGCCACGATCTCCGACGCCGCCAGGACCACCCCGAACTCGTCGCGCAGGATCGCCGCGAGCTCGCCCGCGGCCGCCTCCCCGCCGGGGGCTCCCACGACGTCGTCGTGCGGGCCGGTGGCGGCGACCCCGAGCACGCGGGCCCACAGCAGTGTCGCGGCCATCTCGTACGGGCCGTCCCCCAACGGGTCGGCCGCCGGGACCGACCCGGCGGAACGCGCAGAAGCCCGGACGACCTCGGCAGCCACAGCGACCTCCGACGACGCAGCGACCTCCAACGACGCGACGGCCTCGGGAGCCGCAACGACCTCCGAGGCCGGGACGTCGGCGAGAGCCGTGCCGGTATCGGCGCGGTCGGGACTCGGTGACGCGGAATCGGGCAGCCGATCGNCCGCGGACGTGCCCAGCAACGACATCACCCCACAGGACTATGCGAAGGCCACATTGAACACCAGTGTCGGACTAGCCCGACACACCCGTCGGTGCCGTCCGGCGCGGCCGGCGTTCCCTGGGGCGCGCCATCCTGCACAACCGGCGTCCGCGCCCCCGCGGCCCCCCGACCAGCGGACGACCGGTCCGGGGCGGCCAGACCGACCCTCACGCCGCGATGCGGCGGGCCGCCCGGTCCCGAGTTGCCATTGACGCCGGCAGGCCCCGGCGGTCACCGTGGACAGGTGGGTGATGTGGGCAAACCCGAACGGATCGTCGAGGACGAGCCGATCAGCTTCCCCGATGCCGAGCCGTTGACGATCCCGGCCGTCCCGGCTGCCCCCGCGCCGGAACCGGAGCCGGTGCCCGGGTGAGCCTGCTCGGCTGGCGCCAGTGGGCGGTGGACGGCCAGGGGCAGCTCCGCCCGGCCTGGACGCCGTGGTCGCCGTTTCCGCCGGGCATGCTCCTGTGGCGGGCCGACGGCATCACCCAGGCTCGCTGCCTGCGGACGAAACGGCCCGATTCGGTCGCCGCCGGCGAACCGCCGCCGGCGCACCACCGGGTGCCGGACGACCACCGACGGCCGCACGAGCGCCGGCTGCCGGACGAACAGCGGGTGCCGGACGATCACCGGGTGCCGGACGAACACTGCCTGTGTGGCCTGTACGCCTGGCGCACCCCGGAGATCCTCGCCGCAGCGCGCAGGCCTCGCTGGACCGCGCTGCCCTGTGTGGTCGGCGTGGTCCGGCTGGGCGGCCGGATCATCATCGGCGAGCGGGGTTACCGCGCGGAACGCGGCTATCCCGTCGCCGTGCTCGACCGCCACGGNGTCGTGTCCACCAGCTACGCCGTCGCGAGATATCGCACTTTTTCCGCCCTCGTCGCCGAGTGGACGCCGTCCGGGTCCGAGGCGACGGGCATCGATCAGATAGCCGGGTGAATCCGGTCAGATAACGCGCCACCGCGGCCGATGTGCCGCCAGCCGGTCGGGACGCTCCCACTAACGGGTATCTCCTGCGGGACCACTCCCACCAACGCCGGTCACACTGCGCACCGAATCCGGTGCGCTTTGCTCCCAATGGAGGTAGCCGGGGCGGATATCGTCGGCAACGTCACGCATCCCGACGTGTGCGGGCAGCGCGTCGGACCGCGGGGCACGCGAGGGGGGTACCGTCGTGACCAGCTCCGAGATCAGCAGTACCGGAACCCCACCCAGGGGAGCTCCGAAGGCCGGCAGCCCGCGGTCCGCGGCCGCCGGCGCATACCCGACGGTCACGCCCGCCGGGCAGCGGCACCTCTCCACGGCGGACGCCCGCAGCCGGCGGCGGCTGGTGCCGCTCGCGGTGGCGCTCGGCTACCTGGCCCTGTCCGTCTGGATCTTCCGCGCGAGTTGGCACCATCTCGGGAAGGTCACCTACGGCGGCAATGACGCCTACCTGTTCTCCTGGTTCCTCGGGTGGACGCCGCACGCGCTCGGCAGCGGACTCGACCCGTTCCTGACCCACCACCTCAACTCTCCCACCGGCGCGAACATCCTCTGGAGCACGCCGGTGGTGCTGCTCGGCCTGCTCGCGGCGCCGATCACGCTGCTCGGCGGTCCCGTGACCACGCTGACGGTGCTGCTGACGATCGCCCCCGTGGCCAGCGGCCTCGCCCTGTTCTGGGTACTGCGCCNCTGGGTCCGCGACGGCCCCGCCACCCTCGCCGGCCTGCTCTACGGCTTCGGGCCCTACCTGATCGGCAGCTCCTACGGCCACCTGCACCTGGCGTTCGCTCCGTTCCCGCCGCTGGTCCTGCTGCTGCTCGACGACCTGGTCGTCCGCGGCCGCAGCCCGCGACGCACGGGGATCCTGCTGGGGCTCGCGGTCGCCGCTCAGGCCCTCGTCGGCGAGGAGATCCTCGCGACCACGGCGCTGGCGGCGGCGGTCGGGCTCGCGGTCCTCGCCGCCCGCAACCTCGCGGTGGTCCGCGAGCGGCTGGGTCCCGTGCTGCGCGGCCTCGCGACGGCCGGGCTGGTCGCCGCCGTCGGACTCGCCTGGCCGCTGGGCGTGCAGTTCTTCGGCGGGCAGCGGGTCCACGGCTCGATCCAACCGTCCGGCATCGCCGTGACCGACCTGTGGAGCTTCGTCACCCCGACACCGCTACAGGAGATCGCCCCGGATCTCGCCCTGCGGCACAGCCTGCGCTTCACCGGCAACNCCGTCGAGGTGGGCGGCTACCTGGGTGTCCCCCTGATCCTGCTGGCCCTGGCCGCGGCGGTCCGCGCGCGGCGCCACCCGCTCGTGGGCATCCTCGCCCCCGTCGGCCTGGTGATGGCGATCCTCTCCTTGGGCGACCATCTGCACGTCGACGGTCGCACCACGGCGATCCCGCTGCCCTGGCTGCTGCTCGGGCGGGTGCCCGTGCTCCACAACGCCCTGCCCTCACGGTTCGCGCTGTACGTGATGCTGTGCGTGGCCGCCGTGACGGCCGTCGGTCTGGACCGGCTGGCGGACCGGCTGGCGGACCGAGGCCGGCGCGCGGCCGACGCGGCGGGTGTCCCACCCACGGACGGCACGTTCCCGGACCTGGGCAGCCCCGTCGGCGGACGCGGTCGGCATCAGGCCGACGACCGGTCGTGGCGGTCGCGGCGATCGTGGCGGGCCGGCGGGCCGGATGGATGGCGCGGCCGGCTCGCTCGATCGGGCGCCGCCCTGGTGACCGCGGGGGCGTTGGCCATGCTCGTGCCGGCTCCGTTGCTCACCACCCCGGCCCACACCCCCCCGTTCTTCACCGGCGACGGGGTGCGGCAGATACCGGCGGACGCCACCGCTCTCGTCGTCCCCTACCCGCATCCCCAGCAGGCTCAGGCGATGCTGTGGCAGGCCGAGGCGGACTTCCGCTTCGTCATGCCCGGCTGCTACTGCACCGTGCCGGGNCCGACCGGCCGAGCCTCGTTCCACGGCCCCGGCGACGCCCTGACCTCGGCCCTCATCGACATCGACAACGGCATCACGACGGCGGCGGCCGTCTCCGGATCACCCCAGGTCCGCGACGCGTACGACCGGCTGTCGCCGGACGCCGTCGTGCTGGGACCGGCCCGCCGGCCGGCCGAGCTGCGCGCGCTGCTGGCCAGCCTCGTCGGCCACCCGCCCCGGCACGTCGGCGGGGTCGACCTGTGGTTGCCCGCCGGGTGACCCGCCGCGGGCACCGCCCGCACCGACGCCGACCGCACCGACGCCGACCGCACCGATGTCGACCGCACCGATGTCGACCGCACCGATGTCGACCGCACCGATGTCGACCGCACCGATGTCGCCCAGCGGACAAGCCGAGCACGCAGAAGAATCGCCGCCGGGAAGGGTTTGGCGAGAAGCTGACCGAAGGACGGACAATCGCGCCGCCCCGGCCGGGAACCCGCTACGAGGTTTCCTCTACGATCTCCCGCATTCCGCGACCACGGTTGTCGGCGGCGAACAGTCCAGAGCGGAGGACGCCCGGTGTCGACGGATCAACCGGCGGGCCGCCAGCCGCAACGTCTGACCCGACGCCAACGCGCCGCCGCGGGCGGCGTCGTCGTGCTCGCCGTCGCCGTCGCCGTCGTCCTCGCCACGACATCTGCGCGTTCCTCGGCGGCGGACGGCTGGCCGCCCACCGGCCGCTCGGCCTGCAAATCCGTGCAGATCTTCACCGGCAGCGTCGGTTCCCCGTACAACCAGTTTGCCCGGGTACTCCGTGCCCGGCTGGAGGCGGCGCCGGAACACTTCGACGTGGACGTGGTGGAGACGGCCGGTTCGACGCAGAACATCTACGACCTGGAATCCCCCGAGCCGCCCCACTGCGGGCTGGCAATCGCCCAGCTCAACACCACCGTGGACGCCACCGAGGGGGTGAACCAGTTCGACCCGACCCGCGGCGGTCAACCGGTGGCGGGCCTGCGCACCCTGGGGCCGGTGCACCGCGACCTGCTGCACGTGATCGTCCGGGACCACCCGCTCGGGCCCGGCGACCCGCGGGTCGACAGGCTGGNCGACCTGTGTCACCGGACCATCGCGGCGGGCCAGCCGGGCTCCGGTGTCCGCCAGATCGGCGATGTCCTGCTGCGCGTCGGGCTGCCCAACTGCCACCCCGACCTCGACGACTCGTCCATCGACGACGCACTGCGGCGGCTGTCGGGCGGCCGGGTGGACGCGGTCATCTGGGCGGGTGGCGCGGGCACCCGGCAGATCAGGAATGCCATCAGCGCCGGCGCCCGACTGCGCCTGCTCGATCTTTCCGAGTTCCGGGCCCCGATCACGAAGGACTGGAACACGTTCTACGGCAACCGGGAGCACTTCTACGCCGGTGAGGTGTTCGGCGCCGGCGGCCTGGGCCCCGCGGACTACGCGGGGATCCGCCCCATCCAGACCGTCACGATTCCCAACGGCCTGATCGCCCGCACCGACACCGATCCGGCGCTGGTCCGCCGGGCGACCGCCGAGCTGTACCGGGACCAGGGCGACTACGAGGCGGCGCTGTGGGGCACCAACCCCGCCCACCGGCGTATCCCGGACGCCCTGTCCATTTACGAAGGCCCACTTTTCTGCTATATACCGCTGCATCCGGCAGCCGCGGAATACTACCTTCGAGAATTCCGGNGGGTACCGAGCTGCGGCACGACCTGACGTGACCGGCACACGCACACGCACACGCATGGTGCCCGAAGGCGGGGCCGCCGGAGACTGGGGCTAGAGGACACACCGTGCTGAGACCACTGACCGACACCGATCCCCGGATAATGGGGCCCTACCGCCTGCACTACCGCATCGGCGCCGGCGGCATGGGCGTCGTCTACCTCGGGTTNGCGGACGAGGATCGGCCGGTCGCGGTGAAGGTGCCGCACGAGGCGTACGCCAGCGATCCGGAGTTCCGCGCGCGGTTCCGGTCGGAGGTCACAGCCGCGCGGCACGTCCAGGCCAGCACCGTCGCCAGAGTGATCAATGCCGAGGTGGAGGGCTCGCGTCCCTGGCTGGCGACGGAGTACGTGCCGGGNCCGACGTTGCACGCCGCCGTGTTGGAGCACGGGCCGCTCGTCGACCGGCATCTCGACAACCTCACGATCGGGCTCGCGGCCGCGCTGGAGGCCATCCACGACGCCGGGGTGGTGCACCGCGACCTGAAGCCGGCGAACATCGTGATGTCCTGGACGGGACCGAAGGTCATCGACTTCGGCGTCGCCCGCTCCGCCGAGTACACCGGCTATACCCAGGCCGGCGAGCTGGTCGGCACGATCGCCTGGATGTCCCCCGAGCAGCTCGACGGGCAGATCGCGGGCCCCGCCGCGGACATCTTCGCCTGGGCCTGCTGCGTGGTGTTCGCCGCGACCGGGCGCCGCCCGTTCCGCGGTGAGACCCAGGAGATCGTCGCGCTGCGGATCGGGGCGGCCGAACCGGATCTTGACGGCACCCCCGACCGGTTGCTCGACGCGGTCTCCCGCTGCCTGGCGAAGGATCCCGCCCGGCGCCCGGCGGCCGGCGAGCTCGTCCGCCTGCTCTCCCGCCGGTTCTCCCAGCCCGCGACCCCCGGCGACGAAAGAACGCCGCCCGATCCGCCGACGATCACGCCCCCGCCGCCCGATCCCCCACCGCCCGATCCGCCGATCATCGATCCCCCGCCGATCACGCCCCTGACGATCGAGACGCCGAAACCTGATCCCCGAGGGCCCGGCGCGCAGGACGCCGAGAATCGCGACCGCAACCCCGAGAGTCGCGGACCCGTCCCCGAGGATCACGACGTGACCCGGTTGGCGCCCCCCGGGCCGCCGCCAACCCCACCACCCACTCCGTCGCGACCCACCCCGCCGCGACCCACCCCGCCATCACCTACCTCGCCGCGACCCACCCCCCCGCGACCCACCCCGTCGCCACCACCGCTCCCGTCACCACCCACCCCGTCACCGCCACCGGTCCCATCACCACCCGCTCCGTTGCCACCACCGGTC